>CAYGRY010000096.1:0-8483 GCA_964352405.1 uncultured Halobacteriovorax sp.
CATGTACAACCATTAATAAAGTTTGCGGCTCTGGCATGCGTACAACAATTGCAGCAGCTCAATCCATTCTTGCTGGTGATAACCAATTAGTTGTTGCTGGTGGCATGGAGAATATGTCATTGGCACCACATCTTCTTCCAAGCGGTCGCTCGGGCATTAAGTTTGGTGGCGGCGAAATTAAAGATTCAATGCAATGGGATGGTCTTTGGGATGTTTATACTGATCGCCCAATGGGAAATTGCGCCGAAGAATGCGCCACTAAATATGAATTTACGCGTGAACAACAAGATGCTTTTTCAATCGAAAGTTTTAAGCGTGCACAAAAAGCCATTGCTGACGGTATTTTTGCTAAAGAAATTGTTTCAGTAACAGTTCCTGGCAGAAAGGGCGATATTATCGTTGATACAGACGAAGGCCCAGCAAAAGCGAATTTTGAAAAGATGCCAAGTTTAAGACCTGCGTTTGATAAGAATGGAACGATCACTGCTGCCAATGCTTCAACTATTAATGATGGGGCTGCAGCGCTTGTTGTTGCTGGTGAAGATTATAAAGACCGTGCCAAGTTTAAATTAGTCTCATGGGCATCTCATGCGCAAAACCCAACATGGTTTACGACGGCCCCAGTTGAAGCGATGAAAAAAGCGCTAGATAAAGCTAAGCTTAAAATTAATGATATCGATTTATTTGAAATCAATGAAGCCTTCGCCGTTGTTCCAATGGCAGCCATGAAAGAGTTTAATCTTAATCATTCACAAGTGAATATTTTTGGTGGTGGCGTTTCTCTTGGTCACCCAATCGGTTGTTCAGGAACTCGTATTATTGTGACGTTGATGAATGCTCTAGCTCATCAAAATAAAAAGTACGGCCTAGCTTCTATCTGTATTGGTGGTGGTGAAGCACTGGCTTGTGTGGTGGAGAGAATTGGATGAGTACAGCAGGGGCTAAGAAATCCGGATTAAAAACTTATAAGCCGGGTGAAATCCTCTTTAACGAGAATGATGCTGCTGAATCGCTTTATATTATTCAGCGCGGACAAATTCGTTTGTTTCGTCCAAAGGGTAGAGGCTTTGTAGAGATCGGTGTGCTGCGTGCAGGTGAGGTTATCGGTGAGATGGCCTTCTTTGATCAAAAGGCTCGTCGTCGTTCATGCTCTGCTTCAGCCATGGTCACGACAGATATGGTTGAGATCTCTTTCGTCGCCTTTGCTAAAACCATGGAAGGTCTTAATCCGTGGTTTAAAACAATTATTAATACGCTTGCCGATCGTCTTAGAAAAACAAATGAAAGAGTCAAAGAGCTTGAAAGTAACTCTATTGGTTACGGTAAAGGTGGCAAGGTTGCCGATTATAAATTCTTTCAAAACAACGATATCATTCGCGCTTTATCATTAATTTATATGGCCCTAAAAACTCACGGTGAAGAACTTGATGGAGTGGTCAATCTTCATATGAATATTTTGAAGTTTTATGCCTCGGATATTTTCAATCTTCAAGACGTAAAGTTTGAAGAATTCTTTTTATTGTTAAAAGATCAAGGCTATTTGGAATTAACGGAAGATGAAGACGGAGCGATGAAGCTGATTCAAATTGCGAATCCAGAACGTATAAAATTCCTCATGAGCTTTTTACAAAATCAACGTCGCCTAGAAGATAATAAGAAACTTACGATCTCACCTAAATGTGAAATATTTCTTAAAAAAATCATGGATCAAATCACCATTAAAGGAATTAAAGGGACGGCGATCGAAGCAGATATCTCAGCTATTCTAGAAGGTTTTGCAGCTAGTGGTACGGCGATTTCGGAAAATGACCTTAAAGAAGCCATCGATCAAGACCTATGTGATGATCTTGTCGTCGGTGAAGAAAATAGAATTTCATCAACTGTTAATTATGATCAGATCGTTAAGATGTATCCAGCTATTAAATTAATGAATGCGATTGAAAGAGCTAACGAGCTTAAAACTCGCTAGCTTAGGTTCCTGAAGGGTCGTAAATCACACTGACCGACTGTCCATTAGAATAAGCAGCATTTCCATGAAGCTTTAAGAAGTAACCAGATTTAACCATGCCTGGAGACTTTGGCGTAAAATTATTTGGTGCTGTGATTCGCATATTTTGGTTACTAATATAAGTAGGACCTGCACCAGATTTAATCAACTCCCAGCCGTTACATCCACTAGGATTTGATGGGCATTGACTCACTGGTATTCCATCAATTTTTAATTGAATTGAAGCTTCAACTGGTTTTGATTGAAGGTGAGCATAACCATACCATTCAAGCACTGTCTGAGTTCTAACAGACATACATTCTGGATAAGTCACTTGAGCATTACCATAAAGTTTAACCACATAACCTGTAAATGGTTCACCGGAATCCGGTGCAAAGCGAGTGTTCACGCTTTGAACTGTATTAGAAAAGCTAAAGCCATTTGGATTACCAAAAACGGGTTCGCTAATTTGAGGATAACTCACACCATCTTTAGTGACAGTAATTTCATTTGGATCAATATTGGCTCCAGCTTGTGCTACCGGCCAATAATTATACTTATGTCCTAGGATAAAATCTTGAATAGAGTTATTAATTCCATCAAAAACTTTGGTGAAGTCACTAATATCACAAAGATCAAAACTGTCGCGATTATTTCCAATATCTGCAGGTAGAGGAGACTGTGAATAGAACACTTGTTCTGAGACACGACGGTAAGCTTCACTAAAGGCAAATGGATTCATTGGCGCATAGTTTTGATTACATATTCTCTTTCTAACAATCGAGAAAAATCTAAGTTGCAAAGAATCAAGAGAATTTTTTAAACTATTAAGTGAACTTGTTTTTTGAGAAACAAAATTCGTAAGTTTTTGATATTCACTACCACCAGCCGCTTGAAAGACTCCATCGTCATCTTCTGTCGACATCAAGACAACAATAGTGTGAGCCCCATAACGAAAGGCATTTTTAAGCGCCCCGGATGAAGTAGTTTTATTAGTATTAAGAAGATCAATCGCACGTTGTGTCCCAAACTCAGAACTTCCTACAGCAGGAAAAGTAGAAAGATGGTTTTGCGCGGCTGAGCGATCAATTCGCATTGATAGAGCTGTATTTGTCATTTCTCCAGAAGGAGTATCACTGACGATAAGTCCAGCGTAGCTATTAACACTTGCGCCGTTTGGAACAACAAGTGGTGCAAGCACAATATGATAGTCAAAGCGATTAGAGATCAGATCGATTGTTTGGTTTAAAGCCTGTCTTGTTTGGTCATTGATAAAAACGGCAGAGCTTGAGTTATCCCATAGAAATAAGAAATCAACTTTAGGCTTGATATAAGTGAAGTTTGAGCAGGCACTTTGTGTATTTGTTTGAATCGCACTAATTTGTGTCGAGTCTTTCTTCTTTTTTGAAGCGAATTCTTCAACTCCACACGAGCTTGCAAGCATTAATGCAGAGGTGAGAATGATGAAAAACTTTATTTTACTAAACATGGCGTCCCCATGGTTGATGCCTTTTATGTTTAAATACATATACTCAATCGGTCCTATCGGGAAAAAAGGGGCAAAACTTGAACCCGAAAGGGGGAAACGGGCAATTTCGACCATGTTGGGTCTGTAGTTTCGAGGGGTTAAACTAGTAAGGAATGTAAATTGAGCTATTTAGTGACAGTTTTAGCTAAAGGAGAAAACCATGTCGTCGTCTTGGTATTACGTCAGTGGTAGTGATCGAATCGGTCCAGTTGAAGAAAGTGAGCTTGCTAGCTTATTTCAAGATAGCACCCTTGATGGTGAGTCTTATGTTTGGACAAAAGGATTTGATAACTGGCAACGAGCAAAATCCGTCGATCAACTGGCACATTATTTTAGTGGTGCTGCTCCTGCTCAACCTCCTATGAATGCTTCAGAACCTCCAAAAGGTGATCGTCCCGTTTTAGATATCGGATCACTTTCAGAAGACCAAGCTTGTATCACGATTAAAATTGGTTATGATCGTGGTGCCGATGAAGTTGAATATGGTCCATACTCAATTTCTCAAATGCGCCGAGCTTATAAAGAAAATCGTATTAACGGAAAAACGTTTGTCTTCGTTCCCGGAATGGAGAATTGGCAATTCTTAGCTGAGACACAACTCTTTGATCGTATTACAAGCGATATGCCTCCAGTGATTGATGATAGTGATAGAAGAATGCATACAAGAAAACCTTTTGTTGCTCGTCTTTTATTTCATGATCGCCAAGAAGTTTACGAAGGTGTTTGTCGTGATATTTCAACTGGTGGTTTACAAGTTTTAGTTGCTAACTTTCCATGTAAATCAGGCGATGAAGTTAAGCTTAATGTTCACCCTGACAATGGTGCAAAGTCTTTTACAGCAACTGGAAAAGTTGTAAGAGTTCTTGAGGGGTCTCAAGGATTTTCTCTTCGCTTTCATGGACTAGGCGAGCAAGCAAAGAAGGCAATTGAAGATTATATTGAACAGGCTCGTTAATGACTCAAGTCATTGACGAAATCTTTGTCTCAACTCGTGACTCTTCTCGAGAGATTTTTGTAAAAAAGTATCTTCCCAATAAGACATCTCAAACTCATCTTGTTTTTCTCCATGATCTTTTTGATTATCATGGAATTTATCAACAATTTGCCACAGCATTAAGTGGAGCAGGTGTAGCTGTATCGATGCTTGATATGAGAGGATTTGGAAGATCTGGCGGAGGAAGAGGAGTCATCGATAAACATGATGAAATTGTTGATGATATTGAAGACTATCTAAAATCTCTTGATCAATCAGCGATTTTAGCAGGTCAAGGGCTTGGTGGATTATTGGCCATAAGGCTGCATCATCGCCAAAGTCTTCCACCTGAAAAAGCATTAAAAGGCTTAATTCTATCCAACCCATTACTACGTTTTAATAACGCACTTCCAAAAACAAACGGTCTTATTTTCGATCGTTTAAGGCATCCATTTGATTTGATCACTTTGCCTTGGAAACTTAAAATCTCAGATCGATCAGTCAGTGAAAAGGCTAGGATGAAGTTATCTGAAGACCCACTTATTCGTGAGCAGTTGGTGCTTAGAACATACCGGGAAGTGGAAAAACTGATAAAACTTGAGCAAAATGCTTCCTATTTAATTGATGTTCCGACTTTAACCTTGTTATCAGGAAGTGATACAATAGGATCAATAAATTTTGCCAGACTCTTTACCAAAGCTTTAGATAGTGAGAATTCTAGGCTGATTGAATACGAAAGAGCGCAGCGAGATTTGTTATCTGACAATGAAAATGAATTGGTTTTGAAGGATGTCTTGCAATGGTTAAAAGAGCGTTACTAGTTTCTGTACTTCTTATCAGCGCTTGCGCCAATCTTAGTAAAAATCAAACTTTAACTGAAGACTTTGTGGTCCGTGGTGGTAAGTTTGGTAATCAGACTTGGAATGATTCTTTGCATTTTAAAAGAACATCTTGGTACGCCGAGCTTACACTAGTGTATGACCTTTTGATGAGCGAAGTGGGGGATCAGAGTCCTTTTTGGCAGTGGCTTTCTGTCAGTGAAAAGCAAACCTTATCAGCCTGTAAAAAACATTATGTCGTTGTTGCTTACGCTCAAGACTCGCAAAAAATATCCCATGGTACATTCAAGTCCTTTGCAGCAGATGCTGGTTACTCGAGTGTGGCGCTTCCTCAATTTGCGAACTATATGAGGTTGCATCCGGACTTCAATCAAAACTCCTTCCACCTCTATAGCGTTTTTGGTCTTTGCCAAGATAATTTGAGTCCAAAAAGAGAGGATATATTGCTTCAATTCCCTAATTTTACTGAAGTTTTAATCAATTAAACAAATAGCATAAACTACTTTAGTTTTCCGTCTCGATGTCCGATATGTATGTTCGGGAGATATAAAAATGTCTGATGGTAGTCAAAAGCCTCGCGAAAGATTTGGTCGATACTTGATTCTAGATCACCTAGTTGACGGTGGTATGGCCAAGATTTGTCGTGCTCGTTTTCTTGGAGAACAAGCAGATAAAGTTGTAGCCATTAAAATGGTACAGCCTCAGTATTCTCAAAATGAATCTTTTAAGACTATGTTTATGGATGAGATTAAAGTGACCTTTGGTCTACTTCATCCAAATATCGTTCAGACATATGACTATGGTATGCAACATGGACAGCTTTACGTTGCCATGGAGTATTGTGACGGACGAAATCTTAAAGAGTATCTCGATAAATTAAAAAAACGTGGCTTCATTTTTCCAATTGAGATCTCCGTTTATATTGTTTCTCAAGCCTGTCAGGGATTATTTTATGCACACACCCTTACAGACAAACTAACAGGTAAAGCAGCTAATATTGTTCATAGAGATATTTCTCCCCATAATATTATGCTGACCTATGATGGCGCTATTAAAGTTATCGACTTTGGTATTGCTAAGGCTGAATCCAACTCAGAAGCAACACAAGCAGGAACGATTAAAGGTAAGCTTTCTTATCTTGCTCCAGAATATCTTGATGGCCAGGAGCTTGATCCTCGCTATGACCAATTTGCTCTGGGGATCACTCTTTGGGAAATGCTATGTTCTAGAAAACTCTTTAAAGCACCAAATGATCTGGCGGTTCTAAAGAAAATTCAAGAGTGTAAAGTTCCACCACCATCAAGTATCAATCCGATGGTTCCAAAAGAGCTTGATCAAATCGTCTTAAAATCGTTATCAAAAGATCGCACTAAGCGTTTTAATGATCTCAATGAAATGAATAAAGAGCTAACTCGCTTTCTTTATTCTTATAAAGCTGACTTTAATGCCACTGACTTGGCTTATTTTGCCAAGGAGCTCTTTAAAGAAGAGATTAAAACTGATCGTGAAAAACTCTTTGAATTTGGTAAAATTGATCTTAAGCCTTATCTTGAAGCTCTTAAACAAGAACAAAATGGTGGCGGAGCGCCTACCAATGCACCGGCAGCATCATCTGGAAACAGTGACGCTGATGAGGGATTAGCTAAACCAGAAAATAGAGTTCTAGATTTTGGTTTTGAACAACAAGAAGAAACAGTTCCAAAACTGAAAGCTCTTCGTAGTCAAACGGAAACTAAAACAAAAACATCGGCTGCGAAAACTGCCCCAAAAACGAAATCTCGTGTCGAAGAAAATCAAGATGATCTTCAAATTGATGCTCAACCAAGATCAGTAACGACTGGCACCGCAAATGTAACTTCAACAGCTCTTAATAAGACGGGTACAAGAAGAGTTAAAACATCTTCAGGGGTTTCTTCTAAAACTAGAAATATCAAATCTCGAACAAAAAGTGGAACTCGTACAGTTGCAAAAAAATCAATAAAGCAGGATCCAAAGAAAACTTCACCAGTGGCGATGATGGCACTTGTTGGTATTTTAGCCGCTGTTGTTTGGTTTGGTAAAGATTCTCTTTTAGAGTTAGCTGGAATGGCGCCACCACCACAGGTTGTAACTACAACTCCGGATACAGCACCAACTCAGCCGAGTGTTGTTGGTAAAAGTCCCGCAAGCAAAAAATCAACAACAAAAGTGACATTAATTGGTGTTGATAAAAGACGTCAACGTGCTTACATCGATGGCAAGGAAGTTGAGATCAACTTCATTGGGCAAATTGAAATTCCAGTTGATCAAGAATTTACTCTTCGAGTTCAGTCTCGAAATAAAGAGCACTTTGTTACAAAGATGCTTGTATCAAGTGGTGAGCCAGAACGTAATATTGAAGTTAGTGAGACAAGACCGACCGCTTTTGGTTACCTGGTCAACTCAAGATCTTGCCTACCAGGTCAATTAGAATTTGAGCTTTATGGTGAAAAAAGAGTTGAAGCATTACCACTTGGAAATGGTGGAATCGCTTTTCCATTAGGCTTTTCAGCAGATGGTAAATATATTCCAATTAACCATACAATCACTCATAGAAGATCTGATGGTATTGCTAAGTCTATTCGCTTTGAACTGAAGCACGAAGACGATACATTTGATCTTTGTGAGCTCTAAGAATCTTCAGATTCAGTTCTAACTCTTTGTTTAAAGATATTATTCTTTCTCATAGTTAAAAGCTTCATGATATCAGCCGCCGTCTCTTCAAGGGCTTTGTCAGTTACATTGAAAATTGGCCAACGTTTATTCTCTTTGAAAACTCCATTAGCCCACTCAATTTCTGAAACAATCTTTTCCATATCAGCATAATCGCCAGTGTGCTTAGCGGCACCTAATCGATCGAGACGGTTCCTACGGATTTGAATTAAGGCATCAGCATCAATGGTTAGTGCGAAAATCTTGCGTTGATCAACTTCAAAGAGTTCTTTCGGTGGAGGCGAGCCCTGAATTAAAGGGACATTCACTACTTTTAGACCGTTAAGAGAAAGAAAGACGGACAGTGGTGTTTTTGAAGTTCTAGAAACTCCAACTAAAATCACATCGGCTAAATGTAAACTTTCAAGGTTCCTGCCATCATCATGGTTAAGCGTAAACTCCATAGCAGCAACGCGGTTAAAATAG
>CAYGRY010000097.1:0-8229 GCA_964352405.1 uncultured Halobacteriovorax sp.
ACGAATCCTGTCCGCCTTTATTTTTTAACATTTCAATAGCACCTTTAAGTTTTGTAAACTCGCCAGCATCCATTTCTAAGTTACGTTCTTTAAGCCTCTTAGCAGCGTGAGTTGAAAGACTGATACCTTGATCAGGTGTCTTTTTGCCTTCAAGCTGTTCTTGCAACAATCCATCAAATTCACTTTTAGAAGCCGAATCAGTTTTACGATTAACATCTGCTTCACGATTCCCGCCTATGCGAGAAACGTTTGGAATGAGCATGTTATTAATCTTTGGATTTGCCATTATATTTTTTGCACTTATTGTGCAGCTTCCTTCATTTGAGAATAACTGTTATTGGCTGCCTTTTTCAATCCGGGCATATTTTGCGCAGCACCACTTTTGCCTGTAGGCATTTCAAAACTCATAACGTCTCTAAGGAAAACTTTATTTTTCCCATCGATAGTTAATAGCATTTCACCATTTTCAAATGAGACTGCACTTACAATACCAGCAGCTCTTGTCTCACCTTTGAATTCTTGTAATTTCTGATCATATGCTGTTACATCAAAACGATATGTTTCTTTTGGAGCGCGAGTACCATCTAAAGAAATACCATCCCAGGCAAGAGTTTGAGATCCGCCAGGAACATTTTCTCTTTCAATTCTACCAATCAATTGGTTTTTAGAATCAAATATTCTCACAGTCATTGCTCTAGCATCGTTAGGTAAAAAGAATGGAAGGTTCACACTTGAATCTTCACCATTATAATCAATAGATGTTCCACCAGTGATAGCACGCTTACCTAAAAACGCTGCTCCTTGGAATCTTTCTTGTGTATCCCCACCCTGAGTTAGTTTGGCCATACCAGTATTCATATTTGTTAATTGTTCTAACTGTGAAAATTGTGCAAGATCAGCAGCAAATTGTTTTTGATCCATTGGACTCATCGGATCTTGGTTGCTCATTTGAAATGCAAGCAGCTTCATGAAAGAGTCTTTATCCATTTTGTTGTGGCTTTTTGCGTCTACAAACTTACTTTCTTCTTTAATACCAGCAAAGCTATTAAGTTCGTCGCCAACAGATTTTTGACCATTACTTTTTAAACTAGTAGTAGATTTAGCAATTTTGACTTTATTAAAATTATTCGGCCCTGAATCTGGGCGACCTATTTTCGTCAAGCCGAGGCTCCCATACGTTCACGGTATTCTTCCCAAAGAAATTTTCTTCGGTCAGATCCGTTACGGTCTTGTCTTTGATGGTTTTGTTGAGAGTCAGCAAACTGTGAACCTGACTTTCCTTCACTTGAAGACTCAGAGAATGATCCTGAACTTGAACTTGATTTACTTCCACCAATTATATCTGACTGGACAATTTTAAGATCTGTTAACTTTACACCATTTTGATTAAGAGCTTTTACTAATTCTACTTCGTGCTCTGTGAAAAACCTATGACCTTCGCCAGTAGCAGAAATCTGCATTCCAACTGAACCTTTATCTGCACCACGATTAACGTTTAATCTAAATTGGCCAAGTTCATCGTGCTTGACGATAACATCAAGCTGACCTTTTGAAGTCAATTGTTGCTGGTCAAGATAGTTTACAATCTTTGAGATTACTTCATTTGATTTAGCGGTATTAGATCCTGACAGATCTAATACTTGAGATGAATTTGTCTTTCCCGACATATCACCTGATGCTTTTGTTTTACCAGTAATAGCTTCAGCTAAGATCTGTTGATTTGATTGCGCTTCTGGCAAGCTGATATCAGCATTTTTAGCATCTGTTGCTTCATTGGCATACTTACTAAACATTGATGCATTCTTTTGTGTAATCTTTGTATATGGAGATTCTGTAACAACTTGCTTTGAAGCAAGTTCTTTATTAGCCAAGAAGTCGTCACCTGACTCAAAGAAAGACGGACGCTTCATTTCACTATTATTTAACTTGTTGCCAGGTCTTAATGATTTTAAGTCATCGGCAAAGACTTTAGCCGATTCAAAGTCACCTTCTAATCCACTCTTAACAAGCTTAGTTACAGACTCAAGTTTCTGTTTAAGACCATCAAGTGCTGACTCAATGTCAAACACTTGCTTATTAGGGTTAACGAATTCATCTCCATCAAAGACAAACTCATTAGCATTAGACACACCAAGACTTTTAGCATCAACACCCATCATCTCTAAGAATGAACCTAGCGGTGTTCCCTCGGCAACTTCACTTAATGAGCCAAGAACTTCTTCAATTTTTTCAGATAAGAACTCTGGAACTTCAACCAAAGCTTGGCTTAGACCATCAGCAGTTTCGCCAACAGCAGCAGTAAGATCTGCAAGCATACCTTCAAAGCCTCCACCAAGAGACTCTAAGAGTCCTTCTGCTGGATTCTCTTGTGCACTAGCTTTAGAAGCTTTGGCACCTTGAAGAATATTTTGTAAACCATTTAACTGCATGTCACTCCATTTCGTTTGAGACTTAGGGCAGCATCTCTATCTTTTCATAGTCATGTACTGTTTTTGAAGCCGGGCAGAGATTTCCTTATCCATCAAATTGAATATTTTCGAGACCTTAGTGGAATCTAATTTTCCTAAAATTTGTATGGAAATATCTGCCTCCTGCACTGAAAGCAGGTCTGCTGCTGTTTTTGGCTTCATACCGGCAATAGAATCCACCATATGTTGAATTCTTTCTTGTTTTTTTCTTTCACTCTCATCTAAGCAGGATAAAAATTTATTCTGTTTTTCTTGAAAAGACTTAATCGTCGCCTGAACGTCACGATTACTATTCATTAATTCGTCTTCTTTCTTTTTTAAAGTCAGTTCAGAGTTTCTAAGTTTCTCTTCTTTTTCCATCAACTGTTTTGAGAACTCAACCAGATTTCCGTTTCCCATTTTTTCAAGACGCTTCAAAACTTCTGATTGTACTTTTTCTTGGAACTCAGTTTCTGTATAGACTTTATCCTCTGCAAAAATAGATTGCATGCCGATAATCATCATCAAACTTATAAAATATTTCATGATTGATTCTCCTTAGGACGCATCATCAGGATTTCTTCAAGATTAGAAAGTTCTTTTTTTCCAACTTCTTTTTTATATTCTTGAAAATCTTTTTCTTTCATTTTAGTCATTATTTTTGTTTCGCCCATGGCGATCTTTAATTCTTCTACTTTTCTATCGTACTTACGCTGAAGAGCAGCCAGTAAGTTTTCTGTAACGACTCGATCAGATTTCAAACCTTGTACCGCTTGTGGGTAGAATCGAATCATTCGGCCAGTGATACCATCTTTAGATGTCGATTGTTCTTGAGAGTTATAATAAACATCGACTTCATTATCAATTTGAACTATACGATCTTTTACTCTTTGGATTTCTTTTACAATATTTCCAAGTTCAGTCTTAACTTTCTTTTCTCTAGCTTCACGAAGTTTTAAAACTGCGGCTAATTTAAACTTATGCTTCTTCATTCATCCTCACCTTGTCCGCGATTTGGATTAACATGAAGCTCAGCCTTTCTAGCTAGCTCAACCATACGATCATAAAGTTCATCAATTTTTAGATATTGGGCCATACCTTGCTCTTGGCGAAGTAGGTTCATAAGATCATCATAAATAACTAAGGCCTTATCAACCTTAGGATTAGATCCCCTAGCGTATGCTCCAACTGTAATAAGGTCTTCATTTTCTCTGTAAGCTGCCATGAGATCGCGCAAGTGAGAAGCCACAACTCGATGCTCACGAGAAGCGACTTTATTCATGACCCTCGAAAGGCTGGCAAGAACATCGACAGCTGGAAATTGGTTTCTTGAAGCAAGTTCGCGACTTAATATAATGTGACCATCGGCAATAGCTCGAACCGAGTCAGCGATAGGCTCATCCATATCACCACCTTCAACTAGAACCGTATAAATACCTGTAATAGACCCACCAGTTGAGATCGTACCTGCACGTTCCATAAGCTTTGGAAGTCTCGCAAATACCGATGGTGTATAGCCTTTAGCACCTGGTGGTTCTCCAGCAGACAAACTAATTTCTCTATTCGCCATAGCAAATCTGGTAATAGAATCCATCATCAAAAGAACGTCATTTTGCTTATCTCTAAAATATTCAGCTACAGTCGTAGCGACGTAGGCTGCTTTCATTCTAATGAGTGCCGAGGTATCAGATGTTGCCACGATGACCACAGAACGTGCTAATCCTTCTGGGCCTAAATCATTTTCAATAAACTCTAAAACTTCTCGACCACGTTCGCCAATGAGAGCAATGACATTAATGTCAGCTGAAGTGTTCTTAGCAATCATACCAAGGGTAACAGATTTACCAACACCCGAACCTGCCATAATAGCAAATCGTTGGCCTTTTCCCGCTGTCATAAAAGCATTGATAGAATGGATACCAGTATCAAGTGGCTCGGAAATTGGTGGGCGCATAAGAGGGTTAATTGGAGTACCGAAGATACTTCTAGCTTCCTGCTCTTCAGATTCAATTGGACCTTTTCCATCTATAGGACGACATTGAAAATCAATAACACGACCGAGCAAAGCTGGTGAAAGTTTAATAGTAGTGGTCAACTCTTTTAAGTGAACTCTAGTTTCACTATTAATTCCTGAAATTTCTTCATATGGCATTGCAAGACAGCGGTTGCCATTAATTGAGACAACTTCGCCAAAACATCTATCTCCAAATTCAGTTACAAACTCGACATTACTACCAATCACGGCACGCGCTAAATTGACTTCGTAAAGCATGCCTTTATTGGAGTGAATTTTACCAATTTTTTGATATGGAGTTGAATACTCGTAAGCCTTATGAACATTGCCTAAATCTAGAGTTTGATCACTCATCACTTTCCAACCCAACAGCTTCAAACAAGCGGTCTAGTTGTATAAACTGTTCTTCGATTGTGCCGTTAATAATGCCATTTTCAGATTCGATAATAAATCCGTTTGCAGAAACATCTACGTCTGACTCAATACGTACATTTTTAAGTTCACCAAGTTTTTTAGTTACAACTTCAAGAACATCTGGCATTTGTTCAAACTGTGAAGCATTAACCTGAATGAGCAGGTTTTGTTTTGAACCCAGTTCTGTAATGAGTTTCTCTAAAAGGCGTTCAACGTATTTACCATCATCCTTAAGCTCACGAAGGATAATCCATTTGCTTAAATTTCTAACCAAGCGGTAGACTTCATTTTTTTCTTTAGCTAACAACTCTTCTTTTTCTGCTAAAACACTTTGAATCAACCCTGTTAAATGATCTAGTTTTTCTTCGGTCATTTGACGGGTCTGATCAAAAATTTCAGCTTTACCTTGCTCAACGCCTTCTTTAAAACCTTCTTCAAAAGCTTGTTGCTTTAAAAACTCAAGACGTTTTAAAACTTCATCTTCAACTCGACGCTCGCGCTCACTCATTTCTTGAGTCAACATGCCTCGATATTCTTTTACGATAGGTGAAATATTAAACCCTGAAGATTCAGCTCTTTCACGCTCTGCTCTAATAACTTTAGCTTTTTCAGGTGATTGAAGTGGATTAGATTGGCTAAACTCTCTAAAGAGAAATTCTGTAGCATCAGCATCACTAACTTTTCCTTTCGAAAATTCAGTAAAGCTATAGCTTTTGATCTCTTGATTTGTTTCGCCTTTAGGCATATCCATCTCCTCTTAACTAACTTACTAAACCAGCGTATCGCCTTCGCCACCGCGGTTAATAAATGCTTTACCTGATGCTTCAAGCTCTTTACATTTTTGAACGATCTCAGCCTGAGCTTTTTCGACATCAGACAGTTTCGTCGGTCCCATGGCATCCAGATCTTCTTGAAGAAGAGTTGCTGCACGATTAGACATATTTTTAAAGAGCTTCGTTCTAACTTCTTCAGGTGCTGTTTTAAGTGCAATAACGAGTTTTTGCTGATCAACATCTTTAAGAAGCTGTTGAATACCTTTGTCGTCGACAAAGACAAGGTCTTCGAATACGAACATAAGTTTTCTAATCTCTTCAGCAAGCTCTGGATCTTTTTCTTCAACTCTAGACATAATATTTCGTTCAGAGTTTTTATCCATAAGGTTAAGCATATCTGCGATAGGCTCAACTCCACCAAGTTGATTCGTATCAATAGAGCCAAGTGTTGAAAGTTCAGTTTTAAGAACATCATCAAGCTGGGCGATAAGTTCAGGTGAAACGTAATCAAGGTTAGCCACACGAAGAACAACTTCAGCTTGTAGACCTTCAGGAAGACGTCGAAGGACATCCACTTTTCTCTCGGGCGTTAAGTGAGCAACGATAAGTGCAATAGTTTGAGGGTGTTCATTGATAAGGAAGTTAGCAAGAGTTCTTGTATCAACAAGTTCTAGTGACTCTAGCGTATTATTCGTTCCTACATCGACGATTTGACCAAGAAGCTGCTTCGCTCTTTCTTCACCAAGAGCGTTGATAATAAAATCACGACCACGGTTATCAGAGAACAAGAGTTCGTTTTCTTCATTCAGAAGGGCGTAGAAATCTTCTAAGACTCTTTTTGTAAGCCAGATTGGAGCTTTCTTAACGTTACTCATGACGTTAATCATTCGTTTAACGTCATTGTCACGCATGCTTTGAAAGATCATTTGCGTAGCACTAACCCCTAAAGATGAGAGGAGAATGCCCGCTTTGTCTTGCCCACTTAAGAGCGCATACTCTGTATCTGGATCAAAAGCTTTACCTTCTGACATACACTACCCTTCCCAATCGCCTTATGCGATTTGCTTATCACTTTCACTTGCATGGATCATATCGTGAATGATCTGTGCAGCCTTGGCCGGATTTCCTTCAACCAAGGATATAATTTTCTCTCTAAGCATATTCCCTTCGATCTTCTCAGGGTTAAGCTTCTCTTCGATTTGCGGTAGAGCATCTTCAAGACCAGGAAGTTTCTGGTTAGCTTGAACTCGCTCAAGTTCTTCAAGCGTTTTAGGCAAGAAGTCTTCAACTGTTTCAACAGTATTGTCTGTGATCCATTGAATGAATGGACGAACAACTAAGAAGAAGAATAATGAAATAGCTAAACCAACAGCTAAGTACTTAAATAATGACTTTAACAATTCACGGTTTTCACGCTCTCTCATTAAAGCTTCAGCAGCTGCCATATCTTCTTGGGCAAACTCCATATTTTTAATAACAAGTTTGTCACCGCGTTTGTCATTAAGACCAATTGTTGAAGAAACGATGGCAGAGAAGTTCGCAAGATCTGCCTCACTCCATGCTTCATACTTCATAACGGCTTTACCGTTGTCGCCCATCACCGCTTCGCCGTTTTCACCGACGACTGGGATTTGCTTGCCATCAATCATGACTGCCGCTGTTACTGCTTTAACTTTGGCAACAGGTGATCTCGATTTAGTAACTTTTGATGGAACATTGTAGTTCTTGGTTGAAAGTCTTTTATCAACATTATTTTTTGTTTCTGGAATTCCAGGCTGTGGAACTTCACCAGGAAGGTTCGATCTTGAACCTGGAATACCCTGCGGAGATGGACGTGATCCATTAATCGCTTGAGAATTCGACACTTCAGAAACTACCGCAGTATTTTCTTGATCATATGAAGTCTCAGTTGATACTGATTCTGTATAATCTAAATTCACAGAAACCTTAGCAACCACTTTTCCAGCGCCAACAACTTTGGCAAGAATCTCTTCAATTTGTTGTTCATATTTACGGTTAAGCTTACTTTCTAAAGCAACACGATTAGCTGTGTTTGCTGTCATTGAATCGCCAACGTTATCAGAAAGCTTTTTACCTCGGCCATCAAGGATCACAACTGCTTCAGGTCTCATTCCTTCAACAGAAGAAGAGATTAATGAAGCCACACCTTTAATTTCTCTTTCATTGAGTGAAACACCGTCAATCAAATCAAGCACAACAGAAGCGGCAGGTGGTTTCTTTTCACTAACAAATGGACTGCTTTCTGGGATTGATAAGTGGACACGTGCTCTTTTTACACCCTGGATATAGCTAATAGTTTTAACTAGCTCACCTTCAAGGGCTCTTTGACGATTAATCTTTTGTACAAAGCTGGTTGTACCAAAGCTTTGTTTATCGAAAACCTCATAACCAACAGTACCTGTAAAAGAAACACCTAGAGTTGCGAGCTTTAAACGCCAGACACTGACCATGTCTTCTGGGATTCTTACAGTTTTACCATCAGTTGATGTTTGGTAACTAATTTTGTTTTCTTCAAGAAGAATAGCGATCTTCTTTGAATCATCTCTATTGAGATCAGTAT
>CAYGRY010000098.1:0-8160 GCA_964352405.1 uncultured Halobacteriovorax sp.
ACCATGTATAGTGGCGAATTTTTTCACCTCTGTCGGCAATATCGGCCATGGCTTCAATACCAATCTCGATATGCCTATCAGTATACTTTCTAAATACGCTCTTTGCCGATGCTTTTGTTTTGATTCCACCTCTGTGTAGGGGCAAATCAGAAATAAGAAGAAGGGCGCCAATATTCACTTTGCTCACAAAGCATGATGTAAACAAAGCTGCTGTTTCCATTTCCACAGCTAAAACACGCTCATTAATCAAATTCTCTTTAAAGGCTTGGTCAAATTCCCAAAAGCGATAGTCTGTTGAGTGAATGGTGCCTGTGCGATACTCCAAGTCATGCTCAACTAAAATCTGAGAGACAAACTTTTGAACTTTGAAAGTTGGAAGAGCTGGAACCTGTGAAGGCAGGAAGTGTCTAGACACCCCTTCAGCACGGATTGAAGCGATAGGCAGGACAAAGTCACCTACTTTTAATGAATGGTGAACAGCCCCAGCAAGCCCCAAAAACAAGACAGCTTTTGGCTCAACTACTGCCAACAATTCTCCAATTAAAGCCGCCATAGCTGCCCCAACACCAAACTCAATAATGGTGACCTGAGCTTTCTTAGATGAAGAAGCTTTAAAGGCAGATCCTTTCGTTGAATGAGAATCATCCAGCAAGGCATTAAAGCGCTCACTGTAGTACTGGAAATTAGTTAGAATGATTTGCTTTTGAAAATCTTTGAGATCATGGCCGGTATAACGCTCGAGCATATCGATCGCGATCTTTCTTTTTTCTTCATTTCCGTGAATACGACCTGAGTTAAGCTTTAGCTTCATCGGGTGCATAGTGTAGTCATCAACCTGAAGCTTCGTTTTGGCTTTTGGCGATTGTTTACCCTTTTGGATAATTTTTCTAGCGCTACTTTCAGCTGCTGTCTTTTTGACGACTTTCTTTTTTGTTTTCTTTTTAACGCTCAACGTTACCAACTTCATATAAAGATAATAATACTAGCAATCTATCACTCTGTTTTTATTGCTGACAACACTAAATCCTCAAAATGACGAAGGAGGGCCTATTAACACAAAGCAACACACTTGCCTTTAAGCCTTGTTTTCATTAGGATCACGACCTCGAAGTTAAATATAAACCAAGCAAGGAAATTGTCATGGGAATGGGTCGTAAAAAATCAGAATTAAAAATGCGTCGTCGTAAGGGTCAAGCGAAGCTTAAAGCTCGTATTGCTCGTAAGATTGCTGCTAAAAAGTAATTCTTCGATCTAGTTAATTTTTGACAGGAGAAACTTTGCGTTCTCCTGTGGCTTATCGCTCATTTGAAATTCATAGCATTCGCTTTTTATTAAAAGCGCCATCGCACTTATAACTCTTAGTATTGCAATCCTAGCTTTTCTTAAAAAATCAATAAATCCATTTTCCCAAAAATATTCCATCACCATAGGAAGACCTAAACCTACAACCATATTAATAAATAATGGCCAGATCATCGAGAACTTAGAAACCTTAGTCCATTTTGATTCTTGTCCAGGAGCGCGCTTACCAACGAAAAGAATCTGACGTGGCTTAACCAACCCAACTGAATGTGGAAGTCCTTCAAGACTAATAAGTTTTTTTGTTCCGTAAAAGTCACGCTCAAGAACATAACAATTTTTTTCAGGGTCTTTTAATCCTGCTTCAGCACTTAGCTCATCTACCCCTAAACGAAGTGGAAAGGGAATAATATCTCCCTTGAGATTAATGATAGGGCAATCATCAGAGATAATTGAAATAGACTGATCATTTAAAAGATTCGCAAGCAGCGTACTTTTTCCACCTTTCATTGGCATCATACCAATTAAGCTCGTCTCACCTTTCGTGAATGACATGGCGTGGACTTTATTAAGGCCTCGAAGATCAAGCGCCTTGCCCACTCTTGATAAAATGAGCAGGTAACTTACTTCATGCAATTTTTCGATATCTACTGACCATAGTTTTGCTGTTTCACTTGAGTAATCAAAACGACTAAGCAGTTTGCCGTGATAATCATTATAACGGACGTGACCATAGTCAAAACTTAACGATTGCAAGGATTGCTTTGAAGCAACACCAGAAGGCTTTTCGCTTTTAGGTGCCTCTTGCAGCAAAGCTTCAAAACTATATTTCGAACTTTGAAATTCATCTCTTTTAAAATAGGAGAAGTCTTTGGATAAACGATTAACCAGCTCTTCGCTATCGCTTGATAGTCGTAGTTTCTCGCCGTAAAAATCAAAGTGAATAACAAATTTAGCCATAACTTAGTCTAATACGCTGCCTTGATAATTGCCATAAGCACTTTGCATGGGCATGATTTATTCATGAAATACTCTCTGATCATCGTTACTCACCAGCGACTCACTCTTCTAAAGGAGTGCTTGGCGAGTATTGAGAGTCAACGCCCCTCTTCTATCGAGATCATTGTCATACTTAATGGAGAAGATCCTGCCACCAATGAATACATGAAAAATCAGTCGGGTTATCATTTTGTAAAAATTGAGCGCTCAACTCCGGCACAAGCCAGAAACGAAGCACTACATTTTGCGACAGGCGAATGGATTGGTTTTTTAGATGACGATATTAAGCTCTCTGACCAATACTTCAAAAATTTAGAATCTCTACTTAATGAATCAAACTTTGATGTTCTTGGTGGCCCTGATGCAACATTCCCTGACGCTGGACCTTGGGAAAAAGCAATTGGGCTCGCTCTCACCTCTCCGCTATCAACGTCAAAAACGAGATATCGTCACGATAAGAATTTAACCATGAGTCAACATGTTGATGAGAGCTCACTGATCTTATGTAATTTGTGGATTAAGAGATCAAAACTACCAAAGAATCCTTTCCCTTCAGACTTTTGGAGAAACGAAGAAAATGTCATGTTACATGAATTAAGTCTTAAAAATTTGATCATGACTTGGTCACCAAATCTTTATGTCTTTCATAAGAGAAAAGATAATTTTAAGGCACTTTATAGAGCAGTAAGTTCAAGTGGAGAAAACCGTTTGCGCTCATTTGATCTTCATCCAGATTCGCTTGATTTGAGATTTTTTGTACCAGCTTTCTTTGTACTCTATCTTCTACTGCTTCCCATTTTAATATTGATTTCACCAAAGCTTGTTTTTCTTTTAGCCGCTTATGCCATAATAAATCTTTCAACCTCAATATATTTTGGGAAAGCACTCTGGCTAAGAGTCGCAGTGATTCAATTAGTTATTAATACTTCTTATGGGCTTGGATTGTGGCGCGGACTTATTCGGCCGCAGACTCAGTAATTGTCGCTTCTTTAATTCTGCCACGATAAAGCATGAGAGTTTCCATATCCTTTAACCAGATACCATCTACTAAGTTCCATACGCCTGTCATAGCTTCAAGTTTCGTCTGACCTCTAATAGCAGCATTAAATTCATCACGTGTCTTATAATCTTTACCATTAAGAAGTTTAAGTGAAGTCTTAAGAGCATCATAAGATCTCATCTCGATAAGCTTTGGAGCTTTATTGAAACGCTTAACGAAGTTCTCCGAAAATGTCTGTGATGCTTGCTCGACGTTGTCACCTACAAAGTAAAGCTTACCTAGTTTTGGACTTTCGCGAAGGAGACGTTGTGTTCTCCAACTAGGCGTTCCAATAATATTTAAATTTTCAGCGTCGTAATAACTAAATGATGGGAGCAATTGTAAAGCTTCTTCTGGATAAGCAGGAACGAAAACCCAGTCAAAATCAACTTGTGGTTTTAATGTTTGAATCCTTCGAATCGATTTTTTCTTTTCTAGTGCATGAACTTCACTTAGAAGATCAAGCTCTTCTTGACGCTCACGAGTAAAATGTAGACCCAAGAGTTTTTGAACAGGAACTCTAAAGTCTGTTTCTTTTTCTTTAAATGATAAAGCGCCTGTTATGCGTACATCTTTTTCCTGAGCGCGACGCCAAAACTCATTAAGATAAGCTTCCCCGCGATCACCTTGTGGATAAATAATCGCTCCACGCTTTCCAAAACCATTAAGTAGTTCAGAAGAAAAAACTTGTGCCAATTGAGACTCAACACTTCCAGGAATTTCTAAAAGAAGATGATCCTTTTGTTCTTTCGGCAAAAATATTTGAGAAAGAGAAACAAAGAAGACACCATATTTTCTAGCTTCTAAATATTCTTTTGTCGCTTCACTTGAAAATAAACCACCAATAATAACAGAGACCATTTGTTTTTCAATAAGGTCTCGAACACGGTGAGCACCTAGTGCTCCGCCACCTTCTGAATCTCTAAAGTGAAGATTAAACGGTCTAAACTCAGGTTTTTTTGAACCATTTACTTCTTTTAAGGCTGAATCGAGTCCCAACAAAACTCGCTTACCAAAGTCAGCCTTAGGGCCACTTAAGGGTAGGATTACTCCAATCGATTTTGGATCCATTTTTGCGTAGTTTTCAATACGATAAACAAATCCATCAAGAAGTTCGATGATCTCAGTTTGTTCAGAGAAAGATGATTTTATCCATGAAATAACTGAAGTTGATTCGTCTTTTTTACCTTCATAATAAAGGCGTTCAGCTTGCAAGTATCCAAGATAAGCAGGAGCTGTCGCCATTGGCTTGGCGTTTTCTTCCAAAATTCTAAGGCGAGCTCTTTCGTCGAGTTCATTAAAAACAGAAACAAGCTTTTCAAAAACTGGATCTGCTCTTAATTCTGAAAGACTTTTTTTATCTACAAGGTAAGCGAACATTGAGGATGCGGCGTCGTCAAGTTTCCCAAGCTCCTTAGCTAAACTAAATCTTAATTGATGATATTTTTTTTGCTCATTAATCTCTAGGTTTTCAGGTCGAGCAGCGACTAAAGCATTATAGGCTTTATCCATCGCACCCATTTTAAAGTGACCGCTGGCGAGATTGAGTCCAATCTGTGACGTTAAGCCTGGATCTTCTTGAGAAGTTGTTAAGGCCAATTCGAAATTATAAACAGCTTGCTCAAAGTTTTTCTGGGAAAAATTAATCACACCAATAAGGTTTCGGCGCATGGCCCTTTCACTTGCATTAAGAACTTGTTCATCAATTTTTTTTAATTGGCTTAAAGCTTCATTCGACTTACCGGTACGATACAACTCTTTAACAGTAGTAATTTTTGTCGTGAACTCATCGCTATAAAGATAGCTAACATCTTTTGTTCCAATCATTTGAATGCCAGAGCATCCACTTACAAAGAGAAATAATGAAATAAGAAAACAGCGCCAAAATAAAGCCATATCAATCAACCTTGATCGTTTAGAACTGCCTTATTTTATAGAGGGAAGATGCTAAAGTAAAAAGATGAGCGGGATAATCTTTTTATCCCGCCTAGTGCAGTTGGTTATTGAAATAAATCGCGAACTTTATCAAAGAATCCACGACCCATCGGGTTACTTTCACCGTCAAGTTCGGCCAAACGCTTAAACAAATCTCTTTGTTCAGCAGAAAGCTTCGTTGGTGTTTCAACATGGATAGTTAGAATCTGATCACCGATACCGTAGCCACCAAGTTTTTGAATTCCTTTTGCTTTAAGTCTCATCTTACGACCTGACTGTGCACCCTCAGGAATAGTCACCATGACTTTACCTTCAAGTGTAGGAACTTCAATTTCAGCACCAAGTGCTGCTTGTGAAAAGCTTACTGGGATCGTGCAATGAACATCAAAACCATCACGCTCAAATAGCTCGTGATCTTTAACTCGGATTTCAACATAGAGATCACCGGCCGGACCACCCATACCACCAGCATCACCTTCACCTGAAAGTTTTAAGCGCTGACCAGCATCGATACCTGCGGGGACCTTAACCGCAATATCAACTTTTTTACGACGACGACCTTCACCAGAGCATGTACCGCACGGATCAGAAATCGTCTGGCCTGAGCCATGACAAGTTGGACATGGTGTTGCGACAGTAAAGAAACCTTGCTGTCTTCTGACTTCGCCGTAACCGTGACAAGTGCCACAATCAACTGGGCGAGCGCCGTTTTTTCCACCTGTGCCATTACATGTTTCACAGCTGACTTGGCGATTAATAGATATTTTCTTTTCCACTCCAAAAGCAGCTTCATGAAATGAAACTTCAATTGGCATTTGTAAATCGTTACCAGGGCGTCCTGTACTTCTGCGACCACCACGACCGCGACCACGGCCGCCGCCCATGAATTCGCCAAAGATGTCACCAAAGATGTCACCAAGATCGCCAAAGTCTTGAAAGCCTCCGCCTCCAAAACCACCACCGCCGCCATTCATTCCATCGACACCGGCATGACCAAACTGATCATAGCGTTTGCGCTTATCTTCATTGAGTAGAACTTCAGCAGCCTCAGAGCCTTCTTTAAATTTTGCTTCTGATTCTTTGTTATCTGGATTTCTATCAGGGTGATGTTGCATAGCAAGCTTACGATAAGCTTTTTTAATTTCGTCTTTAGAAGCACCTTTTTGTAAGCCTAAGACTTCATAATAATCACGTTTTGCCATACATCACCATTTTCATTTTCAAATAAAGAGGTCTCCCATCAATGGGAAACCTCAAAAAACTAAACTTTTATAAAATTCTTAAACTTCTTTGAAGTCTGCATCGACAACATCATCGTCATCTTTCTTCTGACTTCCAGTACCAGCATCAGCACCTTCATTTGGATTGGCACCAGCGTCAGCACCAGCAGCACCTGCTTGATACATTTGCTCAGCAATCTTATGAGAAGCATTTTGTAGTCTTTCCATCTCGCCTTTTAATTCATCAAGGTTTTCACTTTGTAGTTTACCCTTAGCAGAATCAACAGCAGCTTGAAGATCAGTCTTATCTTGGTCAGCAATTTTATCGCCACCGTCTTTAATCATTTTTTCAGCACCAAGAACTAGAGCATCAAGGTTGTTTCTAGCATCAACAACTTCACGACGCTTTTGATCGCCTTCGCGGTTTTCTTCTGCTTCACGAACCATGCGCTGAATTTCTTCGTCAGTTAGACCTGAACCAGCAGTGATTCTGATTTCTTGTTTCTTATTCGTTGCTTTATCAACAGCAGAAACATTCACGATACCGTTAGCATCGATATCAAAAGTCACTTCAATTTGTGGAACACCACGTGCAGCTGGAGAGATACCTGTAAGATCAAAACGACCAAGAGTCTTGTTATCGTTAGAGAACTCACGCTCACCTTGAAGGACGTGAATATTAACAGCTGGTTGATTGTCTTGAGCTGTTGAGAACACCTGTGATTTCTTTGTAGGAATCGTTGTGTTCTTCTCGATGATTTTAGTCATCACGCCACCAAGAGTTTCAATCCCTAGTGAAAGAGGAGTTACGTCAAGAAGTAGAACGTCTTTAACGTCTCCAGCTAGAACACCACCTTGGATAGCTGCACCAGCGGCAACAACTTCGTCAGGGTTAACACCTTTTGAAGCTTCTTTACCAAAGATTTCTTTAACACGCGCTTGAACGATTGGGATACGAGTTGAACCACCAACAAGTACGATTTCATGAATTTCATTCTTATCAAGACCAGAGTCTTTAAGACATGTAAGACATGGAGTCGCAAGTCCATCGATATACTTAGAAATCAATGACTCAAACTTAGCGCGAGTAAGGTTAACATTTAAATGTTTTGGGCCTGAAGCATCGGCAGTGATGAAGGGAAGGTTAACATCAGTTGCTGTTGTGCTTGAAAGCTCATGTTTAGCTTTTTCAGCAGCTTCTTTAAGACGCTGAAGAGCCATTTGATCTTTACGTAGATCAATACCGTTTTCTTTTTGGAAAGTTTCAGCAAGAAAATCAATGATTTCTTCATCAAAGTTTTCACCACCAAGGAATGTATCCCCGTTAGTCGCTTTAACTTCGAAAACACCATCACTAGTGATTTCAAGAATTGAAATATCGAATGTACCGCCACCTAGGTCAAAAACAGCAATATTCTTATCTGCTTTGCTGTCTAGTCCGTAAGCAAGAGCGGCAGCTGTTGGCTCGTTGATGATACGTTTAACATCAAGGCCTGCAATTTTACCGGCATCTTTTGTGGCTTGTCTTTGAGCATCGTTAAAGTAAGCAGGAACTGTAATAACAGCTTCAGTTACTTTTTCACCAAGATAGTCTTCTGCAGACTTCTTCATTTTCTCAAGAACTTTAGCTGAGATTTCTTGTGGTGACATTTCACGGCCATCAACACG
>CAYGRY010000099.1:0-8146 GCA_964352405.1 uncultured Halobacteriovorax sp.
GCTTACGAGTGAAGATAATCACTTTGCGAGATTTATCTTGTTTAATAACTTGTGCGCTAATCTTTGCACCTTTAACAGTTGGAAGACCAACAACAGCTTTCTCTCCACCAACGAAAAGAACTTTGTCGAAGTCTACAGCTTTGCCAACTTCTGCTTCAAGCTTTTGAACATCGATAATGTCTCCAGCTTGTACGCGATATTGGTGTCCACCAATTTCAACGATTCCGTACATAAAAACTCCACGATAATGACAAATTCAGGAGGCTCAAAAGCGCTTGCAATCCCTGAAGTTTAGTCTGTTAAGCATTGGTTTATAGACGTTTAGAGGCCCCACGTCAATTGATCTTCGGCATTTTTTGCCATGCAAAAAAATCAATCCTAATACGGTTGAAGCGTTGGTCGATAAGGTTTATGGAGGGCTAAGGCCATGACAACACAAGTAGCTGAAAAGACGATCAAATATTACCAATATCAAAAAGGACACAAGCTTCCCATTTTTGTGAAGTTTGATTCGACCTCTTTTGGTAATGAATTAGTGACAGTACTGACGGCATTGAGGTTTAGCGAGTCTTCAGAAACTGAATGTGATGATGCAGCAAAGCATAGTCCGTATGCTAGAATTTTAGATATTCAAGAAGCATCACCTGCGGTTGCAAGGCAAATTGCCTATGTTGCCAGCAGTGATCGGTATGGAGCTGAAAGTATCGTTCCAAAAGAAGGCTACCGCGTTTATCGCCACAAAAATGTCGCTCTCATTATTTACGCTTTTAGCGCAAAAGAATGGACGATGGGATGTGAAAGTCAGTTTGGTAGTGATGAAAAAGATTGTCGAGTTGTCCTGAATCGTTACCTCACTTGGGCGCTAGCTCCCCTAGGTATCGTCGGATTTTGGGGCGTTCCAGTGGAAGAGGGTGTTGTTGTCATGAATCAACGAGACAGCGCTGGTGAAGCTGTCTTTATTGATGTGAGAGGACGACGTGTTTTTTCTATCGATGGATCAAGTCGAATGAAAGCGAGATTTAGAGTCATCCGTCTTGATGGAACTCTTCATAATAAAAACTTAAAAATGAATAGCTCTGAAATGATGGCATTCTTGGCCGCTTCTACTTCTTATATTGATTCACAAGGATTATCAGTTGGAGTAAGACAAATGATTCAATCACTTTCGCGTGATGTTGAAGGTCTGGTTCATCCAAGAGATAGCTTTAAGCCAAGAACAGACTTGTCATTATAATTTCCTAGGGCGACCATGATGAAACTAGGAGTTTCATTGTGGTAGTTCAATTTGATCCCGTTATCTTTTCTTTAGGTCCACTTGCTGTCCGTTGGTATGGACTGATGTATGTCGTGGGCTTCATCATCTCTGGATTTCTTTTAAAAGTTCTATCAAAGAAAGGTTTCTTTCCATTACCAACGACAAAAATCGATTCTCTCATCACACATATGATTATAGGTATGTTCTTGGGCGCAAGAACTGCTTACGTTTTTATTTATAATTGGGACTATTACAAAGATAATCTCAGCGAATTAATTATGGTGTGGCAAGGTGGTTTAAGTTTTCACGGTGCCATCGTTGGAATGGTTATAGGTGGCTATATTTTTGCCAAACGAAATGGATTAACACTTTTTCAAGTCATGGATAATGCCTCATTGGCCGGGTGTCAGGGCTTATTTTTTGGCCGCATGGGAAATTTCATTAACGGCGAACTTTATGGACGTGTGACTGATTCATCTGTCGGAATGATTTTTCCTGCAGGCGGACCTTATCCAAGACATCCTTCTCAGCTTTATGAGGGAGTTTTAGAAGGTCTTGTTCTAACAATTATTTTATGGCTGATCTTTCCCAAAGTTAAACGTTACGGCGTGATCTCGGCGGTTTTTTTAATCGGATATGGTTTCTTTCGCTTTATCGTAGAATACTTTCGAGAAGCTGATAGTCAGCTTGGGTATTATTTTGGTGGTACGACGACGATGGGACAAATTCTCTGTCTTATAATGATTTTAGCCGGCATGGCCTGGGCTTACTTTTCAATTAAAAAAGGACGTGAGGTTATTCTTTCGCCTCAAGTTTAAGAAAGCGAATGAGCATCGGTTTGGGATCTTTTGTTTCTGATCCTTCAGGATAAACAGCGTAATAAATTGGAAAGCAAGTTATGGTGCAAGCTCCGGCATAAATGTGACGGAGTCCATCTTTGTTTTTCCACTGGTAAACCGCCGTTCCATCTTTATTAAAATATGAATCTTGTTTTCCAAGTTTATTGATTAATGCTTGATGAAAAAGATCATGTGAAAAATACTGTGGAAGTCTTGCCATGAAATCAATAAATTTACCGTCTTTGACTTGAGTCAGTACTGGAAAAACAAAGCGTTTTTGTTTGACTTCAAAACGCAGCTGAGTGCTTGCGCTTTCTTTCGAAATTTCTTTTCCCACACCAGCATCTTTAGCTTCTTTACCTGGGAAAAAAACATCCAAGCTTTTGAGTTCAAAATTATAGTTGGCAGGATCTACCTTACTAAAAAGGTTTAGAGAAATTGAGGCAAGAAATACGAACAATATTGTTTTTTGCATGATTTGATCGCTTCTAATAATATAATTGCACGCCACTTAACGTTTGAACAAACATCGTTACGACCAGCACGATCAAGAGCTGTATTAAAAAATATGCAGTTGATTGATCCATGTACAGATTGTAGCACGGAGATTTAAAATGCAGGAATCCTCAAAAAAAGAAGCAAAACTTATCGGCATTGCCATGATCGCAGGCTTAGCCATAGGTTTAGGTCTTTATTTTTCTGGCTCTGCTCATTACGTAGCTTATATTAAGCCGCTAGCTGACGTCTTTATTCGTCTCTTAAAGATGGTTATTGTGCCTTTGGTATTCTCTTCAATCTTTATGTCCATGATCAATCTAGGAACGCCTGAAGCTCTTGGAGCAATGGGTAGAAAAGCAGTCGGATATTATTTTGTTACGACTGTTATCGCCGTTCTGATTGGTTTAATTTTTGTAAACATCATTCAGCCAGGAGTTGGAGCAGATCTTGGTTCAGCTGGACTTCAAAATCTAGATTCTTCGATGGCGCAACGAGTGAGTGAGCAAAAAGGATTATTTCAAACAATTATTGGTGTTCTAGTTGACGCTATTCCAACGAACCCAGTTGGAGCGCTTGCCAATAGTAACGTTCTTCAAATTATTCTGTTTTCTATCTTCTTTGGCGTCGTCGCTCTTTACTACCCAAAACGTTCAAGCGCGATTGTAGAAGGGATGAGAAGTTTAGAGCATATGTCATTGACTCTTACTCACTGGGTGATGAAATTAGCTCCGATTGGTATTTTTGTTTTGATGGTTGATGTGATGTCGAGATCTGGTTTTGATGCCATCATCTCTTTATCAAAATATATCTTTGCTGTTGTAATTGGTCTAACATGTCATGCTATTTTCTTAATGGTCGTTGCTTGTGTGAGATCAAAAAAATCCCCAATTTTTATTTTAAAAGGACTTGCAACACCTCTTATTACAGCCTTTTCAACATCGTCATCAGCGGCGACTTTGCCACTAACAATGGCGGCGGTAGAAGATAATCTTGGAGTCAGTAAAGATACAGCGAAGTTTGTTCTTCCTCTTGGTGCTACAATCAATATGGATGGCACTGCCTTGTATGAATCAGTTGCCGCCATCTTTATCGCACAGGCTTACGGCATTGATTTAAGTATTGGCCAACAGGTTATTATTTTCATGACCGCTTCATTGGCAGCAATTGGTGCTGCAGCGATTCCAGGTGCAGGATTGATTACGATGTCGATCGTTCTCGGCGCCGTTGGTCTGCCACTTGAGGGAATTGGTCTGATATTGGCGGTGGATAGATTCCTTGATATGTTTAGAACTACCGTCAATGTCTTCGGTGATTGTGTGGGAACAATCGTTGTTGACTCGATGATGGCAGGTCAAACCTTCAAAAAAGTCGAAACTGACGAAACATAAAATAGGTATTTACGATAGGGCTGCCTAAATTTTTGGGCAAATAACCTTCCTGTTGACCCGGGTTTAGCATTCTGGGAGAATGACCGATAGAATAAGGGATAGCTAATTATCTCTTTCGTTAGTCTTAAAAAAGGATCAGCTTGCATGATCAGCAAAATTTCTACTGCTTTTTTTACCACTTTATTTTTAGTCTCATGCGCACATCAACCAACGCAAGATCCTGCAGTTGAAATTGTTAAGGCCACTGAAGTTGCAAAGAAAGCTCAGCGTGCTAATGAAATTCACGCTAAAGAATCTAGACTTATTGGTTCTTCGAAAATTGATGATCCAAATGGCCACTACAGAAAGACGTATTATCTTTATGGCGCCGAACATTTAAATCTTGAAAATTATTATTTCGATATTCCTGTTGTTTATAATGAGCCTGTTAAAAAGTGGATTAATTACTTTGTTAGTCGTGGTCGTGACTGGTTTGAAAGATACTCTGCACGTGCCGGTCGTTATGCTCCAGTGATGGGTGCTATTCTTGAAGATCAAGGCCTTCCAAGAGATCTTATCTTTTTAGCAATGGCAGAAAGTGGTTTTAATTCAAAAGCAAAAAGTTGGGCCCGCGCTGTAGGTCCTTGGCAGTTCATGCCTTTTACTGGCAAACGCTATGATCTTCATATTGATTGGTATGTTGATGAAAGATACGATCCTATTAAAGCAACAGTTGGTGCTTCAAAGTACCTCAAAAAACTTTATGATCAATTTGGTTCATGGGAGTTAGCAGCAGCTTCATATAATGCTGGCGAAGGAAAAATGGGTCGCGCTATTCGTATGTATAAAACAGAAAACTTCTGGGAAATTACGAAAGGTCGCTACTTAAAGCCTGAAACTAAAAACTACGTTCCAAAAATTATGGCACTAGCTATTATTGGTAAGAACTTAAAAAGTTTCGGTTTCCAAGATATCGACTTTCATGAAGAGCTAGATTTCGATGAGATCGATGTTAAGGGCGGACAAGATCTTTTCGCCATCTCAGAGGCACTTGGAATTGAACTTGAAGAAATTCAACGATTGAATCCAGAAGTGATGCGTTGGTTTACTCCTCCAAATGTTGAAACTTACAAAATGAGAGTGCCAACCGGCTCAGGTGTAACTTGGAATAATTGCTGCAAAGATCAAGACTTTAAAGCTGTGGCTTTCATGGAATATAAAGTTAGATCTAATGGCAGTGATTTAGCTGACGTTGGTAGAAAGTTTAAGATTAAAGATAATTCGGTACTTGAAACGATCAATGGCTTTAGCAGCAAGAAAAGACTTGAGCGTGGTCAGGTTGTCTATCTCCCTTTTAAAGAAGGTCAAAATCTAAAAGATAATATGTATGCTGATCTTTACGAGAAACCAAGAAAGAGCGTGGTTAGACGTCGTAAATATAACTCACATATTAAAACGGCGCTTCGTCGTGGAAAAGCTATTAAAAATCCTTCTCGTTTCTATACCGTACAAAAAGGTGACTCACTTTGGAGTGTTTCTAGAAGAGTAGGTGTGCCGATGGATACCATTATTGCGACGAACTATGATCTTTTAAGAGGTCGAATGATACGCGCAGGCGATAAACTAGCAATCGAATAAAAAAACCGGGTCAAGCCCGGTTTTTTTATTTCTTTCTAAACTTTAAAGTCATGCGATCACTTTCCCCAATCGCCAAATATTTATACTTATTCTTCTCTTTAAGTCTAAGGCTTGGAGGAAGCGTCCAAACGCCTTCAGCGTAATCCTTAGTATCGTTGTAATTAGCATTAACTTCAGACTTAGCAACAAATTCAAATCCCGCTGCTTCAACTTGTTCTATAAGATAGTCTTCACGAACATATCCACTAAGTGCTTTAGGATCTTGCTTCACTTTATTACTTGCTCTATGTTCGACAATTCCAAGTATTCCACCCGGCTTAAGCACTTTATTAAAGCTTTCTAAGACCTGCTTTAATTTTCCAGCCTTCATCCAATTGTGAACGTTTCTAAAAGTTAAAACTCTATCAGCAGAATTGTCTGGGCCTATTGGGCCTTGATAATTTGGTTCGTCGAAACTTACCATCGCTAGGTTAGGGTATTGCGTTTTGATTTTCTTATTAAGTCTTTGTTTATAATCTTTTGGAGATTTGTCATCAAAGATTGTTAAGGAGAGTTTCCCGTCATCGTTCAAAAGTGGCGCAAGAATCTCTGTATACCATCCGCCACCAGGTGAAATTTCAATAACGTTTAATTTAGCGTTTAATTCAAAAAACTCTAATGTTTCCAGAGGATGACGATAAACATCGCGTTGTTTATTATCCATAGACCTAGAAGGGGAGTTAATCACCTCTTTAAGTTTATGGTGGTTAGAAACGTGAGAATTGTGGGAACAACCGACGAAGGCCAGTGCTAGGCCAAATAGTAAGAATTTCAATCAAGACTCCTGATGTTTTTTTTTTTAATCATATTTTAGAACTTTGATAGAGATGTCAGTTCTAAGTAAATTTAATAACGCGATGAAATACTTAAAAACTTTGCAACTAGTTGAGTTCTCATCACTTTAAGAGCTTTTAAAGCAATTTATAAATAGGTAGACTAGTCCTCTCAACTACAGTGGAGAAGTCGTGTCTTATTCAGTCCTAAGAACTCTTAAAAAAGAAGATGATAAAATTGTTAGCAAGAAATTTGTTCGCCATCTTGTGGTTGGTGAAGATTTGTTTGCTGTGGCCCATACGCAAAAACTTTTGGCCCAATTTCCACTAGAGACTTCTCTTTTAGTTGAAAAGAAATTTGCAACAAAAGATATTCTTCCTAAAGGGGCGTCAACACTTAGAGGTGAAGCCAATATCGCCGCTATTAAAGAGCTTTATCCTGATTCAGTGACAACCGAATACGATCGTGTTGCTAGGTTTATTAAAGAGGGTAAATTTAAAAAATTTGGTGGCAGAAGTAAGCCTGAAACCCTTCTTTGGGGAGAGCATTTTTACATTGATCCAAAGATCGACATTAAACTTGATGGATTATTTCCATTTATTAACGAAGAAAATCTATACGAAAAACTTCCAGCTCTTGAAGAAAAAATCAAAGCGATTCATAAAATTCAATCAGCAGACTTAGTTGAAAATGCCCAATGGGCAGTTGAATGTCATAGCGGTGTTACTTATGAGTGTGAGCATCTTTATTTTTCTAAGGGCCCTGCTGAATTTTTAAATTTCATTTCAAATAAAGCGGCTTTATCGAATGAGTTTATTGAATGGTGTGAAGCGACTCAAACACCTGCCACACTCTTTCATCACTGGACTTTTTCTAAGCCTGTGATGGATAGAACAGATACTATTTTTCTACCTTACTCGTACACGCACGAATGGGGACATGCAGTTGTTGAATTTGTAGCTTTAAGCGATGGATCTCAAGAAGCAAGAATGACAAGTTTCATTGAGCCTGAGCAAACAAGTGAAGAAGAGTTATCAAAGAAGATTCGACTTTATAAAAGAAATCTTGAAAAAATTTGTCCTGAAGTAAGTAAGCATTCAAAAGATGAGTACTTAGCCTTAGTCGCAACTAGTGTTAATGCAAAAAATGACGATGCTGGCTTTCAAAGGTTTATGAATGAACTTAAGAATCTGATCTTCATTGGTGAGCAGGGTGCGAGTCTAAAGGATGTTAGCGACGTTTCTCATCTTATGCGTGGGCTTAAAATCTATTCTGAAAATTAAGAGATGTTAAAGACCGAGTAATTGAGTTGGAGCTTTTTGCCCCTTCAATGCAGTGATTTAACGTTTTTATTAAAAAAAAATGAAAATTTATTTTATGATTTTTATCGTGTTCGAATTTTGACGCATCTGCGAGAAGAAGTCTGTGGGGGCAGATTTTTTAACGACTAAGGCTCGATTGCCATTACCTTTCAGTTGTCGGGGCAGCTTCGAAGATTACATTGGATCGCATTTTTAGAGACACTTTAACGCGGTAATTAAGCGCGAGTTGTTAAAAACCATAAAAATTCTAAGCGGTTAGTTGTTGACAAATATCCCGTACCTTCTGAAAATCAAAGCTGATTAAAATTTTTTAGTTCCAATAAGGAAACTCAGATAACGAAAAGTTATCAGATCTTTTTCAAGGAGAAGATTAATGAAAAAGCACATTGCTATCGCAGCTGGACTAGCCGTCCT
>CAYGRY010000100.1:0-7824 GCA_964352405.1 uncultured Halobacteriovorax sp.
CGTACTGAAGCTTTAAAAGAATATATCTTTTAGAGATAGTCGAAGGTGAATCCAATTCCGAGGGATTGGCCTGTGATGGTGATGTCATCCTGAAAGTTTCCATAATCTTGCATACGCGCAATGATATCTAAATACGTATTGCTTATGCCATATTCACTAAAGTAATCAAAGCCTGTCCCTGAAAAGATATTTGAAAGACTTAGTTTAAACTTAGCTTCAGCGTAATAACCTGTTCCCACTTGGCGGCGACGCTTACCTTTGGCACCAGATTCGAAATCAGAACGTACTTGATAAAGACCCATGGCCGAAGGACCTGCTTCCGCAGACAAAGTAAACCAATTTGAAATCGGAAGTTCTAGAGTGAGTCCGAGTTCAACTGGAATCGTCCAAAGGCTAAACTTCGCATCACTTCTTGTACCGTCTACGAAACGTCCATTTCCTTGGCTTAGACCAAAGCCAGCGTTGGCTCCCCATAAAATATTAATCCAAGAGTTGTACAGCGCTCTTTCAAGTGAAAACATTAAGCTTCCACCTCTAACAGCACTTTGATCATTAACATAGGTCTGTTGAAAAACACCACGAGAGTCTTTAACGTCATATTCATCGCGAATATAGTAAAAAGAAAAGACTTTGCTTTTTTGATTCGAGACTTCTTTTACAATCTCTCTATTCGTCGCTTCTATTAATCGATCATTTGGAATTGAAGTATCTTCAATTATTTTTTGTCCATTTTCGAGGGCATAATCTCTTTTTGTTGGGTATGTAATGACTGGGTTTTCTTGAGATAGAAAGAGTTCATTGCTTGCTTCTTCTTCAATATCGGTAACTACAGATCCAGCGACGCTACCTTGAAGAAAACTACTTCCACCATCATCGTCTTCTTCAATATTCTTAATCGAATTTTCTATCTCTGCTCTATTTTCAATTTCATCCATCATCATTTGCCCGGCATCTTCGCCGAAAGCATTGAAACTGATGAGAAGTATAAAAAATATTTTATTGATCATCTTCACTCTTCCATAAAAAGATTTCATCAAACTTGCCTTTATTGAGGATGAAATAAATAAGTGAGCCAAAAACATAAACTAAAATATTGGCAACGATCATGTATTCTTCATACACAAAAGTTAATGCGATTAATAAGAATAATAAAAATAGAGCACGCTTTTTGTGTTTTTTAATCCATTCAGATTTCTTGAAAGAATTAAATGGAATATTGCTGATCATCAGGGCCGCAAAAAATAATGTATAAACAATCGCGATAACTTTTATTTCAACAAGAATTGGCAACTGAGTTGAAAGCAGGCAAAAACCAACAATGGCCATCGCCGCACCTGGAATAGGCAAACCTTGAAAATAGTTTGAGCTGACTTTATCAATATTGGCATTAAAACGAGCAAGTCTAAGTGCGCCACATAGAAGATAGATAAAAGAAACAAGTAACCCAATGCGACCAGTATCTCTTAAAAAATGACTCCAAATAAGCATGGCAGGAGCAAGACCAAATGAAACGACATCGCTGATTGAATCGAATTGTTCACCAAAGAGTGACTGAGTTCCCGTCATTCTTGCAACACGACCATCAACTGAATCAAAAATCGCTCCAAGAATTAAAACCATTGCAGCTTTATAAATATCGCCATTAATTCCAAAAATGATCGAGGCAAAACCACAACCCATATTTAGGGCCGTAAAAGTATTTGGTAAAAAGAAGGCTAGTTTTTTTGCTTGTACTTTATCCATTATTGATTCACTTGTATGTCTTTTGCGATCACTGTTTCGCCAGCGATCACTTCATTATTTTCTTTAGTTAGTATGTCATAATTATCTGGAAGAAACAGAACAACTGTTCCTCCAAATGGGAAAAAGCCTATATTGGCGCGCTCTTTTCCTTTATCTCCAGGCATAACAACGAGCTCTGGCCATTGACCTAAAACACATTTAATAAGTTGTATGCCTATAAACTGATTCTTCGTTGTTTCAAGACTTAACGAAATCCCTGAAAGAGAAATATTAGACTGATCCGCTAACGGTTTAGAGTTAAACCTAAAAACCGATTTTCCATCTTTAAATTGAAAGTCTTTGATTTCAGATTTTACAGGAAGATAAAGACCAGCTTCACTCCACCAAGGAATACCCATTTGAATTTCAATAAGATTTTTTCCAAAGATGACGTGATCAACAGATTTTTTAACCGAAACAATTCGAGCATTTGCCGGTGCATAAACCATATCTTCACTTCGATTTACAACATTGTCTTTATAAGGACTGTGCTTACGTCTAAAGATGACCAACGTGATGATATAAAAAAGTGCCAATGGTAAGAAAATCCAAACAACACCTGCTAGTGCAAAAACAATGAGGGAGATTCCCATTGAGACGTGAAAGGATTTATCTAGGTAATTGGGAATCATGGGAAAATGGTAGCAAGCTCTTAAGAGCTTGTCACACAACGCTACGCTTAAATTCTTTATCTAAAGGTCTGAAATAATAAGACTCTCTTCGAATTTTATTGTTCTTTAAATGGCTAAAGATCGGCGCCGGATTATTCCTTAGAAGCTCTGTTGTTAGAATTGGCTTAGAAGACTCCCACGGTCCACTCGGTTGATGGGTATAAAGAGCATTTGCTACTTTCGTCCAATCATCAGCGGCTATAAGTTCACTTGAAACCTTCTCTCCATTCCAAAAGTAATTAAAAACTTCTTTTTTAAAAGCATGGCAAACCCACTGACCTTCAGCGGTTCCAAGAATTTGAGGAATTTCATATTGGTGAAAAGAAAAGACTGGGATCTGGCTCAATTCAAAAAGCTGGGCAATCCCTTCGCCTAATCTAATACCTGTATAAGATCCAGGTCCATTACAGAGGAAAACACTCTTAAGTTCAAGAGCCTCTATTTTAAAATTTTTTAACATTTCAAAAATCTGTGCGTGAATATCTGCTGAGTGTTGAAGCTTTTCATGATGCTCAAAATGTAACCATTCAAAACGATCATCAAGTAAACCTACACTTAGAAAATGTGATGTATCTAAGTATAGGTGCATTTTAGAACAAACGAGAGAAATCGTTAAAGATCGCACCAATCATCAGCATTAATAAAACTGATAAGCCAACCTGTTGAGCAATTTCCATTTTACGGCGTGAAAGCGGCCCACGATTAATAAGCTCAATAAAGATAAAGAGAATATGACCACCGTCTAAAACTGGAATTGGGAATAAATTAATGACACCTAGATTAACTGATATCAATGCCATTAATTGGAAAAAGTAGGTCAAGCTCGTTTTAAATGAATCATGAGCCACTTTACCAATAGCTAAAGGTCCACCAATACTTTTTAAAGAAACTTGCCCTGACAAAAGCAGGCCAAAGCCTTCGACTGTTTTTACGATTGAATCCCATGTACGAACGGCAGATCCACCTATGGACTCAAAGAAACCTTTGGGCTGACTCGTCGTGTACGTAGGTGCAACATACTCACCGGCACTATAGACACCGATGAGCTTCATTTTAATGCCTTCGATTTCTTTGACTTCTGGCTTTAGCTCTAAAGAGATAACTTCGCCATTTCTCCAAAGACCAACCTGCGCTTTTTCTTCATTTGATTCTTGAAGCGTTCTCTTAAGGTCATCAAAAGCGAAAACATCTTTGTTATTTAGAGAAATAATGACGTCGCCACTTTGAATACCTGCCAGCTCTGCCGCTGACTTATCTGCAGTTTTATCAACTGACAGATCAAGAGCTCTATAAGAAAGCGAGAAGACTTCAGTTAAGTTATTAAAACTACCTAGATCTTTCTCTTCCATCTTTTCAGCAACAACATATTCATCATCAACTTTATCTAGTGAAAACAATGTTAATTGATTTGGAAGAAACGCTTCAAGATCGTCAAGAGAAAGAGTTAAATCTGGAGTCTTTCCCTTAACCATTAATCCCCATATGTTTCCTTTATCATCAACCAAAATTGGCTTTCTAAAAAAAGGTGGAAATTTGGCATATTCTTCAAAGAACTCTTGGCCACCAAGACCAAGCTCAATATCTACAGTTTGATCACCTCGAACGACAGAAAGTGTTTGAATTCCTTCTCCACCCTCAAGTGCAATATCTGAAGGACCTGCAACAGTGGTCCCATTAACGGCAGAGACAACATCACCAGTTCTGAGGCCTTTTTGATAAAGAACAGATACTGTTTCAAGTTTACCGATTTTGATCTGTGGAACTTTCTCTCCCCCGACAAGTAGGAAAAAGAAAATAACAAAGGCCATAATAAAGTTGGCAAGTGGTCCACCTATAACAATCCAAAAGCGAGCCATTTTGCCTTTATGGGTGAAGCTGAACTTTCTGTCCTCTTGTGGAATTTCATCTTTATTAAGAGGATCATCGCCAAACATTTTGACGTATCCACCAAGTGGTATCAAAGATAAGGCGTATTGGGTTTCTCCCCATTTCCATTTCAAAAGTTTTGGACCAAAGCCAATAGAGAATACTTCAACTCTTACGCCAAATAGACGTGCGAATAAAAAGTGCCCGAGCTCGTGAAAGAAAACGAGGGGTCCCAAAAAGAGTATAAAAATAAGAATTTTTTCAAACATGAGTGTCCCTAGAATCTGCCCCAATGCATATCTAGCGCAGTTGCATAAAATGGCGCTAAGAATAGGAGGCTGTCTATTCTATCATACACCCCACCATGCCCAGGGATCAAAGAAGAGCTATCTTTTATCTCAAATTGCCGCTTTATTTTTGATTGAACAAGATCGCCAACTTGAGCAATTAAGCCAAGTAAACAGAACACTGCGAAAAGAGGCAAGCTACGCTCACTAAAGAAGAGTTGCCACAAAATACTGCCCATTAAACCAGTGCTAAGTACTCCACCAATAAGGCCCTCAATAGTTTTTTTAGGACTTACTTTTGGCCATAATTTATGTTTCCCGAAGTTTTTCCCAAAGAACCACGCAGCCGAATCCATACCAAAGTTTACGAATAACAGAACAATGATAATTTCTTGCCACTGATTTGATCGTTGTAAATAAATTAATGATAAACACGGAAGTAAAATGAGTAAGGATGCAAAAAGTGGAATTTTTTCAAACAAGTTTTTCAAAAAGTTTGAGCTCATATCCACATAGAACAAATAAACTAAAAGTAGGATATTCATTAAGACGCCGGCATTAACAGCGACCTTAAGTAAATCTGGTCCAGTTTCAAAGTAAGCAAAATAAATCACTGGAACCAGGACTAAACCTATACTTAATCCGTAAAGTGAATTTGTACGTTTAAACTTTAAAAAATTAATAATGATTTCATCTGCAGCAATAACCGCTGCGACTATAATAAAGCCTGATAAGTACTTTGAGCCCATAACAAAACAAATCGTGACTACAATAGCTAAAACTAGAGCTGATAGAATACGCTGAGTGGTATTAGACATGGGCATTACCAGTAAGGCTTTCACGGTTTAGTTGCGCTTCTTGTTTTGAATGATCTAAATCACCCTTAGAACAAACAGCTCCAAATCTTCTCTCTCTTTTAGAAACAGTCTCTAAAATCGATTTAAATTCTTTTGGTTTAAAGTCAGGCCATTTTGTAGCTGTAAAAAAGAGCTCAGCGTATGCGCTTTGCCAAAGTAAGAAATTCGAAATTCTTTGGTCACCACCAGTTCTGATTAGAAGATCAACATCTCCTAAATCTGGCGCATAAAAACCTGAACATAAATCTTCTTCAGTTATTGTTTCACCTGGGTGAGCTTTAATAAACTTATTAACCGAATCCAAGATTTCATTTCTAGAACCATAACCAAAAGCAAAAGTTAGCTTTAAGCCATTATTCGATCTTGTTGTTGATTCTAAATCATGAATTAAATTTAAAGTTTCTTTTGGTAATCCTGAAGTATCACCTACAACTCTAAACATGATATTATTTTCTATAATTCTATTTCGCTCAACTTTTAAGAATTTTTTAAGCAAAACAAAAAGAGTCGAAATTTCATCTTTGGGACGACACCAATTTTCGGTTGAAAAAGCGTAAAGCGTTAGAGCCTTAACACCAAGATCATCAGCTTCTTCAACAATCTTACTAACGACTCGAGAACCTCTAACATGTCCCCAAACCCTTGAGTGAGCTCTTGCATTCGCCCAACGACCATTGCCATCCATAATAATGGCAACGTGCTCGGGAATATTGGAAATATGCTTTGAAGTATCTTGCATGCTAAACCGTTAGAAGCTCTTTTTCTTTCGCTTCGATAACTTTATCAACATCTTTAACAAACTTATCTGTAATGGTTTGAATTTCAGTTTGATATTTTTTTGAATCATCTTCTGAAACTTCTTTATCTTTTTCAGCTTTTTTTACAATTTCATTTTGGTCACGACGAGCATTACGAATTGCAATTTTCGCTTCTTCACCAAATTTTTTAATTTCCTTAACCTGCTCTTTACGACGTTCTTCAGTCAGTGCAGGAAAAGGAATACGAATGAGATTGCCATCATTTGATGGAGTTAATCCAAGATTGGCGCCAAGGATCGCTTTTTCAATCGCTGCGATTAATGACTTATCAAATGGCTGAATTTGAAGAAGTCTGGCTTCTGGTGTGCTGATTTGACCAACTTGCTTAACAGCAGTTGCTGTTCCGTAATAATCAACATTCACACCATCAAGAACACTTGCCGAAGCACGGCCAGTTCTGATTTTCGTTAATTGATACTTTAATGACTCTAAAGCTTTTGCCATTGAGGCTTCGAGTTCTTTTTTAATGACGTCGATCATGGTTAACCCTTCTTAAATCTGTTTTGTAACTAATGTACCGGTATCTTCGCCAAGGACACATTTAGCAATATTTCCTTTTTCGAAGACGTTTAGAACAATAATATCTATATCATTATCCATACATAATGTGAGAGCTGTCGAATCTAGCACCTTGATGCCTTGATTGAGGGCGTCCATGTAGCTTAACTTTGTATATCTAACGGCATCTTTAAATTGCATTGGATCTTTGTCGTAAACGCCATCAACTTTTGTTGCTTTAATAATGACATCAGCGTCGATTTCATTTGCTCTGAGAGCTGCTGCCGTATCAGTTGTGAAGTAAGGGTTACCTGTACCTGCGGCAAAAATAATAACTCTCTTTTTTTCCAAGTGGCGAATAGCGCGACGGCGAATATAAGGCTCTGCAATTTCTTGCATATCAATGGCCGATAAAACTCTTGTATAAACACCACTTCTCTCTAAGCCGTCTTGAAGGGCCAGAGCATTGATAATGGTTGCAAGCATTCCCATATGATCTGAAGTTGTTCTATCCATCCCCTTAGTTGCACCAGCAACACCACGGTGAATATTACCTCCGCCGATAACGACAGCAACTTCAACACCCATTTCAAATAGGGCTTTAACTTCATTTACAAAGGTGGAAATTGTATCAGGATCGATACCATATCCTTGTTTACCAGATAGGGCTTCACCAGAAAGCTTTAAAAGTACTCGTTTAAATTTCACTTAAGCATCCCGTAAAAAAAAGGGGACTGTTAAGTCCCCTTTGTAAAACTAAGATTTTGTTCTTAGTTTTTTAAACCTGTCATTTTAGCAACTTCATCGGCTAGGTTATCTTCTTTTTTCTCGATACCATCACCAAGATTTAATTTCTTAAATCCAAGAACTTTAATGTCAGCGCCAGCAGCTTTTGCTGTAGCAGCAACAAGCTTACCAACTGTTGTATCTGGATCTTTTACAAATTTTTGCTCTAGAAGACATACGTCTTGAGCTAGTTTGTTAAGTTTCCCTTCAACAATTTTAGCGATCATATTTTCTGGTTTACCCTGTTCTTTTAATTGAC
>CAYGRY010000101.1:0-7763 GCA_964352405.1 uncultured Halobacteriovorax sp.
TACGAAGTCTTTTGTCAATTGTCTGTTCGCATTCCTAGAATTTTCAAGCTACCATAATCTCATGAATACAAGCGCATCTCCCCAGCCTAGCAGCTGGATCCATCGTCGAATCGAAAAGATTGGCCGTCAGGTTATTGATGCCGTCGATGGTCTTGGCATGATCGTGAATTTCACTGGCCGCGTTTTTTATTGGGCGTTTAAACCACCATTTCGTTTGAAAATTGTTTTTGAGCAATTCTACTTTATTGGAAATAAATCACTTTTAATTGTCGGTTTGTCAGGTGCGTTTACAGGCATGGTGATGGCCTATCAAGTTTATTTTGGCTTTCAGTTAATCTCAGTTGATTCACTTGTTGGGCCAGTTGTTGCGTTGTCTTTGGCCAAAGAACTGGCTCCCGTTTTAACCGGATTGATTGTTTCTGGTCGCGCCGGTTCCGCCATGGCCGCACAAATCGGCTCCATGAAAGTGACCGAGCAAGTTGATGCTCTAGAGGTTATGGGTATCAACGGCATTCAATACCTTGCCGTTCCTAGAGTGATTGCAACTACTGTTTGTATGCCGATGCTTTCAAGTTTATTTTTATTCATCGGTAATATTGGCTCTTACGTCGTTGGCACGAAGGCTTTGATGATTGATGAAGCCATGTACTTATCAAAGCTTGGTGAGTTCATGCATATGAGTGATTTTTATCAAGGATTTATAAAATCGATCTTTTTTGGTTTTATCGTTTCAGTGATTGGCACTTACTTTGGCTTTAGTGTGACTAAGGGAGCTGAAGGGGTAGGAAGGGGAACTAACCAAGCGGTTGTTTGGGGCATGATTTCAGTTCTCGTTTTAGATTATTTTTTAACGAGCTTTTTGGTGAAAATTTTATGATTGATCCAAATGATAGAGCAGTTGCAGTAAACAAAGTGACCAAAATTTTTGATGGGCACACGGTCTTAAATAATTTGGATTTCATCATTCCTAAAAATAAAATCGTAACTATTTTAGGATTTTCAGGAGCAGGAAAATCGACGCTGCTCAAACATATTTTGGGATTGATGCTTCCAACGCATGGCCATATTGAAGTGTTGGGGCAAGATTTAACCCTTTTAGATAAAGTTCAGTTACGCGAATTTAGAAGAAATTTTGGAATGCTTTTTCAGTACGCCGCATTATTTGATTCAATGTCCGCTATAGAAAATGTAACCTTTCCACTTAAAGAATTTACTAATATGACGCCGGAGCAAATGTACGATCATGCTAGTAAACTTTTAATTTCAGTCGATATCCAAGAAGTGGCTTTCAATAAACTCCCATCAGAACTGTCCGGTGGAATGAGAAAGCGTGTCGGTCTAGCCAGAGCATTGGCCCTCAGTCCCCATATTATGCTTTATGATGAACCGACGACAGGACTTGATCCAATTACGACAAAAATGGTCAACGAGCTTATCGTTGAAACCCAAAATAAAAATTTATCCCGAGGAATGACGTCGATTATTATTTCTCATGATGTAAGAGCCACATTGCAAATTTCGGACTATGTAGCGTTTCTCGACCGTGGTAATATTGTTGAGTATTTACCTGCTGCTGAATTTGCCAAATCGGATAATGAATTGGTTCAGGAGTTTATTAACCTTTAACGGTTGATTATTAAGCAAGGATGCTTGTAAGTGAATGAGTTTAAAGTAGGCCTGATGGCCTTGGCGACACTGGCTTCGATTGTCGTTATGTCATTTAAAATCACATCAAACCAATCTGGTTTCGGTGATTATATTCCTTATAGAACAATTGTTTCAGACGCCTCTGGTATTTTTCCAAAAACTCCAATCAAAGTCGCCGGTATTAACGCAGGCAGAATTAAGAATATTGAATTAACAGGTAACCAAGCTCTCATTAACTTTGAAGTTCTTGAAGAGATTAAAATTCCTTCAGACTCAAAACTTAAAATTAAAACAGTTGGCTTTCTAGGTGATAAATACTTAGAAATTTCCGTTGGTAAAGCTGATGATCGCCTCGACTCAATGGGCTTTCTGATAGCGGAAGAAGCTGGCGGGATGGAAAATCTTGTTAAAGATGCTTCCGACGTACTTCAAGATGTAAAAGTCATTACAAAAAGTATTAAAGACTCGTTGGCACCAGAGGGTGAGAGACCAGCGCTTAAGCGTATTATGGAAAACGTTGATGAGATGGTCATCAACGCCAGAGATGCTACATCCTCGCTTAAAAATATTTTGACTGGAAATGAAGTAAAGCTTAATAAAATGATTGCTGATCTGAGTAAGTTTTCAAATGAATTAGCAAGTCAAACGAACAAAGAAGATCCGCAAAGTGCCCTTCAAAAAGTTCATAAGATTCTTGGCAGTGTAGATAAGATGACATCTGATCTTCAAAATCTTGTGGCTGATATTAAAGCCGGTAAAGGCACAGTTGGTAAGCTCTTGGTAGAAGAAGAAATTGCTGATGAAGTGAAGAATACTTTATCAGGTGTGCAACGTTTAATGGGGCGAGTTGATGCCATTCGAACTGAACTAGAAGTCTTCACTGGCGCCAACTCCGATTATGGTAGTGAAAGCACAATTGGTTTGAAAATCTTTCCCGCACCTGAGCGCTTCTACTTGTTAGGTCTTGTGACTTCTGAAGTTGGACCAGATAAAGAAAGAACTATTATCTCTACTGTTAATGGCGTTCAAACCACAGAGAATAGATTAGAAAGAGATCGCGATACTTATCGCTTCAATATTCAAATCGGTCGTATCCTTGGTCCTTGGACATTTAGAGGCGGCATCATTGAAAGCAGTGGTGGTATGGGTATTGATTACGATGTCAGAAGCTGGGGCACCCGCTTTAAGCTTGAAGCCTTTGATTATCGTAAGAATATCGGAATTAATATTAGAGTTAGTTTAGAGCAACAATTATGGAATGTTTTCTATGCTCGTGTAGCAATGGAAGATTCTCTTGAAAATAATAGAAGTGGAACACTAAGCGCAGGCTTACGTTTCAACGATGAAGATCTTCGAGGTCTCATCGCTTTCTTTATTAACTAGATGGTAGAAGTAAATGGTTGATAAGAGCGAAAGAAATTGGCTGATCAGGACAAGATCGATGCAGATCTTGGGGCCTGTTAGCATTGATAAAGTCAAAGAACTCATGGAGAAGAACTCTCTAAGAGCTGAGGATGAGCTAAGTTCAGGTAATGGATATTGGTTTGCGCTCAGAGAAACAGATCTTGTTGAAAAATATATTCATGAAAGAGTCACTCAGGGTTTTAATCCAATTACTGAGGCACCAACTCTTTTAGCAAAGTCGAATTCACTTCCAGCTACAGCTCCAAAGACAACTGAAGCTAAGGTTGAAAGACGCGAAGAAGAAGAAGATATCGCACCATTATCAGACGAAGACTTAGAATATCCTGATATGGGTGATATGAGTGATATTGGAGTTTCATTAAGTGATCTTCCTGATGATGCCAATGATGACGAAGACGAACGTGATGATATGACCTTAGTCCTTGGCAATAATGTTCTAGATGGTCTCAAGCAAGAAGCAAAGCCAGAGCCCGTGCCTGAAGCGCCAAAGCCACAAGTTAAACCTGAGAAGATTGAAGAGATTCCATCAACTCCTAAGGCTGAAGATAAAAAACCAGCAAAACGCGTCGAAGAACCTGCTTTCGAAGAAGATCAGCCTGTTTTAAAAGAAGCAAAAGCGAAGTCAAATCCTTCTTTAAAAGCAAAAAGTAAAAAACCTAAGTCAAATACCAAAGCCACATCAAAAAATGATCGCTATTTGTTTATTCTTTTAGCGTTATTTGTCATGTTGATTATTGGAGTCGTTTATTATTATAAAACGATTTTAAATCGTCCTCTTCCAGGATTTGAAACTTCTTGGATAATGGATTCTGCTCATGCTCAAAATGCGATTTTAACTTCAGCCAGTAAAAAAAAAGTTCTTTAAGCTTTAGCAATCTAGAAAATGATAAAGGTTCTATCATCGCTGTAACCAGTGAGAGTGGCTTTGTCTTACAAACTGAAAAGTTCGATCCACCAAAGGGAATCTGTACTTTAACTTTTAGGCAAGAGCTAGCGGCTCTACAAAGTACTTACGACAGAAGTTCTCCAAAGCATGAAACGTGGGGGATTTGGTACGATCAATGTCTATCAAAAATGTCAGTATCTATGAAGCAACGTTGGATGTTGGCTAATTCACCATCGTCGCAGTGGGCTGCTATGATCGAAGGGATGGGCATCAAGAAGTCTGAAGTAAGTTCGATCAAATCTATTATTGAAGCTAGAAATATTCACTATCAAAGAGTTGTCGTTCTACGTGGAATAATTGAAAAGATTCTAAATTTTAAACCTAGTGATAACAAAGCCAAGGACGCACTTAGTTTGCAAGATTATCAAATGAATCTGGTGCAATTACCTCAAGGCTTATTGAAAAATTTTGGTTATTTATTACTAGCTAAAGAATCAAATAACTTTTCTCAAATTAAAGGTTTAATTGAAGAGGTTATTCACTGGGAGCCAAGAGTACTTCCTTTTTATGGAATAGATATTCCGCTTGGAAGCGATACTTGGAATTCTGTGGATGATTTGTTGGTTGGAATTATTAAAAATTTAAAAGATAAAATTCTTGCTAAAGCCTTTATTACAAGAGTTTCTCAATTTGTTGATGAGTCAAAGCTTCCAAAGCTTTTTGATGAAATAAATACTGAGTGGAGTCTTAACGATCTTAGAGAATATGTTAAGTCGCCTTGGTATGCGCCTCTTTTTCCTTCTTTTTGGTTTTCACAATTATCCGGCCGTGTTTCTACTTCCGAAATGACTGATATTAACTTGAAATTAATTGATAGAAAAAATATCACGAAGTGGGAAAACCATGATCTATGGATGTTTAGTGATTGGATGCCTAACGATGAAGCGCTTCGGCTTGATATCATTAAATCAATAGAAAGAATTAATACACTTGATGAAGAATATATGAAGGAGTTGGTAATTAGACTTTCAGAGAATGCAATTATTCGAAGACATCTTGATGAAAAAAAGATCATTCCAACCAAAGTCTTATTTAAACTTAAAAGAGATTTTTACTTTAAACTTCTCTCTGCCGGAAAGCATATCGACTATTCACTTTATCATTTACTTGTCTTAGGTGATGAGGATCGAAATTATTTATGGTGGTATGCTCTTGATCCGTTTAAGCAACCTATCTAAGCTTCATTTGTACATATAGAGACATTAATGAGTTTTTAATTTCTTCATCTTGAATATGAGCGAAATTCTCTAGAGCTTCGGCTTTAACCGCTTTAACCTCAGGCGAATGAGGATGATACTTCTTCTTTTGATCTTCACTTTGGTTATTTGTTGGTTTAGCTCTAGAAAGTTTGGCCATCATTTCTGTTTTTGTCTTAAAAAACATCGGATCATTTTGAAAAAGCAGGCGTTGAATTTTGTTTTTTAGACTTGGAAAATAAGACTCAATCTTTTTAATTAAGACGGTTTGTAAAAAGCTCAGTTCTTGTCCGTAGGCAGGGTGGTCAGTTAAGACCGTTAATACGCCGCGAGAATTTTTAACAGGCAATGTGTGATTGGAAAGCTTTGGCCCTACAATTTCTGGCCATATTTTAACTAAAGATAAGAAATCAAAGACTTCTAAAGCGGTCGAGTTTCGCTTTTTGGATAAATCAGACTTGTTATAAGAATTGTCTCTCTTATAGCTATTAAATTCCTTAAGAAAATTTGAGAGGCCTTTGAGTGCCATGGATAATTCTCTACGTCGCTGGGTGTTATTTTGCCGCCATCGTCTGAATGTACTATATTCTTTTTATGGCGATAAAAACATCTTTGCTGCTATTTTTTACTCTGATTTTGAGCTCATGTTCAGGTTATCAATTCGTTGAAAATGATAACCCATTAGCTATTCATGGAATTCGCTCTATTAGCGTCCCTATGTTTATTAATAAGACTCCTGTGCCTAATGTTGGCGCCATGGTTACCAAGGAAATCAATTTTCTCCTGTCTAGCTATCCGGGCTTAAAAGTGACTTCAGGTGAAGACCTTTCTAATGATGCAATTCTTGTTGGTATTGTTGAATCGACTCAACAATTAGCTGAGTTAATTCAAACGACTGAGCGCCAGTTTACCACCTCCGACTTGAAAGCTTCCTTAGGTAATCGTAAAGAATTCTATGTGCCTACAGGTTCAAGTCTAAATCTCAACGTTCGCTTTATTTTGATTAAAAATCCAAGGCACCAAGATGTTGAGCTTGCTAAGAGCGAAATAAATAACTTGATGATGAATCATCCAAAAATGCTGATGAATCAATCTCTTGCTTTTCAAGCTAGCTTTACAAGAGTTGTTGCAGGAACCGAAACGATTGATTCTCCTGGACTTGTTAACATGACAAAAAACAAAGCTATCATGGAAAGAGCACTACAAGACGGATCTAAGTCGTTAGCGCAACAATTTAAGGATGTCGTACTCAATGCTTTCTAAGTGGACACCTTGGGATTATGCTAAAAATCATTCAGGTTTTATTCCTGACCCTGCCGTTCTTTGTGCCTATTACTGCTATGATCCTTTCGTTGAAAAAGTTCTCTATGCTCGTTACTTAGCAACTAAACCCCATCAAGTCCCTCACGCTGTTTTAGGAAGTGAAGTCACTCCTGATTGGATTGAAGAAAATATTCTTGGTAGTGATCTTTTTGGAGAGCCCGCCTCTTATCGAGTTTTGCATGCTGAAAACATGTCAGCTAAGTCTAAGAAATTTCTTTTGGACAATAAGATTGTTCCAGAAATGGGTAAACTTATCTTGAGCTTTTCAAGCGATGATAAGTTTCTTTTAGAGTTTTCAAAAATACAAGAAGGTCACTTTTTCAAGATACCAACGATTCCTTTTTGGTTTACGGATAAACTTCTAGAGTTCTTTTCTGATGGAATGGGAATGCGCTTACCTTGGGATGTGAAACAGTACCTGTTAACTTGTCTTGAGCCAGAGGGGGGAGAGTTTGCAACTGCATTAAAGCAAATCGCCTTGGCCATGCCTATTTCAGATATTAGCTTAGCAAAAGTTCAAGAAGTTATTGCGGTTAAACGACTTGATCAATTCGCCTTAGCGGAAACTTTTTGTAAAAAAGACTTCACGAGCTTTTATCGTTACTTCCTGGCCGAAAATAGATTCGATAGCTTAGGCTTTGATAACCTCAGAATGTTCTTCTCTTTTATGCAGTCACACTTATTAAAGATTGCAGATCCAAGCTATATCGATGCCAAACCAAAGCCGTCCCAATACGACAAAGGTATTCAAAGCTTTTCGAAAACTTGGAAGCTTAATGATCTTAGACGTTATATTTCAATGTTCTCTGAGTATGAGCTGCAAGCTAAATCAAAATCGACATTCTTATTAGAACAACTCAGAAGAGACTACCTTTCTTATCTTTGATTAATTCTGAATTGAATAAAGTGAAGAAACGAAAAAAGCGCACTCAACGAGCGCGCTTTCAATATAAAAACTAAAATCGAATGATTTTAGAGTTTGTTAATTTGTTGAGCTAAACGGCTAGTCTTACGAGCAGCAGCGTTAGCTTTAATAACACCAGTCTTAGCTAAACGATCAAGAAGCTTTTGTGCAGTTACTAATAAAGTAGCAGCAGTTGGCTTATCGTTTTCTACGATGGCAGCGCGAATTTTCTTAATTGCACTACGAGCAGAGCTAGTTTTAGTTTTGTTACGTGCAGTACGTACAATAGTTTGACGGGCGCGTTTTTTAGCAGACTTATGGT
>CAYGRY010000102.1:0-7603 GCA_964352405.1 uncultured Halobacteriovorax sp.
ACCGATTTCTGTCGTCACTGACTTAGTGCCGGATTTAATTCCTGATCTTGCAAGTGAAGAAGAGGCCGAAGAAGTTGCTGAAGTTGTTGAAGAAAAACCAGTTGAAAAAATTGAAAGAATAGAAACGATAAAAGATCGACCTGCTATCATTTTTATTAAAGGCCTAAGTCTTTCGAGTTCAAGTGGCGATGGCCTTGAAGATATGGCCAGTGCCATTCCTAAATCAGAAGTTTATTCATGGTCAGAAAAAGACGAAGTGGTAGAATCAATTCTTAAGCGTCCACGCACTCAGCCTGTGATTTTAATCGGTCATAGTCTTGGATCCGATACTGCCGTTGAAGTGGCTCAAGAATTAAATAAAATTGAATATGGTTTTAGAAAAGTTGATTTACTAGTAACTCTTGATTCAGTTGGTTTTAATAACGATATTATTTCTCAAAATGTAAAAACCAATTTGAATTTCATTGGCGATGATTGGTACGGTATTAATGATTCCCCTAATATCGCAAGAAATACTGACTATACCAATGTGATTAATGAACTTCGTGGTGATACCCATCGTGGTATTGAAAATAGTGAAGAAGTTCAGCTTAAAGTTTTTGAAAGAATTGATGCTCTATTAAAAGGAGCAGTCGCTCAGCAAATGTCGACGAAATTATCAATTCAAGCTCATAAAGACCTTAAAGGTCACTCTCTACAATAAGAATAAATTTTTTGCATTCTCAGTTGTTACACGAAGAACTTCATCAACACTGATATTTTTGATCTCTGCAATCTTGGCGGCGACAAATGGCAAATTAAAAGGCGCGTTCTCTTTTCCACGGTGAGGAATAGGCGCAAGAAAGGGTGAGTCTGTTTCTATTAAAATTCTATCAAGTGGAGTTAACTCAACAATGTCTCTAACATTTTGAGCATTCTTAAAAGTAATGATGCCGTTAAAGCCAATATGAAACCCAAGAGCGAGCACCGTTTTTGCAAGCTCTGGAGTGGATGTAAAAGAGTGGATGACTCCTTTTCTAGCTAGCTTGGGTGCGAGTTCATTTAAAATCTGTGCCGTATCATCTTCAGCTTCTCGAGTATGAATCACAACTGGTTTTTGATGATTGATGGCAATGATGAGCTGGCGTTTAAAAGCATCCATCTGAAGTTGTCTTGGAGAATTATCATAATGATAATCAAGTCCAATTTCACCTACGGCGACAACTTTTTGTTGAGTAAGATTAAAGATTATTTTTGCTTCGACTTCATCATTATATTTTGAAGCATCATGTGGATGAATCCCCTGAGTACAGAAAATATCTGGATTATTGGCAGCGATGCCTAAGACAGAATCCAGATTATCAGGGGAGACAGCGATCGTTATAATCTTTTCGACACCTGCCTGTTTAGACAATGTTAAAGTTTCGGCCAATGGCCTGTCTTTTAAATAGTCTAAATGGCAATGTGTCTCAATCATTACTTTGTTGATCTCGTGACTAATTCATCCATTAAAACTTGTAGTTGATTAAATGGTAGAACGCCTTCAATTTTAACACCGTTTAAAAGAACAGTTGGTGTTGACCTAATATTAAAGGGAGCTGCACTGCTAACGATGGCCTTAACTTTCTCTTTAGTGTCTTCCGACTTATAGCAATCAACAACATTTTCTCTTTTTGCAATTCCTTCAATAAGTGAATCTGATAAAGAGTCTTGATTAGAGAAGAGCTCACTTTCAATTTCAGGGAATTTTTCTGGTAGGCAATAAGCAAGGTAAGCCGCTTTACAAGCAAACGGGTGAAGACTTCTCTCCATCGTTGCGTTACAAGCAGGATCTAGAGGGTAGAACATATACTGGATATTAATTTGGCCTTTGTACTGACGAGCAGCCTTGTGAAGCTGTTCAGACATGGCCTTACAAGCAGGACATTGGAAATCAGAAAACTTAGTGACTTGAATTGGTGCTGCTTGGAAATCTTCTGTTGAGCTAACCAGTCTAAACATTGATTGCTGTTCAGGTGCACCAAGATCTGGAAGGGAATCAAATTGCTGAATAAGACTTGAAGCCAGTGCTTCATTCTTTTGTGCTTTTTCAGCAGTGTACATATAGGCACCAACAGAAGTTGCCGCAAATAAAACGCCAACACTAATAATTGGAACAATTGTAGGTCTAAACGATTTGATATTTCGATTAAAGATAAAGAAAGCACCAAACGACAGGAGGTAATAAAGTGTGCACATTGGGCAAAGTGAGCCGAGTGAAGCAATTGAATAAATAAATAAAACAACACACCCAATAAGATTAACCGTTAGAATAAACTTCATCGTACTTTCATAGCCTGGGCTATTAAATAAATAGCCGGCCAATAATAAAATTCCAATCAGAAAACCAAAAATCGAAATCGGAATACCTGCAATATTTGAAATTGGAGAGTGAGTGGCTGCATCACAGTTTAAAAAGCCACTAATGTCACAAAGGGCTGAAGCAGAGCCAAGTCCATCTGGAAACTTAATGGCAAAATAATGATTAGTAAGATACGCCGTCGTCGCGATAATCGCGATGCCAAGAGTGACAATGAGAGCATGAGTCAGTGTTTTGTTTGAACGATAGACGGATTGCATTACTACTCCTGAATGATATTTTATTTATTATATATTAATTGTCTTACTTGTGAACACGTTCCAATTACGTTTCGACGTTTTATCTAAACGAAAGCTATGAAACTGGTCATTTTTATAAGTACATAGTTTAGCATCATCAATCTGGATGCCGGTGTAAGCAGTTTGTAGGCCAATGGTTAATTCTTTCAATAGATCAAAAGTGAGCTTTCCATCAGGGTGTTGGCGAAAAGAGCTGGAATTTGGGAAATGCTGGTAAAAGTCCTTTTGAACCTCGAATTGATCAGCACTGATATGGGGACCGATAAAAGCATAGATAGGCTCAATGGCTTTAACTTGAGGTTCAAGATAAATTTTGTCCGCTAAACCTCTCCACCCTGCATGAAAAAAGACGTCCCCCGCTTTCCCATGAATAACAACGGGCAAGCAGTCTGCGGTAATGATGGCCCAAGGTTTAGTTTGTTTACCGTAGATACCATCAGCTTTCTTGTCTTCATTTTCGTGGTTAAAATCGACGCCGTGAACTTGATGTACACGAAAGCAGTCGAATTCAGGCTTTGAGTCAAAAGTTTGAAAGATACCAAAATCAAACTCTTTTTGAAAAAGGCATTGGCTCACTCTAGTCCCTCAAGAATTTGTTTGAAGATATCAGGTGGCTCAACCTCAAAGCTTAAGGGTTGTTTCGTAACGGGATGAATAAAACCTAGTTTCTTAGCGTGAAGAAAGGGGTGTTCATAGGGCTTCATTAATTCTGCCAAATGAGGCGGTAGTCTTTTTCTATGTCTAGCCTGATCGCCGTAGGTTGGGTCATTGAGAATTGGACATTGCAATAGTCCAGACATATGCACCCTAATTTGATGAGTGCGCCCAGTTTCAAGTTTGCACTTCACATGGGCAAAATCTTTTTTAAAAGAAATAACATTATAGTGAGTGACTGCTTTTTTCCCACGAACATTTGCAGCCATCTTTTGACGATTTTTTGGATCTCGTCCAATCGTGGACTCTAGTTTTCCTGATGAGGATATCTTGGCATTATCACAGAGAATAATGGCTTCGTATTCACGGTCGATATCATGCTTAGAAAAAAGTAGAACGAGGCCTTCATGGGCAGCTTGATTCTTCGCTACTACCATCACGCCGCTTGTTCCTTTATCTAGTCTATGAACAATCCCAGGGCGAATGACACCCCCAACACCGCTTAGGTCAGGGCAATGATATAAAATTGCATTAACTAGGGTTCCGTCTGGATTACCTGGAGCAGGGTGAACAACAAGCCCAGCTTGTTTATTAACGATAACGAGATGTTCATCTTCAAATAAAATATCGAGAGGGATATTTTGGGGAACCGCCTCTAAATTAACTGGTGGTGGAACATCAATTATAATGACAGTGCCACTGGCAGGCATTTTGTTAAGACTAAGCTTAATTTCGCTAGAGATATTTCCAGCTTCAAATAATCTTTTTAAAAAAGTTCGTGAAAACTGGGTCTTTTCAGCGAGGAATTGATCGAGACGTTTGAAGGTTGCTCGATCATCTTCAGTAATAGGAAGTTCAATGTCTTCAATTTGATCAGTAGAGTCTATTGTCTTATTCGACTCATCATTCATTATTGCTCGCCGCGAGCATTCTTCATGATGAATAAGTATGAATTGGCCACTAAGTCAGGATTAAGCTTTAAACATTTTGCATACTGATAAACAAAGCCACGTACATAAGCAGGGGCTGGTAGTTTATCGTATTCCTCTTCTTCAATATGGCGAATATAAGTTTTAGAGACTTTAGTCATATCGGCCATGCGAGGAATATCAACCGCTTTATATTCTCTAACTTCTTTTAGAAACTTACCTGAAAATTCAGTACAGCTTTCAATCTTCTTTTCAAAATCTTCATTGATACTATAAGTGAGATCAAATCTCTTCTTGGCCACAATCTTAGACATATTATTATGCTGAGTTGTTTGAGGGGCGCCACGAAGATTATGTTGAGCATCTGGATCTTGATTTCTAGCGGGGGCAGAGTTTTTATAATTAAGATCTTGATTGATTCCGCGAGCTTGATCGTAAAGTCTGCGCTTATCAGGATCACTTAAAATAGAATACGCTTCATCGATTAAATCTATAATTTGGTCACACTCATCTTTAGTCATTAATGAATATAGAGCTAGGCTATCTTGTGAATAAGCATTTTTTGCTCTGACGTAACCTTTATGTAAATCATCAGTTGAAGCATCTGTTGGAACTTCGAGAACTTCATAATAATTCTTACTTCCTGAATCCATGATTCTCCCTAAACCTATATATTGAGTAGTCGATGAACGATTCGATCAAAATTTGAAACAAGAGCAGAGTTTGGAAACTCCATCAGTAATGGCTTACGTTTTTTTACCGACTGCCAAACCGTTGCATCGTACTCAAGGTAACCAACATAATCGAGATTCATTCCAAAATATTTACGACAAATTATTTTCATCGAAAAACCAATATCTACATCGGCTTGTGTACGAACTTGATTGATCACAAGCTTTGGTTGTAGCTTGGCAATTTCAGCTTTGAGTTTATGTCCCATTTGTGGATTGATCTCAATGACTCTTGCCATAAGATCAGCAGGCGTAGAATTTTGATGAATTTTTGCATTCATCGCTTGATCGATAAGTGGACCAATTTCTAACAGATCTTCTGCCATTTTTAGTTTGCGGTGATACACCGACTTAATGAAACGATATGTGTTTTCAATTGAAGTTGGTTCTGGAAGAGCAGTTAGAATTCCTTGATCGGCTGAGATAAAGAAATCCAATGTATTGTATGAAGTACCAGCACCTAAATCTAAAATAACGTAATCAGCATCAAGTTCACCTAAGCGTGCAAGAATTTTTGCCTTATGCATTTGGCGAAGGTTTGCAATTCCAACATCATCTTGAGCACCGCTGATAATCGCAAGGTTATCGATTGCCGTTGGTGTAATAAGATCGTTGAGTGAAGAAACTTTTTTAGTGAGATAGTCTGAAAGTGTCTTATCTGGAATTGGAACACCTAAACAGGTGTGAAGATTGGCACCACCAAGATCGAGATCCACCGCCACGACTCTGTAGCCCATTAAAGCCAGACAAATTGAAACGTTTGCTGTCACTAAGGACTTACCAACGCCACCTTTACCGCCACCAATGGCCCAGATTTTAGCGTTACGTGAGCCCTTTATATGAGAGCTCATATCGTTTTCATTATGAGAAAAGAGTGATCCACCCGGACGGGACACGTCGCTTTCCTTGCTAGTAAAACCATCTTCATTGATGGAGACAGTTAAGAAAACCATTCCTTAGGCAGTTAAGCAAGGTTTTCGCTTTAAATGACTGTTTTTTTAGGGACTTAAAAGATGCTGAGTGGCGTAATTTTTGCGTAGTTTCTAGATCAATGGAGCATATTGGTCTAGAATTCACGAAAGAAAGGAGCCTTATGGAAAACACACTACGTGCAAGACATGACCTTCATCTCATTCGTAAAGCTTGGCATATATCCTCAGGATGCCTAGGTTTAGCTGTTTATAACCTTTTTGACTTAACTGAGCACTTTGTCGGTTTTGCTTTAAGTGGGTTTTTGTTTGAACTCATTCGTTTGAGAAACGAAAAGATAAATACACTAGTATTAAAGTTTATGGGTCCGTTGATGCGTAAGCATGAGAAAGATTCATGTTCTGGTCTGCCGTTTTATGCCCTTGGAGTTGGGGCGTCTCTGCTTTTATTTGAAAAGGAAGTCGCCTTGCTTGGAATATTCTTTTTAATTTTTGCTGATCCTATTTCATCTTTGTTTGGAATTATGTACGGGCAAAATAAATTAATTCCAGGAAAATCACTTGAAGGTAGCATGGCAGGTTTTGTGACTTGTTATCTACTAACTTTTGTATGGATAGCATCGCAAACTGGATTCAGCGGCCCGCAAATTGTATTGTTTTGTATTTTTGCTGGTTTAATTGGATCTATTAGTGAATTGATGTCAGTCTTTGCCGATGATAATTTAACTATTCCACTGGTGAGCGGAGCAGGTTTAACAATTCTTAATACAATTATTCCTATTTTTTCTTAGTGTGCGATCTTACGATCTAGATCTGTAAGATCCATTTTTTCGTAAAACTTAATAGCTTCTGCTGTCTTAGCATCTTCAATGTGAACATTGTTTTTAAAAAGAGAAGTCAGCATTTGAATACGCTCGATAAGGTGAACATTCTCGAGTAAAAGTTGTCTGATTTCAGAATCAGCGATCATATACATACTAACAGCATCGACGATATTTTTAGGACTACAGGCCGATAGAATAAATCGTTCTCTCTCTGTCGAGTCTTCAATATTTTCTTTTGCCCATTTTTTTAAAATCTCAAGCAAGCGAGCGATGCCAAAATCTTCGTGTAGATCAGAGTCTTCATAGATGTCAGGAATTTCTTCCGCCGAGTAAATCGTATAAGGAAGACTTTGCTTGAGTGTAATGAGTTTTACTCTTGATTCGCCAACGAGAAGAACTTTGATGGAACCATCTTCCAAAGTCTCCATGATTTGAGGTGTGCCTGCCGTACAGATAGCTCTAGGAGAGTTTTTTCCACCACCCATTGAGCTTTTGGAATCCATCAAACTGACGGCTAGTAATCTGCAAGTTGCGATACAGTCATGAACCATTTTGACGTGTCTTGAATCAATAATATAAAGCGGCAGACTTGTGTTGGGATAAAACACAAGGTTTGGAATTGGCAAAACTGCGACACTTATAAAGCTTTGATGACCCATAGTTCCCCTTAGAGTTTGTATTATACCTATAGTTTAGTAATTTCATGAAATCGATGACTTACAGCTCTTGAATTACACTTCTAACAGTGCGAATCTTTATACAGCTGCCTGAAATCAAAGGCATTTGATAACGATTTGGAGAGTCTTTGAGTATTAACTACCTTTCACCGCTTATTCCTCATGCTGTTTATAAACCTTGGGGCGGCTCACGTTTAGCCCAGCTTAAAGGAATTGAAGAAT
>CAYGRY010000103.1:0-7232 GCA_964352405.1 uncultured Halobacteriovorax sp.
AACGCAGGCTTTGGATTGCTCTCGAGGTTTAAAAGAGGAACTCTAACTCTTAACTTACCCATTGGCGAGCAAGTCGTCGGTGGTGATAACTGCGAAGTCGCCACAGCTACCATTAATATTAAAAATGAAGGCTTCTTTAATCGTGTTGTTTTAGGTGGAGATATCGCTTTTGGTGAGGCTTACGTAGATGGTGATTGGGATACTCCTGATATTACCTCTGTTATTCGCTGGATGATTATCAACGTTGAAGACTCAGGCGTGATGTCTGGTTCAAAATCTAAGGCAGCCTTTTTTAATCTTTTAGGTCAGGTCAACCGTGTTGGTCACCTTGTGAAAAGAAATTCAAAAGCGGGCTCACAGCAAAATATCGCTTTTCACTATGATCTTTCTAATGCTTTTTACAGTAAGTGGTTGGATCCAACCATGACTTATTCTTGTGGTTATTTTGAAGATCAAGAAACGACTTTAGAAGAATCCCAAACTAAAAAGTATCAATTACTTTGTGACGACTTATCTCTTCAACCAAGCGATCATGTTCTTGAGATTGGTTGCGGCTGGGGTGGGTTCATGGAACATGCAGTTTCAAAGTACGGTTGCAAATATACCGGCGTTACCATTTCAAAAGAGCAGTTAAAGTTTGCCAAAGAGCGTGCCAAGAAACTTGGAATCGAAGATAAGGTTGAACTTCTCTTTTGTGATTACCGCGATCTCGACGGTCAATTTGATAAGATTGTCTCGATTGAAATGATCGAAGCTGTTGGGCATGAGTACTTGCCGGTGTATTTTGGAAAATTACAATCACTATTAACCAAGCAAGGTCTTCTTGTTGTTCAGGCCATTACTTCTCCAGACTCACGCTATAATGAATTTAGAAAAGGTGTGGATTGGATTCAAAAGCATATTTTTCCAGGGTCATTACTACCTTCTGTAGCGGCCATGACTGAAGCCGTAAGAAAGTCCGGTGATATGCACCTTGTGAATCTAAGAGATATCGGAACTCACTATGCAACCACATTGAGTTTATGGCGAGATGCTTTTAATAAAGAGTGGGATCAGATTAATCCTTTGGGATTTGATGAAGCTTTTAAAAGGAAGTGGAATTATTATTTGAGCTACTGTGAAGCTGCTTTTGAAATGCGAAATATTTCAGACGTTCAGCTGACGTGGTCACGACCAAATAATACGAGTTTTTAACGGTTTCTATAATCGAACACAAGATCTATTGATTTATTAAAAGATCTTTTTTGATAATCAGAGCTCGTGCTCCATTTTTTATCCATTTGCTCAATCCATTTATACATCGTATCTGGATCATAAAAAGATAAGAACTTCGCGCCTTCTTCATTCGGTGTTGCCCACTTAGTTTTGCCAGGCTTTAGAACTAGTGGAATGAGTTTGACGTCATCTCCACCTTCAAGATGATCGTATGGTTCTTGATCGGCTTCGATATATTTTTTAGAGCTATAAGGTCCAATATATTTCTTTGGAACCCATACGCTTCCAGACCATGATTCAAGTTGTTTTTGATCCGCGATCTTAGCTGCTTGTAAGAAAGAGACTCCAAAAGCCGAACAACCAGCGCCTTCTCCAGCTAGTGTATCAACTGGAAATCCATAATTGTGCATGCCTAGTTTATCAACAAAGTTGTCATAGTGATTAAACATCAGATCACAGGCTTCATCAGAAATCATATAAGTCACTGAGTGGACTTGACCATTTTTTCTTTTCTTAGCTATTTCGTTATTTAGCTTTTCTTCGCTTTCAAGTTCACCCGGAAAGATATGAAATAGAACACCTAAGCCAGCGTGCTCGTTGAGCACAACTCGTTTTGTTTCTCCGCCTCTTGAAGTCATTGCTGTGATCAAATTTCTTTCACCACATTTAATATTAATGGAGACGTGACCGAGTAATCGCTTGTTTCCGTTGATATAACTTAAAGCTTCGTTCTTAACCACTGAAGCAGCTAAGGCTTTTGGTGAATCCCAATTGATTCCAACTGAAGATTTGAAAGCATATAATGTAAATGTATTCATGGCATAAGCCTGTGGCAAACAAACAAGGGAAAGGATTGATAGGATTCTCTTCATGAACCAGATAGTACACGCTTGTCAGGGGAATTCACTTCTATTGATAATATTTATATGTTTTAGAAGCTAAGTTGTTGATTTAAAAAAGCTAGATTCGCTCATTTAACCAATCTCTTAGTTCCATGACTTCCAAAATATCGATTTCATGGCCCATTTCAAACTTAGAAAATTTAAGTTTCATCTGTCGTTTTTTAAGCTCATTAACGCCATTAAAGGTCTCTTCAAAAGGTATCATGTCATCGTGAATGCCGTGAGCAATATAGGCATCAATCGATTCATAGCTTGAATCTAAAATTTCTTTTCTTAGAAATATTCGAGGGCTAAGTGCTACGACACCGGCAAACTTTTGCTTTGTTTGCATAGCGACTTCAAGTGCTAAGGCGCCACCTTGAGAAAAGCCGCAAAGAAAAATATTTTCGCTTTTAACACCCAAGTTTTTAACCTGTTCCATAATAAGTTCAATGGAGTGTGAAATTGCCTTAAACGGAGGCTCTGGTGGCAGCGGATACCAACTATAACCAAAGCTATAAGTTTCTGGAGCATCAAGCAGGCGATAGGACATACCTGTCATATTGAGTTCACGGCAAAAGGGAATGAATGATTCTTTAACATCCCCACGGCCATGCATAATGATCATCACTTTATCTGAAATAAAGGGACCTGGGGCAGCTGCTATATCAATATAGTTCAGCATTATGGAGTATTGATAAATGCGTTAATAACAGAAGTCTTGTTTCTATTAAATAACTCGTCAAGATAACCTGGGCGGTGATTAGCATAATCGTTTCCTAAAACAATAATACTATTCATCATTGAAAGCTTCACTGATTTTCCACCAATAACATTAACTTCATCATCGTGATCACGATCTAGTTTACAGTGACCTAGTTCGTGAAAGATCAGTGATTCACGATCAGAATCAGCGGCCGTATCCCACCACTGTTTTCTAATAATGATTTCTCTCAGATCATTTGAATAGATATAGCAAACACCTTGAAAGGTATTAACCTCTGGATCACCAAAGTTAATAAGCACATCACCAACGCTAAACCCTGAATTACCTGGGACTGCTTTCGCATAGGATGCAAACTGAGCCACATAAGGACTAATAGTAGAATCAGTTGATGAAAACAAACGACTTGTTCCACTTTTCTTTTGAACGTGCTTACCAATAATAGGCATACCGCAAGAGGTGCTTAAAATAGCGATAAGAGATAAGACGATGAGTGGTAAAAGTTTGTTTTTCATACCTCTTATAAGAGCAAAGACTAGGCCAAATATCTGTCCTTGATTCAAGTACTTAAGTCTCTAGTATTCCTAACAGGTGTCTAAACTTTCGACACATAGGAAAGAATTTCATGATAATCTTGTTTTATGAGAACACTTGTTATTGGCGATGTGCACGGCTGTCTTAGAGAACTTGATCTTCTGCTTGAAAAAGTAGGCTTTAGACAGGGGAGTGATCGTCTCATCTTTGTTGGCGATCTTATCAATAAAGGACCTAATTCACTTGGCGTTTTACAACGTGTTTTTGAATTAAAAGCCGAAGTCGTTATTGGAAATCATGAACTCGCCATGCTTAACTCTAAAGCCGCTGGTTATCCTCGTGAACTCGTTAATTGGGTTAAGACTTGGCCAACATATATAGAAGAAAAAGACTTCATGATCATTCATGGAGGACTAATTCCTGGTGTACACCCAAAAGATAGTGATCCCGGCATTTTTACGAGACTAAGAACATGGAGTCCTAAATTCATTGCTCCAGGTAAAAAAGATGACCCTGCTTGGTATGAATTCTACACTGGGCAAAAATTAGTTGTGTTTGGTCACTGGGCGGCCAAGGGTTTAGTTATTCGAGATAATGCTATTGGCATTGATACTGGCTGCGTTTACGGTCGACAGCTGACTTGCTTAACTTTACCAAGTCGCGAGTTAACACAAGTGAATGCTCTTGAAGTCTACGAAGTTCCGCTCGCCTAATAGATAGGTAGGAAGAAGCATTGATCTAAGTCAGGACCTTCACAATTTGAATAAAGATGAATTTCCCAAAATTTAGCTGGCCTCTCACTTAGTCTAGTCGAGATATTAGCGGAGGCAGGTAATTCAAAATCAAGATTCAGAGTATCGCTATTAATATCAATCTCTCTTTCATCACTATATTGAATCCGACATTTTACGCTTGATTTATTTTTATCATAAGAATAAATCTCCTCAACTGCTCGAAGTCTGATTTCCAATTTCTTGACGACTTTATAATTTAAGCCACTGATATAAAGGCTAAATGAGGAATTGAGTCTGATAGGAAATTGTTCGAGTTGAATTTTAACTTTAGAATGGGTTTGTTGACGTCTGCTATTAATATAAAAAATAAATAAGATCAGAAGAGTAAATAAGCTTATTCCAATTGGAAAGATGAGAATTTCACCCTGGAAGTTCTTCTGACTCGCGATACTCCAGGCAACACAGTGAAATCCAACTAGAATAGTGATACCGATCAAGTGCGCCCACCACTTTGTTTTAGCACGAGATAAATTCTTACCGTATTTCCAGTTAAAATCCCAAAGCCATGGAGAACTTGGATTTCTTTTTTGGCTCTTCTTACTAGCGGTCTGTTGATTCATATCAATCATGCCGCTTAAGAATACACTCAGACCGGCAAGTGAAAAGATGGCACCAACAAGACTTAGAGTCCACCTGGGAACCGAAGTTTTTGGAAGCTGAATCATCCACCATGCTTGATCTTGATATAAGGTAATATCTTTTAGTGGAAGAATTTCAGCCAGATAAAGTATTCCAATTCCTGCTCCTATAAAAAACAAAGAAAATATAACGGCACCAGCACCGCTAATATTTCCTTGAGAAACAGGGGAGACGAATTTTTGGATCTTCACGAATCTTAGAGTTTAATTGTGATGACAGAACCTTCAACTGTAACGTTAGTTACATCGAGTTTTGAAAGAAGGTTCACGATGATTTTCTTAACGTTAATGAAGCCCACTTTGGCTTCTCGAAGATCGATTTCAGCAATGTTTTTCTTTTGATTGAGAATTGCTGTGCCTTTTATTTTTAGTGTTAATTTAAAGATAAAGCGTGCTTGCAAAGACAGTTCAAACTCTTGCTCGACAATGCTCATTTTTATTTCACTGATCTTTTTTGGCATAAAGATACTAGCTTTATTTTGATCAAGATCTTCTTTCGAAACAGAAACAAGCCAAAGAGGAGCAAGCTTTTCAGCGGCTTTTTGTGCCAGTTTGATTTCTGGAATATAAATCACACCATTGTCAAAACATGGAATTAAAAAAGAAATGAGTTGATCATCACCACGAGTATTAGTGAAGCAGTTAACTTTAAGTGCTTTTAGTCCATGAACATCTTCCCCAAGAGAGATGGCGCCATTAACAAAATTGAGGTCTAAAGATTTGTTAGCAGTGCCTTTAATATCAATTCTTTCGGCCGAAAGAGCAGAGACGGCATCAAGAACACTTTGATCAATGCCATCGAGTCTAAAATTGGTGTCAGTCTTTTCAAAGAGGAGGTTGCCTTCGCCTTTAGTAATATCGATATTGTAACCATTGAGATTAAGTTCACCAAAATCAAAAACCATTTGAAAGACATCTGCAGAAGCTTGTCCTTTTGATTGTAAAAAATCGAGATGTAGATTTTGCACATCAAATGATTTAATTCCCGCATGGGCATTAAAAGATAAACTAAGAATAATTGCTGCCAACCATAGCTGCATGAACGTCTCCATTTCAAATTTTGTTTATTATCACTATTCGCTTTGAAGATGACAAATGCTGTGAAGCGTTTAAAGCTTTATGTCGCTTTAACTGATTAAATTTATTACAGTATTTCTATGAATACTTCGGTTTACTTATACGCTTTGGCGTCAAACTTTTGTTTTGCCCTTGGTAGTCAGTTTTTTACTTATTACTCTCGAGCGATTTCTTCAGCGTGGATGAACGCTTTTAAAGCAAGCTTAGCTTGTATCTTGTTTGCCGCTACAACCTTTCTATTTTTAGACATGACTCCGATTGGAATGACTGGAATTATGCTCTTCGCTTTTTCTGGTTTTATTGGATTGGGGCTTGGTGATATTTTCTTACTCAAGGCCTTTGCTGAACTTGGGCCTGGCCGCACATTAATTCTTTTTGGTTTTCAACCCTTGCTGCTTGGTCTTTTTGGAAAGCTTTTTCTAGGTCAAACGATTGATACCACTAAGCTTGCAGCGATTGCTTGTTTCATCGGAATCGTCGTGCTGTTTGCTCATGAATCATGGAGAAGAGATCGCAGCTTTGGTATGAAAGCTTTAATGATCGCTATGCTTGGAATTGTTTTAGATGCCGCCGGTGTTGTTATTACAAGACATGTTTTTGATTCTTATCCAGCCGTTCACGCTATCGAGGGAAATCTTTATCGTTGTCTTGGTGCTGTGTTCTTTTTCATCCTTTTATCTTTAGTGAAGCCATTTAACTTTTTTGGTCATCTCAAGGCAATGAACTGGAAAACTCGAGGATATGTTTCACTTGGAGCAGTGCTTGGCACATTCTTGTCGCTTGGATTTTTCTTAAAGGCAGTTCAAACAGGACATCTTGCTACGGTGTCTGGTGTTGCGATCACAGGAACGTTATTTTCTTCAGCGTTCGAATGTATATGGACTAAGAAGTGGCCTAGTAAAACTCTATGGGCAGCGCTTGGTTTATTCTTGATTGGATCTTGGATCTTAGTTGGGTAAAAAAAAGGGTGATCTTTCGATCACCCTTCAAATTCAGTCTATATGGAAGATGAATTAATAACGGTTTCCACCGCCACCAAATCCACCACGTCCGCCGCGATCACCGCCGCGTCCGCCGCCGCCACCAAATCCGCCACCAGTACGTGGCTCTTGTGGGCGAGCTTCATTTACAACTAATTTACGACCTTCGTATTCTTGACCATTAAGGCTTTCGATTGCACTTTGTGCTTCGTCATCAGAGCTCATTTCAACGAATCCAAAGCCTTTTGAACGGCCTGTATCGCGATCAGTGATGATGCGTGCAGATGCTACTGCGCCATGACCTGCAAACAAATCTTTTAAAGACTGCTCAGTGATAGAAAACGGAAGGTTACCAACATAAAGTTTACTGCCCATGAAAATCCTCCAAG
>CAYGRY010000104.1:0-6913 GCA_964352405.1 uncultured Halobacteriovorax sp.
TTTCTCATTTAAATAGTTTAAAGAGAATTGATAAAGTTTTTGCTTTTGAAACAAGACCTTATCTTCAAGGAAGTCGATTAACAGCTTTTGAATTGTGTCAAGAAAAGGTGCCTCATCAAATTGTCGTTGAGGGGGCCATGAGCCATATTTTAAGAACTCAAAATATTGATGCGATCTTTATTGGTGCTGATAGAATAGTAGCAAACGGTGATACGGCTAATAAGGTTGGTTCTTCAACATTAGCTATTGTGGCGAAACACTATAATGTTCCATTCTTTGTTGTTGCTCCTGTCAGCTCTTTTGACCTCTCTTTGTCGACAGGAGAGCAAATTGAAGTTGAAATGAGAGATCCGAAAGAGATTTTATGCTTAAAAGATCAACGTATTGCCCCTAACGAAAGTGATGCTTTTAATCCATCTTTTGACATTACTTCTGGGTTGCACATTGCTGGAATTATTTGTGAAAATGGATTGATTTCTCCAGTTACCAAAGAGAATGTCACCAAAGTTGCTCATTCATGATTCGAGCAAGTATTGATATCGGATCTAATTCTGTTCTTTTGATTGTGGCAGAGATAGATGAAAAGAATAATGTCAAAGAACTGGCCAATGAGTCGAGAGTGACCGCACTTGGTAGAGGTTTAAGTAAGTCTGGTGTCTTTAGTGAAGACGCAATGAAAGAGACTTATTTGGCACTTAAAGACTATGTTGAACTTTCTGAGGAACTTGGCATCGATTCAAGAAGTATTATCGTCACGGCTACTGAAGCTTCAAGAGTAGCTTCCAATGCTGAAGAGTTTTTCGAGCGTGTCATCAATAAACTCAATATTGAAATCAAAGTTATATCTGGAAATGGCGAAGCCTACTATACAGCTCTTGGAGTTTGTAGAATGGCTAAGTCTAAAGAGATGATTACTATCGTTGATATCGGTGGTGCTTCTACCGAAATCATGAAAATAAAATCTAAACCTTTTCAGGTTATCGATAGTATTAGCCTGCCAGTTGGTTCCGTGAGGGCCACAGATTGGATCGAGCAAAATCAATTTGATGTTGAGATTAAAAAAGCATTTGATTTGATTGAAGATGATCGCTTTGAATCTAGTGATGCTATTTTTGTAGCAGGAACGATGACTTCCATAGCCGCTATAATGCTTGGGATGAATAGTTTTGAAGCTAATAAAATCGGAACAGAAAGCATTACATTCGAAAAACTGGGGAAATTCATTAATTGTCTTAAACCACTTGATAGCGAAACACTTCTCGACCAATATCCAATCCTCGGAAAAAGATCAAAATCAGTTGTTGGCGGAGGGCTAGTTGCATTATCCGTTGGTGAGAGACTTAAGATTAAAAATCTAACAATTTCCCCATACGGTTTAAGATATGGCACACTAATAGAAGGATCTTTGGAGGAGCAATATGTCGAGCGACATTTTAGACCTGAGAACTCTTAAAAAGGGTAGTGTCCTTTTCGTTGAAGGGGAACCATCAACATATCTTTATATTATAAAGACTGGCTCAATCTTAATTCTTCGAGATGATAATAATAGAATCTTCCCCCTTGCTAGTATTGGCGCGAAACAGTTTATTGGTGAAATTTCAATTTTCACAGATGAAACTCGTACTGCTAATGCCATTGTGACTGAGGATTCTCAGGTTTATCTCATAAAAAAGAGTGATATTAAGAAAGTGATTAGAGATTGTCCTGAATGGTTATCAGAGATTATGGAAACTTTGTGTGATCGACTTAAGCACGCATCTGATGTTCTTAGAGAACATAAAATTACAAGTGATGGACAGGTTTTGAATCTAAATGCTTCACAAGAAAAAGTTTATCTTGAGGCGCTTGCGAAGCATAGAACTGCTAGGGGTATCTAGTTTCTTTTAGATAACCCAATGAGAATTTCAATAATTTTACTCTGTGCTCTTTTAACATCTCTCTTTTCGTTTTGAAGAGTTGCAGTTAAGAAACCATAAGCTTCTTCCGCGTAAGCACGTGGAGCAAGGGATAGAACTCGTCTTTGGTACTCCGGTTTTTGACCTTTTAGCGCCACTCCCCATACTACTGGTCTAACAGCTTCAATAAGAGCTAGTAGATCATCATCGCCAAGTCTTGAAACTTGATCAAAAGTTAAACTTTGAACCATTAGTTCTTGTGCCATTTGTGGATTTCTGGCGCGAATATTTTTCAAAAGCTTTTCTTTTTCTGCTGTAGGCATGATTTGAAGCATTTCAATAATTTGGGCTCGACCATTGATAAAAACGCTAGCTGACTTGTCCATAAAATTCTCCCAAATTAATTACTGATTAAGCTTCCCACTTGGTTTGTTCTTTCACGAATTTCTCTTTCGCATTATCAAGTGTTCTTTGATGAGACTCTTTAATATTTTCAATCTCATTCATATTAGAAATTTTGATTTCATTGACTTGATCTTTATGAGTTGATTTTAACGTTTTAAGTTCTTCATCAAGTCTTAGCTTCTCTTCCTCAAGGCGCTTCTCTTGTTTTCTTCTCACGTCGACTAATTGTCTTTCGAGATCTGTTTGAGAGGCTTGGATACGAGACTCATAATCTTGTCGCATACGGCTAACTGTTTTTTCATTCATTTTGGCCTCTGTTTGGTACTCAGTGGCGTTTTCATTCTTTAGTTTGCGCATTTCAGACAGATGCCGTTTGTTTTCAGCTTCTTTAAATCGCATGACTTGCACATCAGTGATGGTGGACATGAAGTTCCTCGGTTAAAATGCTTAAAACAAATGCTATAAAGATGTAGCATCCGCTTAACATAGTTAATTTTACTGGTGTGCCCCCATAGGTCACAAGGAGGCAAAATATGTCCGATCAAATCTATCTAGTCGCAGGTAAAAGAACACCATTTGGAAAATTTGGTGGAAGCCTAATGGATATTACTCCTGTCGATTTAGCCGTTGCCTGCTCTAAGGCACTGTTATCTGAACAGAATTTAGCAGCTGACAAAATCGATCAGGTAATCTTAGGTAATGTTGTACCTAGCACAACTGATACAATGTATGGCGGTCGACATTTAGCTTTAAAATTAGGTTGCCCTATTGAAGTCGCTGGAATCGTCATTAATAGACTTTGCGGCTCGGGTATTGAGGCGATTTTAGAAGCTGCTCGATTAATTAAACTTGGCGAAGCAAATTGTGTTTTGGCTGCCGGTACAGAAAATATGTCGATGGTTCCTCATTTAACTTATGGTGCACGCTTTGGAACAAAATATGGAAGCCTTAAATCTGTCGATATGCTTCTTGATGCTTTAACAGATGCTTACTGCCAAACACCGATGGGTATTACGGCAGAAAACTTAGCTAAAAAGTACTCACTAACAAGGCAAGAATGCGATGAATATTCTTTATCGTCACATCAAAAAGCTGCTAAGGCTTACGCTGATGGACATTTTAAAGATGAAATTACTCCAATCGAATTAAAGCGTGGAGTTTGCGACAAAGACGAGCACTTACGTCCGGATGCTTCTTTAGAAGATATGACAAAGCTTAGAGCAAGTTTTCTTAAAGATGGAGTTGTAACTCCAGCCAGTGCTTCAGGTATTGTTGACGGTGCTGCTAGTGTCTTGGTTGCCTCAGAGACTTTTGTCAAAAAACATAATTTAAAGCCGCTAGCAAAAATTATTGATGGTGCAGTAGTGGGTGTTGATCCAAGCATTATGGGAATCGGGCCTGTTCCTGCCATTAAAAAAATTCTCGCTAAACAAAGTCTTTCGATTAAAGACCTAGATCTGATTGAAATCAACGAAGCCTTCGCCAGTCAGACTCTAGCCTGTGTAAAAGAATTAGAAATTGACCAATCCAAACTTAATATTTGGGGTGGAGCTATTGCCCTTGGTCACCCTCTAGGCGCATCTGGGACTAGAATAAGTTTAACTCTTGCGAGACAATTAAAAGCTAAAGGATTAAAAAGAGGCATAGCCTCTGCTTGTATAGGTGGCGGACAAGGAATCGCAGTTTTACTTGAGAGTGTTTAATAAAGATGAATGAGTCAGTTTCCCATATCCACTTCGAGGTCATTGAGTTTGAGAGATTCAAAGAATGGATTGCTCTTGATATCGATGGCCTAACTTGGCAGGGTAAATTTAGAGATGACTTTGAAAAATTTTGGGCCTGTTTTTACGTAGAAGGCTTATCTCTTCGCCAGCTTGTTGATCGCTTTAACTATGCTCATGACCAATGTGTAATTGGTCCTCTGCAGGCATGGTTTAATTGGATGTTTGAAAAGCTAATCTGCTTTACTTTTATTTTTAGAAAAGCAGATATCCTAACTCTTTCAAGAGAAACAGGTTTATCGATCTCAGACATATCAGCCATATTAAGAAACTTCTTCACAGAAGTTTTCCCCGGACATGACGATGAACTTTCACAAATTTTTCAAATTACAAATGTCACATCAAAAGGTTTGCATTTAGATTTTGAAAGTTTGCAAGAGATGCTGAATCTTCCTGAGTTGATTAGCGGCAGTCATGAAGATGATGTTATGCCAAAAATGGAAGTGACTTTATACGAGGAGTGGGGACGCTTTCTTCGTAAAATGGAAGTGGATTTTTTTCATCCAGAGTTTGACTTTAAAAAAATTAAACTCAATGCAAGTTTAGAAAAACAATTAAAATTTGCAAAAGAAGTCGTCATCCTTTTAGTTATTGGAACTGTTTTGGTTTACGCCATTCAACAAGGTAATAAAATTTACGAAAACTATCTGGTTGATAAAATTGCGGTGTATGAACCTCAATTTAAGTGGCTCGATAGAACTCTCTCTTTTAAATCAGTTGATCCAAAAGAATTAAAAGAAGTTGAACTAGATGTGGATGATATCGATAGAGTTTCCCAAGGCGCGCCGCAATTTCCTGGCTTCGAGGAAGAGGAGCGCTTTGATACTGAATCTGAAGTACAGCTTTCGTCACTAGACTCTATTCCTAGAGACTTTAATACTGCCGATCAAGAAACATCTGGCTACGAAGAAGAAAGACGAACCGGTTATCGTGATAGTAGCTACGGAAACACAACGGTCTTTCGAGTCATGATGAAATCTGAAGATACGATCAATTCAAGATCTAGACTTGATGACCTTTTAACAACTTACGGTGTGACTCAAGTTGATAACGTGAAACCAGGAACGCCTGTTCCTGGTGGGGTTTACTATAATATTTTTGTGCCTCGAGCTCACCTCAAAGAATTCTTAGCGCAAGTGATGCAAATTGATGAAGCGGTCTTGTACGAAAGTAGAACTCGCGGTCGCGGAAATCCACCAGGTAAAAACAAAGTTTTTATTTGGGTAAAATCACTTTAGATTTTTTTTAACGAAGATTACATCTGTCCGTCAGGAATCTCGAAGAGTCCTTTAATTTTTCTAAGCAAAAGATGAGCTTTCTTTAAATAGAACCACTGCCTAACAAACCCAATTAACATAGCGACAGTGAACCCATAAACAACACCAGCATGAACGTTTTTTGAAACAAGGCCAGTGTCATGGGCTCCACCTAATAAAAAAGCAAACATGCCTAAGACGAGCATTAAAATACTCCAAGGAACAGTTTGTCTTTTGCCAAGTTGTGCTTCGTAGTGAAAGCGACCAACACGAGTAATATAGGGCTCTAAATTCTCTGGAGGATTATCAAAAAGCTCCTTTAAATTGTTTCCACCGCTTTGCAATATTCCGTAAACATTCTCAACCAAACGAGCAACGCCGATGAAGTAAAACATCACGAAGGCTTGAGCAAAAATTGTATAAATAAAAGCGGGGATTGAAATTTGAATATGTCCCAAGGGAAGTTGAACTAAACCTAAAGCTGTTGAAATGGTTAGAACCATGCCAATAACCATGAGAAGAATCAGCCCTCTAAGTAAATATGCCATAAATAATTATCCTGTCTGTCGCTTTAATGTTTAGGTCGGTTTTAGTGGCCGATACTTCGCCCGTCTGATAATAAACAATGGCAACATAAAACATCACCCCTTAATTGGGAAGCTCACAAACATAGAGAAGCTTATGGAAGCTGGATCGCCTGGTAAAAAGAAAATTCTAGAAAATCCAATAATCGGAAGCCTGGTTGTTCCTGTTGCTATTATTTTAGTGGGTGCATTAATCATTTTTGGTGTCACTAAAATGTTATCTTCTGATAGGTCTTATAAAGATCTAGTAAGAGAATTGCACTCTAAAACCTTTGGTAATCGCTGGGTTGCGGCTTATGAATTATCAAAGTTGATTTCTACTTCATCGATTCCGGAAGAAGATATTCCGTGGTTAGTTGGCAATCTTGATGAACTTTATAAATCGGCCCAAGACGCAAGAACTCGTGATTTTATCGTCGTAGCTATGGGTGCTTTAAAAAGTGATTTATCAATTCCAGTTCTCACTCAGGCAATTAGTGATGCTGATCCAAACGTAAGGTTTCATGCTGTCATAGCTTTGTCTGAGAACAAATTAGGGGTTGAGATAAATAAAAATCTATTACTTAATTTGTTGAATCTGGAAGATGAAGCAGTGAAGCAGGCGGCTATTTTTACCCTTGCAATGCATAATATTCCTGAGGCTGAAGAGAAATTGGTGAAACTTCATAATTCTTCATCTGTTTCAATTCGCTATGCTGCTGCTACGGGTCTAATTTCTTACCGTAATGACGTCGCGCGCGAAACGCTTGAGGAAATATTGTCAATGTCATCAAGACCTAGTGCTGATGCGGCTTTCAGCGAATCTAAAGTTATTGGTTTGAAAATGAATATCTTAAAATCGTTGAGAAAGACTCAATGGAATGTATTGAACGAGTTGATTGAAAGATTGATTCCGGTTGAACAAAACCTCGGCGTCGTTTCCGAGATGCGTGAAACCGTTAATCAGTTGAAAAAACGTTAGATGGTAAGCATAATCTAACTACTCATTTTTA
>CAYGRY010000105.1:0-6836 GCA_964352405.1 uncultured Halobacteriovorax sp.
CTAAGATTCCACCAGTGGCTTTTGCAAGTGCAAGTCTCGCTTGTTTTAATTCGTTTGTTTCAGCTTTACCAATAGGGCACTCAACATAAAAACTATTAAAGAGTCTGGATAAATCGTAGAGATAAGAGCAAAGTCCGATAGTTTTTAAATCATTCCATCCTTTCTCGATAATATCATTGTAGCGTGAAATTTTAGAAGCCAGCATCAACTCAGCATTGGTTTTAAGTTGGGTGAAATCAATATTTTCTTCAACTGGTCCTAGCTTATCAACCAGTGAAGTAATTCTGGCTCTAGCATACTGAAGATAGGGTCCAGTTTCTCCATCAAGTTTTAACCATTCATCCATATCGAATACAATTTTGCGATTATTATCAACGCGAACCATGCCATAGATAATCGCTCCGCCAGCGACAGCATGAGCAGTTTGTTTGATTTCTTCATCAGTCCAGTCTCCACGATACTTTTCTAAGTAATCTGTTGTGATTCTTGCTTCCATTTGTTCAACAAGATCCATCAAAGGAACGATATTTCCTTTTCTTGAGCTCATCGCTCCGTCCGGAAGTTCCACCACATCGTAAGCTAAATGAAAGCAGTCCTTGGCCTGTTCGAACCCAATTTTTTCCAGCACTTTAAACACTTGCTTGAAGTGATGGCTTTGACGATTATCCACGATATAGACTGATTTTTTGACTTTAAATTCGTCAAACTTCACTTTCGCCAACTGAACGTCTTTAGTGGCGTAAAGTCCGTTGCCATCGCTTTTAACTAATAGACAAAATCCAAGTTTGTCGTCAGTTAAGTCCATGCCAATAGCACCGTCGTCTTTAACCAACTTTCCTTGATCAAAGAGTTCTTTAATAAATTTAAGTGATGGAGCATCAACTTCACTTTCAAAAAACCAACGATCAAATTTCACATCGGCCCAAGAATATGCTTTTTCCATTAAACGAAGGGACCACTCTCTGGTTTCACGCCAAAGATCAAAGTATTCACCACTGCCAGATTCAAGTTGTTTTAAAATCGCTGTCAGTTCGGTGCGATTTTGTGTTTCTTGATCTGTGCCAAGTTCATCGTCGAGTTTATGAGACGCTTTAGTATAAATTTGTCCAAGCCAGGCACCTTTTGTTTCAGGTGAGCCTTCAGGAATAGGAGAGTTGTTATGCTTTTTTAAATACCACAGGCATTTAGCGACGTGGGTGCCAACATCTCCTGGATAAGTCACAGAGATAATATCGGCATTAATGGATCGACCCATTTTAATCAAAGCATTACCAAGACATAAATTTCTCATATGTCCCACGTGTAAAACTTTGTGGGTATTGGGCTGAGAATATTCAATCATCGTCTTAGGATTAGTTTCTAAAATGTCGCGCTTAAAAAAGCTCTCATCTAAAACAGGCTTAATAACAAGTTCGCCGTATGCTTTAGCGTGAATAATAAAATTTAAATATGGTCCGGCGGCAGTAACACTCTTAAGCATGTCATCGCTTTGAATTTTAGTGGCAAGCTCTGTTGCAATCGCAGGTGGAGCTTTTTTCATAGCCTTGGCCAAACGAAAACATCCAAAAGCAAAATGTCCCATTTCAAACTGTGGTGGCTCAACGATAGCGCTGTAGGCTTCTTCAAGAGTGAGGGTTGCTCCAAGCTCAAGGGCAGCCTTTTCGACGCGCTTTGCCAGTTCAAGAATTAGGTGATTGTGAGTTTTCATATGTTATAATTAACACGGAGCTTACCCCATGAGAATGCTGTTATTACATTTCTTTGCTTTTTTCCTCATCCAAAACCAAGTCTTGGCACAGGTCTCTATTGATGTTTCTACAGAGCGTGAGTTACGTGAATTGGAAAAATTAAAAAGCGGCGATAATGGCCCTAAAGACTTCTTGTCTGGCACGGGAATTCGTCTGTCGACAAGATATTTTAAGGGCGAAATTTTAGTTTATGACTGCGTCGATAGGCATTTTGTTTGTACCAGTCTAGTAAGCGCGACCGAGTGTCGTGAAGAGCGTGATCGATTCCTAGCAAAGAATAGATTTGAGCTTCCGTGTGCACCAATAAAAGCATTTAAAAGCCATGAAGAATGCTCAGAAGAACAATACAAGCGTGTGCATAGTATTCCAGATCGTATTTGGTGCTTTAACGAGAAAAAGTTAAGATTTTAGATTTTTCGAAACATCAGTAAATGCTCGCCAATCACTGGCACTTCAAACACATCACCAAAAGAAGTAAATCCCGTTTTTTCATAAAAACCGACGGCACTGACACGGGCATTACACCAAACTAAAGAGCAGAAATTTTGTTTGATAATAGGAAAGGCTGTACGAAGTAGAGCTCTTGAGTGCCCACCACCGCGGTGATCTTCAAGGGTGGCCATGCCACGCAAGCGATATTGATCAACATCTTCAAAAGCTGGATTTCTTTCGTAAAAAAATGAAGCGACACTTACGAGTTTTGTTTCAACAAATGCCCCTAAGTGAAAAGTTTGATCATCTTCATCACCAGGGAAATAACATTCTTCAATAGGGCGACCTTGGCGTAAAACTTTATGCCTTAGGGAGTGAGTATCTCTTGCGCTGATCTGTAGAACTTTCATAAGAATGCAATTATGCATGGCCTAAGTATGTTTGTCACAATTTACTTGAAAACCTGAAAATACGCTCCATTGCGGCTTTTCCGAGGTTTTTAGAAAAGAATTCAAAAATAGAATCAGGAATACTTGAGCTAGGCCCATTCCAATTAGCGGTCCCAATGAATAAGCACTTAGATTTTTCTTCTTTAACGGTAATTGTGCCGACCAAACCCTTTAAAAAACCTTTTTCAAATAAAAATTCATACATTCCTGGCTGCTCGATGCGTGGCAATTTGAAGCTTAAAAGCATGTCATAGGGCAAAAGAATGGAGCTAAAATCAAAAAAAACGGTTTGTGACTCTTCGCTGTATGAACTTTTTTTTACAAAATCGATAAAAGTTGAATATTTTTCGTAACGGCTTATTTTTTTTAGAGCAAAGCCACATTTTCTGGGATGGAGTCCATAAATTTTATAGTCGAGGCTTTGGGCCTCTGGGCCCAGCTCTTTTGAGCTTTCAACGTCGCTATAAGCAAGAATGTAGCCCTCTTTGAGCTTTTTCCACATATCAGAATCAATCTGTGCGCTATGCAGCGAAGTTGAAACCAAGAATATCAATAAAAGTTTAATATGGCGCATCGTTCCTTTTCTGGGCCCCTGTGGCCCTTTAACCTAGGAAACACGTTACTAAAATCAGAGACTTATTGCTAGGTAATATAAATATGGCCGACATTGGAACAGTGAAACGACGCGGAAAAACGAAAGATGCTGAAATTGAGAGCAAAGATCAACGCTGGCACGTAAGAAATCGCCTGACGTTAGTCTTTGGTTCAAACGATATTGAAGATCTTGAAACTTACACTTACACAGAAAAAGGTGTTGAGTTTAAAACTGTTCCTTTTCACCAAGCAAAATCAAAAGCGATTGAAGAACTTTTAGATAATTGTATTGATGAATACTATCGTGGTCACGTCACAGAAATTCACACAGTTTTATCTGATGATGGAAAAACAGTTATCGTTCGTGACAACGGTATTGGTTTCCCGCTTAATAAAGTCGAGCAGGTTTATACTGAGTTTAGAACAGGTTCAAAATTTAAAGATGAAGAGACGGATGAGAAGGGTTTTTTACATAGAACTCTAGGGCAAAACGGACTTGGTGCCGCTGCCACTTGTTTAACTTCTGATTTATTCAAAGTCACAGTTAAGCATTATAACTCTGGAAAAGAGCAAACTTATACCTTTACCGATGGTGCACTTAAAACAGCAAAAACAAAGCCAAAAGCTTTTAAAGGCGCTTCAGGTGTACAAGTTGAAATTCAACTTTCTAAACAAGTTTATAAAGATAATGTGGTTAATTCAGAGCTTTTAAGAAAGCGTATTATTGACCTTGCTTATAATAATCCAGGTCTTACATTCACGTTTAATAAAGAAAAATTCCTCTTCAAAAAAGGAGTTTTAGAGCTTTGTGAACGAGTAGATCCTGCCAATGCTCAGCTTTTAGGTGAAGAGTCTTATGTTTATGAGACAACCAACGTTAAAGGCAAAAAAGTTAAGGGTAAAATCGATCTAACGATCGCTGTGGCAGTTGATCCAGACAGTGATGACCGAGAAAGATTCATCTCTTTTGTGAATTCTACACCTACTTACGACGGTGGTTTTCACCATGATAAGGCCAAACGTCTTTTTATTAACGCGATTAAAGAAAAGTTAGAGCGTCAGGCGAAAAAAGAAAAAATTAGCTTCGTTGATAACGATATTTTAGCTGGGGCGACGTTTGTTATTGGTCTAACCATGCCAAATCCACGCTTTGAATCACAAACAAAACGTAAACTTGTGCGTGATCTTAACCTTGAAAAATGTATCGATGGTTTCATGACTAAGGCCATGGATAAATTCATTAGAAAAAACAAAGAGATGATGGAAGCTTTTGTGGAACGTGCAAAAGCTAGAACAAAGTATCAGGTGCTTAAAGAAGCTTCTAAGAAGGGTAAAAAACTCAAAAAACAAAAAGTTGAAAAACTTCTTGATGCTAACGAGCGAAAAGACCGTTCAAAGTGTACGTTGTTTATTTGCGAAGGGGACTCAGCTATTGGTGGCCTTCGCTCCGCTAGAAATAAGCTTTATCAAGGCGGCATCGCCCTTCGTGGAAAGCCGATGAACGTTTCTCAATCAACCATCTCAGATATTCTTGAAAACCAAGAATTTATGGATATTACTGCTTCTGTTGGTCTTACTATTGGTCAGCCAGCTGAACCTAAAGATCTTCGTTACTCGAAGATTGTTTTCTTAGCTGACTCAGATGTAGACGGCGGACATATCAACACGCTTTTAACCAATTTCTTCTATCACTTTTGGCCAGAATTGTTTGATCAAGGTGCTATTCAGTTAGCGAAAGCTCCACTTTTTGAGGTGGTAACTGATAAAATGGTGATTTACGCCGAGACTCCGGATGAACTTGAATCGATGAAGAAAAAAGGTGTGAAGATTAAAGAAATCCACCGCAATAAAGGGCTAGGGGAGATGTCTCCTGAGGCTTGGAAACATCTTCTTCAACGTGAAAACTTCACTCGAATTGATGTTATTGATAAGAAAAACGCCCGTCAGATGCTGCATGTTTGTTTCGGTAAAGATGCCAATCTTAGAAAAGATTTATTAATGGATAGTTCAAGTTCAAGAAGTAGTGAACAGATTTCTGTTTCTTCTACTTCTGGTGGGCAAAGAAAAGCCAAGGCTTTAACGTCAAAGGCCCCGGCTAAAAAGACCTCGGCAAAAAAAGTAGCAGTTAAAAAAGCCGCTGCTAAAAAAGCACCAGTTCAAAAAACTAGTGCCGCTAAGAAAGTAACAAAAAAGAAAACTGCAAAAAAAGCTAAGTAAAAGGTAGATGATGGACAATTTCCTGCATTCAATGGAGTCAATTCCGCTAACGGATATCGTTAAGGAAGAATACCGCAATTATCAAATCTATACGTTGATGGATCGTGCGATTCCATATCTTCAAGATGGTTTAAAACCAGGTCAGCGTCGTATTTTGTACACGCTATGGAGAAACCAATCTAAAGGCCTTACCAAAGTTAGTTCTGCTACAGGTCTTGTTTTAACTCTTCACCCACACGGTCCTGCTTCGATTGAAAGTGCGATCGTGAATATGGCCCAAGATTATACTTTTTCTAATAACTACCCATTGATCGACAAGAAAGGGTACTTCGGTGAACGAATGGAAACAGCACCAGCTGCTGGTCGTTATATCGAATGTCGCCTCGGCAAAGTTTCAGAATTTTTACTTTTTGATGATATGAACCAAGTTCAAATGGTTCCAAACTACGATGAAACGGTGATGGAACCCGTTGCTCTATTACCAAAACTTCCTATCATGCTTCTTAACGGTGCAGAGGGAATTGGAACAGGTTTTAGTTCAGTCATTCCAAGTTTTAACCACAAAGATATCTGTGCTTCTTTACAGACTTATCTTGAAACAGGAAAAGCCAAAAAGCTTAAGCCTTACGTTCATTACTACAGCGATAAAATTGATGTTGATAAAAAAGGCCGCATGGTCTTTGGAATGCGCTTTGAAGAAATCGGTGGCTCAATCTATATCACTGAACTTCCTCGTGGATATGACGCTCAAAAAATCTACCGCTTACTTACAAAACATATTGATAGCGATTATTTAAAAGACTTTATCGATAGTTCTGTTTCCAACGAAATCAAAATTGAGTTGATATTCAAGCGTGGCCAACAGCCAACAGTTGAAGAAGTTCAGCAAATTATCGGTGTTCAGACCTCAATGGTCCCTAATTACACCCTTATTTCTGAGCGAGGAGTGCGAATTTTCGATGCTCCAGAAGAAATTATTGAAATTTTTGCCGAGCAAAGACTTGTCGTCGTTCGTCGTCGCTATGAACTTTTATCAGATGAGTTTGAGAAAAAAATTCGTCAAAATAATGAAATCATCAAGTTTATTAAGCAAAAAGAATATGAGATAGCAACGAAGTCGGCTAATAGAAAAACTTATGTCGAATATCTTGTGAAAAGAAAGTTCACATTCGCTGAGTATCTGGCCGACATGCCGATCTACCGCATGACTAAGGAAGAAGTGGCCAAGCGAGAACTGCTCGTTAAAAACGATACAGCTAAGCTTAAAGAGTTCCAAAAAATTGCAGCATCTCCTAAATTAGTGAGATCAAAATTGGTCGATGAGCTCAAAGAAGTGGATGTATTTCTGACTGAATGGCTCAAGAATAAAGACAGAGAACAAGCCAATTTATACAAG
>CAYGRY010000106.1:0-6546 GCA_964352405.1 uncultured Halobacteriovorax sp.
ATAACGCTGGTGGCGCTGGTATGGGCGGCATGGGTGGAATGGGCGGAATGCCTGGGATGATGTAACTTCATGCGGTCACGAGCATAGCTCGTGACGCTTAGAAGTCCTTAGTGCCAAGCGAACACGATAGTGACGTTTGGCGCTAATGAATCAAACTTATGTTAATGAAGGGGAGGCGAAAGCCTCCCTTTTTTATGCGTAATGATAAAATATGACCTGATGAATCTATGTTAATGATGACCTTTTAGAGGAGGTGTTAGAACAACAGACCCAGTAAATTTGTATTAGGAGATTGTTATGAGGCTAGTTGCTTTAACTTTAGTATTATTGTTTTCACTTAATGCTCAAGCCGAAATCGAGCTTTTTGAAAATGAAAATGATTTAAATGCAATAGTGACAAGCAAAGAAGAAAAAAAATCATCCAATTTCATTAAAGAGTATTTTCAAGTTCGCAAAAAATTTAAAAAATTTTCAAAAAGCGAAGAAGGAAAATCCTTAGTTTTAGAGTTTAATAAAAAAGTAAAGGCACTTAAGAAGGGCAATATATCTCAGGAAATGAAAGACGAATTCGATCATTTTAAAAATATATGCAAAGAGGACAAGCTAGAATGTCGCTCAGCTTTTAATCAATTAATTCCGACATTAAGAAACTATTTTTATCACTCTTCAATTCAGCGTCAGCCTCGACACCAACAACAGTATACATATCCAGGATGGGCATATGCAGTTGGTTGCATAAATGCCGACGCTGGTTATATGGAATCTAATGTTCATATTTTGTTATATGGTTACGAAAACGAAATTAGTTGCGAAAGTCAATTCGGTCATACATTTGAACTTACTAGACAATCTTTTGGCCCAGGTTTAAGTATTGGAGATAATTTAACCGCAATTATTTGTCCGTTGGGAATGAAAACAGGGACACATTTTGGAGTATCTGCCAGTGCAAGTGGTATACTTGGTGTTACCGTTGGAACACTTATAGGTAGGTCTGGTATATGTGCTGAAGTTGGTTTGATGATAGGTCTAGGTGCGAAACTAGTTGTAACAAAAACAGATATTCAGTAATCATAATGTGATGGAGGTATCTTCTACCTCCATCTATGTTCTATTTAAAAACTAACCGAAAGTTTGGCAGTGTAGCGATTGACGCCCATAATATTGCCGTACTCTAGACCTAGATTGAAGAGTAGGAGGTTTAACTCAGTTCCGGCAAAAATTCTTAAACCATCGTTCTTACTATTAAAATTATTAGTCGAAGAAAAAGCAAAGATACTTCCACCGCCAGTGGCTGTTGTCTTAATGTCAGTATCAGTTTTCACAAATCCAATACCTGCGTATGGTTCAAAAATTAAAAGATTAGCACTCGCTAAAATATCAAAACCAATTGAGCTTGTATCAACAGTAACTTTACCATTAGCATCTGAACCAATCGCTTGATTGAATGATAATTCTGCTGATGATCCATGAAGTTTTGCTGCTACTGCTACAGGTAAAAATGATAAAAACTCAGGAGTGTACTGGATTGCATATGAAGTGCTCTTTAAAGTAACTCCACTTGCAGTGATTTCACTTAGAAGACCTAATTCAAAAGTTACACCATAAGGAACACTGACTCGACCAAGAAGAGCAGCATGAGGGAGATATGAAATTTCAGTTGAAGGACTAGCTCTTTTAACAACTTTTTCAGTTTCTGGTGTTTGAGCAATACCGCCTATAACGCCTACTTCAAATCCCCAAACACTTCCAAGTGCTTTTGCTGGAGCAACTGCCGTGTGGACGTAGGTGGCTGAAAATTCTTTAGAAATATCATCGGCTTCAGCTTGTGTTAACGAGCTAAACTGAGGTGAGTCTGCTTGGGCCTTAAAAAGAGTAATGAAAATAAGAAAGAGTGATAGGACGATTTTTTTTGTTAAGTTCAAATTATTCTCCAGAGCTGTTTAGAGTATTTTAACTCTAAGCTCTGAAGAATAAGAGTCGGCAGCTTATGCCTTCCTTGAACGTATTTTAATGAGAAGTGCTGGAAGGAGAGTGAGGTCAATGACTAGAGCAAAGACAAGAATTTGAGCACAAAGAATTCCAAATGTTCTGTTAGGAACAAACTCTGCAAAAGCGAAACTTCCAAATCCAGCGACAAGTAGAATTGTTGTGACGACTAAGGCCTTACCTGTTATGGAGAAAGTTTTCTCAATTGAGTCAGGTATTTCAAATCCTTGATCACGGTAGAACTTATAGTTCGCAATAAAGTGGATGGTGTCATCAACAGCAATACCTAGGCAAACAACAATCACCATGCTGGTACCAATATCTACATACACGCCCATGAGAACCATCAAGGCTCCACCAAAGATCATTGGAAGAACGTTGGGAAGCATGGCAATTAAAGCGACGAGTGGATCTTTAAAAATAACTAGAATGAGGAAGCTAACAAATAATAGGGCACCAATAAGTGACCAAAAAAAGCTTTCAACAATAAGCTGGTTAACAGCAGTATAAATAGGAAGGTTTCCGCCGGCCCTGACTTTAAGACCGAACTCAGGCGCTTTTGCGAGGATACGATTAATCATCTCAGTACTTTCAGCAGATGTTTCAATTTTCCACAAAAGTCTAAAACGTGTCTCTTTATTATCGAGTGAGATTTGATTATTAAGATCCATACCCTGAGGAAGGCCCATCTGGTATAGAAATAATAAGCCAGCAACCTCCTCTTGAGTATCAGGGATCACTTCCTTTGCTGGATCATTTCCATTTAAGACACGATTTAATTTACTGATAATTTGTGTAATTGATTTTGTATGAGTTACTTCGGGTTGAGATAAAAGCCATGTTTCAAAGTTTTTCATGCGCTTTAAAAATTCGGGATCTTTGACTCCTTCATTTTTGCCACTATCAACAACCATTTCTGCACCTCTAAGGCCATTGAGTTTGGTTGATGAAAAATCATAAGCTGCACGAAGAGGAACATCAGTCGTGAAGTACTTTAAAGGGTCAGAGTTAACTTCATTTTTCGTTGAAAGATAAAGTGCTCCTAATGTTAAAATACTTGAAATTCCAATAATTAAGCCGCTTCTTCTTACAATAACTAAAGTCCAAGCTCTAGCTTGTGAGCTTGCTTTATCTTTTTTATTGGAGCTAACGAGGCTAGAAATATTCTTTGATGAAACATCTTTGAAGCGATTATGAAACAAAGAAAGCGTTGAGCCGACAAAAATATAGGTAAAAAGCCATGCCATCATTGTACCAAAGCATGAGAGAAGGCCTAGATCTTTTACCGGAATAATTTCCGTAAATGAAATAGTTAGAAAACTTACTGAGGTTGTAATAGAAGTCATCAAAGTCGGTTTAAAGTTCTTATGAAGAGACTTAACTAAAGCTTCTTTTGGCGCATTATCTTCAGACATAAAATGGAAGAAAGACATCATGATATGAACTGCGTCAGCTAAACAGATGGCCAAAAGAATACCCGGAATAGCCGCTAACATTGAGTTATAAACAACTCCGCTCCAACCCAACATTCCATACGTTACGCCAATAGAGGCATAACAAAGAAGAAGTGGCATCACGACGGCTAGAGTATTTCTAAATAGCCATGTCAGGATCAATATAATAATTCCGAACATGAATGGCATGATTCTAAAGTTGTCAGCTTTGGCGACTTCTCTAAAAGCTTCATTCGCTGTTGAGTCTCCTAATAAAAATATTTTTGTTCCAGGAATTGCATCTTGATATTGATGAATAAGATCTCTAGTGCCTTTGACAATTTTTTCATAATCGGGATCTTTTTCAAAAGCAGGTTTTAAGAAACCAAAGATTAATGCATAGGTTCCATCGTTAGAGACGTAATAGTCAGGAATAACGTCATCAGAAAGAGCACGTGATTTAAGGTCATCAAGTTCATCTTGAGTGTATTCTTTTTTAGCATCTCCAAGAAATGGCTGAATATCGAGATCATCACCTTGAGCACTAATATTAGAGTGATTGACAAGAGACTCAACTCTTAAAATATCAGCTACCTTCCACATGCCATCTGTTAAGTCATGTAAAACAGCCAAAGATTCGTTGTTAAAAATTCCCTTAGGATTATAAAAACCAATAACACTTCGTTGATCGTTACCAAATTCTTTTTCGAAATCATTAAGATTGATAATTTGTTGATGATCTTTAGCGAACCACATTCGTGGCGTATAAGAGGAGTCTATTTGTAAGGCACCAGGCAGTAAGATGATTAAGATTAAAAAGAAGATCGCAAGTGAATGTTTTGGTTTATCTACGACAAAGCGAGAAAAACGTAGACCGATAGAATGTTGTTTCATTTTTAAACCTTTGAGCGACGATCATGAATAATCCGATGATAGGTCTTAATCTCATCCATGCTTGGAGTGGGCCCATAAAAGGAATCACCAGGAATTAAGTTCTTTTGCGGATTATTTTGCATAATTCTATCAAAAGCTTCCTCGAAAAAGGAGGGGGATAATTTGGTGATTTTGTTTAAAACGGTGGCAACATCATCTTTTGTCGAGGTTTCAACGACTGTTTGGCAAAGAATTTCACCTGCATCAATCTTTTCCACAATTCTGTGACAGGTCATTCCTTGCGGGTCGTGGCGCATAAAGGCCCAAAATACAGGGAATCGTCCCTTATTTCTAGGTAGTAGGCTGGGGTGAAAGTTATAGAGCTTAAGGTGATCAATACTTAATATAGGTAAACGATAGATTTGAGAGCAAATCGAAAGTGCAGCTTCAATCCTTTCAGACTTAATCCATTCTAGAAATAGGGGATCATTAACATCAAGAATTTTTTTATGAGGGATAGAGTAGTGGCGACAGGTATGAGCAATCGAGCAAAGTCGCTTGAATCTGCTGGGCAAAGGTAAAATCGATAAAAGGGCATAGAATGATGTTTTTAAAATATAGAGGAGCAAAAAACGAGTTGGCATGATTGCCATACTCGCTTTGGTGTAAGTTTTTTTATTCGCTTGAGGAGGAAAAAAATCAACCGTAAAAATGTGAGTTATTTCATGTTTAGTATTGTTTAGAAATTCGTCTAAAAAACCTGGGAGATAGTACTTTTCATCATTTAAAATTAAAATTGTTTTCATACAATAAGATCTTCACTTTCAGGAGTGAAAAGTCTTTCAACTCGCTTCATCTTTTTTAAACCCTCGGGCTTTTGATAAGCACTAAAAAGAATTTCGGGCATTTGTAGTTTTTGCTGCATAAAGAATTGTGTCATTTGAGCTTTAACGTTTTCTTTATTTCCACCGAGTAAGGTAATTTCAAGTTTTAAAGGAGAGTGCTGTTTTATGGCATACTCCTCAATAGAGTCATCGGCTTGAAGTATTCGTCTTCTTAAAAAATCAGGAAAAATTGGTTCAAGCTTATTTTCAAGTGTTGCAAAGTAAAAAATATCATCCGCTCTGCCCTCGATCTGCTCAATCCCTATTGAGGGACTACCGCAAAGACATGGATTCTTTTTTTCGGTTAGAACATCGTTAAGACGATAACGAATAATGGGTTGTGTTTTACGTTCTAGATCCGTAATTATTGGAATGAATTTTCTATTCTTTTTATCAATCCACTCTTTTTCAATAATAATATAGTCTTCGTTTAAATGGATCGTACCGTGAGAACAACTGGCTCCAAGAAAACCTTCGGTGCACTGATAGAGCTGATGAATCGGTTGCTTGAATCTTTGTTTGAGAAAAGTCTCATCAATGGGATCTAAAACCTCTGCGGCAGAGAATATTCTATTGGGAGAGATCTTTAAGCGTGCGGACTTCGCTAACATTCGAAGCATTGACGGGGGCGCCACAAGAATAGTGGGCTGGTAGTCATTTAATCTATCTATATGTGCATCAAGTTTTTCCAAAAGATCAAAAAATTGAAACTGAATCTTATTTGAACTTAATGTCGTGTAGAGATTATTGTTAGCACGTAAAAAAAGAGCGATACGCTGTGAATGAAGAATGTGTTGGGGCAATGCCTTAGCTAGAATAATGCCGGCCCACCTGGCTCGCTCTGTTTCATCAGCAAGAAATAAGCCTCTGTTTCCACTAGTGCCTGAAGATAGTCCTACAGAGACTTCGCCTACCATTGGAGAAAAATCCCTTGATTCTTCAGACTTTAGGGCTATATCAAGACATTTGTCTTTAGTTAAATTTTTCGTATTAATCTTATCAAATTCACTCATCATGATAGATTTATTCATAAGAGGATATTCACTAAGTGCGAGACCGTTATATTTCTTATAAAATAATGAGTTTTGAGTCAGAAATGTAGATTGCTTTTGCCATAGCTTTTGTTGATGAGCTTCTAACTCAAGTCTTGAGCCAAAGCTTCTCCAACATTTTGTTTGAAGGTATGAATGAAGAATATGGCCAAGTCGCTTTAGCTTAGACTCCATTAAGGGCCTTTTGATCCCAATGACAAAGAGAAGCTCGCTTAGCAAAAAATTCGCCGCAGTGAGAGGGAACGATGGTAATTTCAGGAGATTCTTTCCAAATATGGTGAAGCTTTGTAAGAGTCTTAGCAAATTCTCGATTGTTAG
>CAYGRY010000107.1:0-6359 GCA_964352405.1 uncultured Halobacteriovorax sp.
GATAGTTTGCGATACTTAAATCGGCATGAAGATTGAGAGTGATAAAGGCGAGAAAAAGACAAACTATTGATTTCACGAATGATCCCTTGGCTTAATTTTGACCAGTATCGAGTACTTGACCTCTTAAGTAAATTATATAGATCAGATTTTTCCTATCTGATTTTTTGACTAAATAATGCGACAATAACTAGGACATAGGAGTCATTATGAAATATTTGTTTGCCCTATTCTTAGCACTACCACTTACCATTTCAGCTCAAACAACTTGTTCTAAAGCTCTAGATGATGTTCGACTAATGTGTGAAGGTGCTCAAAACGCATGTGACGACATAAAAGATTGTCTAGTAAGAAGAGATACATGTGTTGAAGGCATTCCTTCAAATCAAACGAAATGTGAACAACTTGATCTTTGTATGCAAAGTAACAAGGGTGATTTTGGTGACCAATCAAGATGTGATTACACATGGGCCATTCCCTCTTCTGGCGAAGGTTTTTGTCGAGTCAAAAAACATTTTCTTTTCTCTGAAGAAGGTTGTCCTGGTAGAACTCAAGGCCTACTAAATGCTTTTGCTTATGGTCTCAACGCTACAGTTGATAACAAATTTAATTGCGCTGCCGTCGTTGATAAAAGAAACGATAAAGTTAAGTCATGCGAAAGAGTTATCTCTGAAGCCAAATCAATTTGCGGCCAGGATCTACCAGAAAATCTAAATTATGCTAGAAATGTAAATTGTGAAGAGGCAAAGAATTTTGCTCGCTATAGAAACAGAGAGTTTGCTCTAGATGCATCAAGTTCTTCCCGCGTTAATGATCGCTCTAGAAGAAATGCTGTAGGCTCACCTGAAAGCACAAATACAGCTCCTCATACTGACTCAAGTACTAGAAGATAAACCTTTCCAATTGAGTCCAAATTATATAAAAATTCGGGATGAAAATTTTCATCCCTTTTTTATTGCTCATTTTAAGCTTTAAAAGCCATGCAGTTGGTCTGGGTGTTGGTACCTATGTTCCAACCACGTCTCGCTACCAAGACACCAACGACGGTTCTAGGGATAGTTTTCAATTCAATCCATACTTTTCAGTGACAACTTACTGGCGCATCTTTGGTGATCATTTTTTTGCTCCCGAATTAGGAATGGCTTTTCATACTGGAACCGAAGAAGAATATTCAAAACGAACGACCTCTGCTTTTTGGCATTTAGCTTGGCAGTTTCATAGTAAGTTTCTTTTTAGATATGGAGTTGGAACATTTTGGACAAGGATATCCGGTGACGGCGAAGAAGTTGAGCTGCCAAATGGAAATACCACGGCTACTTTTTACGCCCCCACAGAAAGTTCAACATCATTTAATTCAACGCTAGATTTGGGCGTTGAATATATTATGACCCAAAACTGGGGTTCAAGACTCGACTTCTTTATACTGCAACCTTTCAGTAGTAACAGACGCGCTGTCTCTTATCTTTTATCAATGGTGTATGTTCCATGAAATATTTAGTTTTAATCTTTCTGTGCTTTGAAGCCAAAGCCTTTACCTTATTAACTCGAAATCCTGCTAGATACCCTAGTGAGATTACCATACGAACGAGTGATGCCGATTGCACCAATGCTGGGTTGACAGCAAAAGGTCTTAGAGAATTTGTTGAACGTGCCGTTGATGATTATTGGAATAGTGTTCCAACTTCAAGAGCTAAATTTAAACTAGGTCCAACAATTACGATTCCTGCTTCGTCCACAACTGATCAAATGATTGCATTAGGTATTGAAGGGGAGATTATAGTTGGTTGTAGCGATAACGCCGCAACTTTTACCAGTACCTCAACCTTGGCCAAAGGCGGAATGCTAACCAATACAGCTGTCGGTGTCGTTGCCATCAACGATATTGTCAATACTAAATTTGCCACAGTTGATGAACTCTCCAGAGTCTCTACATTTGCTCATGAGCTTGGCCATGCGATTGGAATAGGACATTCAAGAGTTGAATATTCTCTCATGTACTACGCAGTTGTTGCTGGCGTTGTTAATAAATATTTAACCGAAGATGATGCTGATGCTATTACTTATCTCTACCCAAGCAATAAAGAATTACTCGGTCTAGGCGGTGCTTGTGGAAGTATTGATTTGGATGATGACGATGATAAAAAAGGGCCAGGAAGCTTTGTCCTGACCCTATTATTAGGCTTTTTAATTACAGTTGTGGCTCAAAAGTCAAAAGATCTGATCCAACCTTAAGATCACTTGAAGAGCGTGTAGCACTTCCTTCTTCGCGAACAGAAACTTTATAGTCACCTGGCTCTAAAACGATATGAAAGCTTCCATCTGGATTAACTTTATAATCGATGATTTCGCTTAAAGATCCACCGTCACGTTTTTCAACTTTAACTCTCCACTGACTTGCGTTTTCAACATCTAGATTTCCACGAAGACCAGACTGGCTCATTCTATCTAGAAGTAATTGCCATGATGGGCGTACACGCTCAACAGTGACATCTCTCCACTGAGAGTAAGAAGGCTGGAAACCTTGACGTGAACTATTCACTTCAAGAACGTATGGAAGAACTTGCTCTACACCGTACATCCAATCGATGTCGCCGCCGTCTACTGAATAAAGAAGTTCCCAAGCAGTCCCGGCTTCATAATCAACAAGAGTTCCAAGAGATGCGCCAATATTTTCGACTACAGCTCGGTTTCCACCGGTGCGAGAACCTTTACAACCCATTGGGTAAATAACGATCTCACTGTATGAGTGATAGCTTATATCAAACACAGGCTTAATTTTAGAAACTAGACCCATAAGAGCTTGAGCTTCTGGTTCAGAACCTGCACTTGGACCTCTATATGTATCTGACCAAGTTGAGCCACTTGAACCATTACATGATCCCCACTGGTAGGGGTAGTTACGGTTGATGTCTACACCGTGACCGTAGTTTGTATTCTTACGCCACATACGAGTGCCAGACCAAACTTTCGCGTTACCATCTACGTTTAGCATTGGTACAAGATAAATTTCAGTATTATTAACCCAGTTAACAGCTTTTTCATTGCCAGAAACATAGTTCTTAACAAGCCACTGAGCTGCATCGATAACAACTTCAGGAGTCATTACTTCACGAGCGTGGTGCATACCATTGAATAAAACAGCTGACTCACTCGCTTCATCTTCATTCACGTTGTCTGAAATTTTAAGTGCCCAGATATCTCTTCCTTCAGAAGATTTTCCGATGCTTTCAAGACGTGCAATTTCGGGATTAGCTTCAGCAAGCTCTCTTAGAATCTGCTCAACTTCGCTTGGGTTTTTATATTCTTCATCAAGGCCTTTGTCGTAAAGCTTTTGTGCTTTATCAAATGAAACCTTGAATCCTTCTTGCGCCAAACGCTCAAGATCCCAATCATTAACAACCACATCAACTTGATTGGCCTTACGATTAACACCGGCGATATCCATGCCCATAGCATTAAGATGTGCAAGATCAACGTGTGACTCTGTTAATGTGATCGTCGCGATAGCATCGCGCTCACCACCTAAAACTTCTGCATGAAAAGCATCTGACAGACCTTCGTGGGCCATTACTGATTGTGACATAAGAATCGCAGCTGCGATCGTCACAAGACGATTGATATATTTCATAGTTCCTCCAATGAACCTAAATAAAAAGAGCTCCCTATATACTGGAGCTCTATTCACGGATGGTCATTGGATAAAAACTATCTGTTTCTTACTTAATAACTGTTTAATTCAGGTATTCAACGTTTTTAATACTTAGATTAACTTCAAAAGACTCAAGCCCTCGATCATCGCTAATCTTGAAGCTCGTTCCACCATCTAATCTCATCAACTCAATTGAATCAGATCTTAAAACATCACGGCCTAGTCTACTAATAACCGAGTTAAGTACTCCACCTGGTGCATTCGATACAACTGAACCACTTCTGATCATTGTATCAAGTGTTCCAAAAAGATCGTCTGAACCAAAGATGGTCAAAGCGATACTTCTATCGACAATTGATTGAAGAGTTTGTGAGCTGATCATTAAAGTATTTTTAGTCGCTAGACATGTATAAACATCTGCTTCAGTAAAAAGACTTAAAAGATCTTTTTTGCCAGCAGCAATCTGACAGTCTTCAAGTGTTGAAGGTCTAAGTAGACTGGCTTCACTATTGTGTTGAGTAATAACACGTATCTTTGCCAGCTTTTTTACTTTCCCATCCGCACGGTGGAATCTAACCTCGGCATTGAAAGTTGTTTGCACTGTACTTGCAAAGCTTTGAACACTAAATAATAGCGCTGCCACAAAAAAGAACTTTTTCATAAAGACTCCTATAACTGAATTCGTTTTATATGTTGAAATTGTGTATTTCCCAAATTAGTGAAAAGTTTAATCTTATCTTGCTCGCAGTTTTTAGCGTTCTTTTCAAAACCAAAAAAGCCGCCGACACAGAACTCTTTATACAAACTACCGCCAAGATCTTGATCCTCGCTGTAAACGAAAATTTTAAAGCTTTCATTAGACTGCTGAACAACTTTGGGAAGCTTTACAAACTTGCAAGAATTCTTCGAAACCCTTACCCAGCCTTTACTGATCGAAGTCGTTTCAGACTGAAAGCCAAAAGCGAGCTTCAATCTTTTAGGCTTTGAGTTACAAACAAGGATTTCTGTTTTGTGATTAATGGTTTCGTTTAGCGCACCGATGACTTGATTTTTAAAGGTTTGAACTGGAACTGACAGGTTACTATCGCCCATACTCCAAACATCATGCTCGTCTTTTTGACCTCTTTGAGCACTATTGAGGGCATGAATAACAGCTCGTCCGTTGTTCATTTTCCAAATAGCAGATCCAGATGAGCCTCTGGTCATATCACAATCGTGCATCATCACATTATGCTGTGAGATCATTCCTTTAAGCGAACAGTTAGTATGGACACCCGCAGTTCTGCCGCCTTTAAAGTCGCCAGAAAAACCAGCAAGTGTAACTCCCCCACCAACCTGAGCTGAATCAGCCAAACTAAAGTAACCGAAAATATCGCCTAGTGGTTTATCAATTCTTGCTATCGCCCAGTCATGACCAGGATCGTTTTCATAATCACGAGTTCCAAGATAAATATCTGAAACAGAAACTGTTGGAGAAAAATTTGATAGGCCATGCATATTGGCCTTGATGGAGCTTTTCTTTTGTCCCGACTCATCACTTAGGCAATGAGAATTGGTAAGAATGAGATCTCTACCAATCAGCGAAGCTGTGCAGTGCCCGCCCTCTGTATTTTCAAGTCTCATGATGGCTGAAAAAGGATAGTCATGACTAACCATTGGGACTCGATCATCTTCACCAAACACAGACTTAGGTGCCATTTGTGAAAACGCCGCAGGTGCAACGAATAAGAGGATCAAAAGATATTTCATGAAAACATATTGACACATGGCATCATTATTATTAAGACCCCCTTACCTATTTACACACTAAATCTGAGCAGATTCTTCCTAATATCGCCTGCTTATGCCTTGCAGTATAATGAATCTATGGCGGCACCTAAGCTAAAAAACCCTTTTGAACTCTATAGTGAATTTTTTGATAATTTCACCTCCATCCATACACGCTCTAGTTACGATAGCGATCTTCATAAGTTTATAGAATGGCTTTTAGTCAGTGCTCCCAAAGTCAAAGGCTTCGATGATCTTGAGCGCGCCCACGTAATTGCTTACAGGAACTATTTAAGCGATGAGCCCGTCTCCCTTGCTCCTAAAACAGTCGCTAGAAAGCTGGCCTGTATTTCAAGTTACTGCGACTTTTTGGTTGAAAAAGGTGTTTGCCAATTTAATCCGGCTTCTTCGGTTAAGCGCCCTCGCCTCGAGGTCGTGACTCCGACTCAAGCACTCGATGCAGGTCAGGTTAGAGAGTTATTTACGGCAATTGACCCTAAATCGAACTCGGGTCCAATGCATTTGGCCTTACTTATAACTTTCTTCACCACGGGGCTTAGAAAAAGCGAAGTCCTAGCACTTAAATATAAAGACTACCGCGAGATTAACGATTCAAAGGTTTTTGAATATAAAGGAAAAGGCGGCAAGATCGGACAAAAGCTGGTTCATCCTCTATGTATTGAGGCACTAGAAAATTATATGAGTTGGATGAGATCCCAAAATAGAGGGCTTGAACCAAATGATCATATCTTTCAGCCCACTAGAAATCCAAAAGATCCAACCAAGCTCAATAAGCCACTCAACCCTAGAACGGTTAATGAGATCGTTGATCATTATGCTAAAAAAATTGGCCTCAATTTTAAAATTTCTCCCCATTCGGCCCGTGCAACGTTTATTGGAGAGTTACTCGAGCATGGTGTCGATATCTACACCGTGGCCAGAGAAG
>CAYGRY010000108.1:0-6318 GCA_964352405.1 uncultured Halobacteriovorax sp.
GCCATGCACCAAAAAAGAAAGGCGAGAAAAGAAGCTCGCCTTAATCGTGTTCCTCAAAAAGGGAACGTGCATGCTCAAATTGTTAAGTAATTAACAGTCGTAGCTAATCACTTTATGAGCGCTCATTTGTTCTTGAAGAATATCGATAGAATATTCGAGCGCTTGTTCTGCATATGGAATATCTTCTGCTTTAAAGGCTTCGATAAATTGTGCTTGTTTGATAAGTGAAGCACAGATTCTCATGCATTCAGCACTACCATCAAAAAACTCACCTTCATTATCTGTTAAGACAACGTGCTTGATCATGGCATTGAGAGACTTTAGTAAACGAACTTGAGTCGCTGAGAGTTCGGTAACATCGACTGAAATATTGATTGAGTTTTTCTTCGTTGCTGCATTTGCCATTGTGTATTACCCCTGCATTTTATTGTCCCTACAAGATCTTATCGAAACCTTTTTCAATAATTTTAGGACTTTAAGTCGGAGCGAAACTGTCTGGGAAAAGAACTGGACAATATGTCGGATACTTAGGTAAGATCACCCCAGAATTGAAAGGATTTCAGTCATTTAACGCGGGATGGAGCAGTCTGGTAGCTCGTCGGGCTCATAACCCGAAGGTCGTAGGTTCAAATCCTACTCCCGCAACCAAATTTTTTATTTAGTTAAGCCACCCATTGGGTGGCTTTTTTATTAGCTGTTAAGATAGCTTCATCTTTATGTATAAAAACTTATTGGCAGTCTTTTTTGGCCTGTTTCTCATTCTAGTAGGCTTTCTCGGATTAGAGTTTGGATTTACATTAGTTGAAAAAAACTATGATCAAACATCGGTAGATGTCATTTCTCATCTTGAAAAATTATTATTTCCTAGTCAGCAATATATCCGTGAAAAGGTTTATACGAAATACAAGGCTTCTCCGTACTCATTAGAGAGAGAGACCTCAGTCCAAACAACTTATACAATTTCTTGGGATGAGTTCTCTCGTAGAGTTTCAACTCCTTTATTTGAGAAAGATAAAAAACCAGAGTATGCAATATTTCTTGGTGGATCATTAATATTTGGCGATGGAATCAGTGATCACGAAACGCTACCTTATTTATTTAATGAAAAGAGCTTAAGTTATCAGTCGTACAACTATTCACTTCCTGGGGCGGCTGCCAACGTTTTTTTATATATGTTATCTCAAAGAGATCTAAGCCTAGAAGTTTCACAACAATCTGGAATCGTTTTTTATTTTTTTCAAAACAACCATATCTTTAGAGCGAATGCACATATTACGACGATGGCTTATACTTGGCCGACTCCCCAGTATAAATGGGAAAGCGGTGATCGACTTGTTTTAGAAAAGGGATTTTCTATAAAGAATTATTTCAAGAGTTTGGTTGCTAAAAGTTTTGCCTTAAGAAAGGCTATTCGTTTTGTAGATGCTGTAAACTATTCACAAGAGGACTTTAACAAAACCTGCCAATTGATCTTTCAGATGGAACAAGAAACGAAAAGAAAATTAGTGAAATCAAAGTTTGTTGTCGTTCTTTATCCTGAAGAATCTGACGCAAAGATGGGCGAGTGTTTAAAGAGCAAAGGCGTGACGGTCATCGATTTTAGCGCCACCAAACGAGATCCAGAGCTAAGAACCCATTGGGACGGCTTTCATCCTTCGTTTGAAGAAAACGATAAATACAGTGATATGTTAATTGACGCGGTTGGGCAAGTGACTGATAATTAATATCTTCAGTTTTTGTTTAGCAAAAACTTTTTACTCCTATGGAATTGAGCTATAGTGATGCAAAATCTTAGGGAGAATTTATGAAGATAATATTCAGCTTGTTAATGATGTCTCTGTCTTTAAACCTTATGGCCGCTACTTACAAAGTTGTTGAAACTAAGGGTACAGGCGGCTTTGCCATGGTCAAAACTATAAAAGCGCAAAAAGATAAAGTTCCAGGTTTAGTGGCACAGTCTTTAGAAGAAGTAAGAAAAGCAGCTGCTGGTCTAAAAATTAAAACAAGTGGCGCACCTTTCTTGAAAGCGCTTGATAGAGAAAAAGACGTTATTACATTTCAAGCAGGCTATCCTGTTTCTAAAGAACTTAAAAACTTAATTGGTTTCGACATGATTAAGCTTCCTTCAGGTAAGGTTGCTCAAGTAGAATTCACTGGTTCATACGCTGATACATTTGGTGGATACAACGCGATTAATGCGTGGATCAAAAGTAACAAAAAAGAAGCTACTGAAGGCCCTATTGAATTCTATCTTTCTAATCCAGCAAAGGTTTCTCCTCCAAATCAGAAAGTTAAAATTATTGTAGAAATTAAATAATCTCATGAGTTTTATTCGGAGGGTGATTTCGTTGTCACCTTCCATCTTTCTCGAGATCTTTTAGAAATGAAAAAGCCCATATGCCTCACAGGAATTAAGCCTACTGGAATGCCACATCTTGGTAATTATTTAGGCGCCATTAAACCCGCCATTGAAATGGCTAATACTGGCACCTATGAATGTTTCTACTTTATTGCTGATTATCATTCCTTAACGACGATTCATGACCCTAAATTAATGCGTGAATACGTTTATGAAGTAGCCGCCACTTGGCTTGCAATGGGACTCAATCCTGATCAAATTACGATTTATCGTCAAAGTGATATTCCTGAAATTATGGAAATGAACTGGATTCTTTCTTGCTTCACGGCTAAGGGTCACATGAATCGTGCCCATGCCTATAAAGCTATTGGCGCTGAGAATACGCAAAATGGTCGTGATGTCGATCAAGGTATTAATATGGGGATCTATGGATATCCTGTATTGATGGCCTCAGACATTTTATTCTTACAAACGAATTTTGTTCCAGTTGGTGCCGATCAACTTCAGCACATTGAAATCGCCAGAGAAATCGTTTCTTCTTTTAATGCCATTTACGGCGAAGTCTTTACGCCTCCAGAAGCCATCGTTCAGTCGCAAACATTAGTACCTGGTTTAGACGCAAGAAAGATGTCTAAGTCATACCAAAATACGATTCCGCTATTTCTTCCAGAAAAAAAGTTACAAAAACTTATTAATAAAATTAAAACCGATTCTCTTCCACCTGAAGCGCCTAAAGATCCAAGTAATTCTTTGATCTTCGACTTATTTAAATTCTTTTCAACCAAAGCCCAGCAAGATGATTTAGCAGCTTGGTATAAGCGGGGAATTGGTTGGGGCGAAGCTAAGGCGGAGCTATTTAAAGTTTTAAACTCAGCATTAACTGAACCAAGGACAAAGTATGAAGAGCTCATGGCCAATCCTTCTATGATAGATAAAATTCTTGATGAAGGGGCTGCTAAGGTTAGACCAAAAGCAGCTGAGTTTTTAAAGACTGTTAAAGTCGCAACTGGGATGAGTCGCTAATGCAAGAAGACAGCTCATTCACCCTTGATAAACTTGATATTGAAATACTAAGACGCCTTCAGGCTAATGCTAGAACGCCTTATCAAGATATAGCTGATGAACTTCTTATCTCTGCTGGAACTGTTCACGGACGTCTAGCCAAACTTAAAGAAGCCGGAGTTATCACAGGCTCAAAGTTTACAGTTGATCCAAGAATGATCGGCCTTGAAGTTACAACCTTTATTGGTGTGAATCTTAGATCGGCCAATGATCTTAAAAAAACGATTGAGATTATGCGCGGTTTTGAAGAGGTTGTTGAAGTTCATTATACAACCGGTCAGTATGGTCTTTTCGTTAAAGTGATGGTGGCGAGTACAAAAGCGCTTCACCACTTTCTTTTAAATAAACTTCAAACCATTCCAGAGATTCATTCCACTGAAACATTTGTTTCTCTTGATAATCCAATTCAACGAGAAGGCATGCTTCCGACGATCTAGTCTTTATTTATGATAGGGGTGCTTTGTCTGAATAGTATAGGCCCTATAGAGCTGTTCAACTAAGATCAGCCTGGCAAATTTATGAGGGTAGGTAAGAAGTGAAAGAGAGCAAAATTCTTGCGCCTGATCTCGAATTTCTTTTGAAAATCCCGCAGCCCCACCAATAACTAAAGCAACAGGTTTGGGTTGTTGAATTAATTGATCCAGCCAAGTAGAGAATTGAACACTATCTCGTTGTTTACCGTTTTCAGTTAATAAAATTAAGTGATGTCCGGCCGATTCTTTAAGAATGTCTTTGCCCTCGGCAATCACATCTTCAGATCTTGATTTAAGTTCTTTAATTTCAAGAAAGCCAGCAGGAAGTCTTTTAAGATAATCTTGTTCTAGAGATTCTAGATGCTGATCTTTTAATTTCCCAACAGTGAAAAGGCGAATTTTCAGAAAAAGCCTCTGCCATCTGGACCGCTTGGTTTTTGATCTTCTTCACTTGAGTAATATTCTTGAGGAATCGGCATTGGTCTAGCTGTCGCCCAAAGACTATCAAGATCATAAGCGTTTCTTGAGCTGTCTAAAAAGATGTGAACAATGATGTCACCGATATCGAGAAGAATCCAATCAGCAGTTGAGTTCATGCCCTCACGAGAAACAATCTGGTGACCAACACGCTTCATCTGAAAGATCACTTCATCGGCCATGGCTTTTGCCATTGTTGGGTTGTTAGCAGAACCCATAACAAAAAAGTCAGCAAGAGAGCTTTGTTTGGCGACATCTAAAACTTTAAGATTAACACCTTTAAGGTTTCCAATCAGCCATGTGCTCGCCATTGCTAGGTTTAGAGGATAAGGATAATTTTTATCATTAACAATCTGGTCAACTTGTTTATTAATATACTCACTAGACATAACTTACTTTCCTCTTCCTAAACTTTGATACATCAAAGATTTAATGACATCAATATTGCGACCTGACACAGACGAAATCGGAAGAACTTTTTTATCAAGCGCTTCTTCAAAAAACTTTTGTATTTTGGTGATCTCTTCTTCGGTCATAGCATCTATTTTGGTTAAACAAATAATTTCGGGCTTCTCAAGCATTTTTTCATTAAAGCGCTCAAGCTCAGCTCTAACAGTAACGTATTGATCGAACGCTTCAAATTCATCCAGACACCAAGAGACATCAACAAGATGAACGAAAGCTTTTGTTCTTTCGATATGCTTTAGAAACTTAATTCCAAGACCTTTACCTTCAGCGGCGTCTTCAATGAGACCTGGGATATCGGCCACAACAAAGGAGTCTTCAAGGTTAAAAGCAACAACGCCAAGATTTGGTTCAAGCGTTGTAAAAGGGTAGTCCGCGATTTTAGGTTTGGCGGCAGAGATCACCGAGATCAATGTTGATTTACCAGCGTTTGGCATTCCAATTAAAGCGATATCAGCAAGAAGTTTTAATTCAAGATCAACTTCAATGGTTTCACCTGGTTTAGGATCTATTACTCTTCGTGGTGCTTGGTTCGTTGATGTTTTGAAATTGGCATTTCCAAGTCCACCGCGTCCACCCTCGGCGATCAACACTTTTTGATCAACTTCGGTTAGATCAGCAAGGACGTCTTGGTTGTCAGAACGTCTAACGATCGTTCCTATTGGAACAGGAATAATAAGATCTTCACCGTATTTACCATGGCATTGTTGGCCAGATCCGTTTTCGCCGTTTTGCGCGCGATAAACTTTACGGCCTCTAAATTTAACTAGAGTGTTAAGTTTATCTGTTGCGACGACATAAACATCGCCACCATTTCCGCCGTCACCACCATCAGGTCCACCTAGAGGAACGTGTTTTTCACGGCGCATGCCTGAACAACCTTCTCCACCGTTTCCGCTGATAATTGTAATGCTGACTTCATCAATAAATTTCAAGCTATGCCTCTATTTAAATCATCTAAAAAAAAAGGGAACCTCGAAGAAGTTCCCTTTCTATTGCTTTTGTTTTCTAAGCCATTAAGCTTCGACGACAGAAACCATTTTGGTTTTTTTGTCGAGCCAACCGAACTTAACGAAACCATCTTTAAGAGCGTAAAGAGTCCAGTCTTTACCAGTTCCTACGCCTTTGCCAGCATGGATTTTAGTTCCTTTTTGGCGAACGATGATATTTCCAGCGATAATTTTTTGACCTCCGAAGATTTTAGTACCTAAATATTTTGGGTTCGAGTCACGTCCGTTGGATGTTGAGCCGCCCGCTTTCTTATGTGCCATTTTAATAGCTCCTAATTAATTCTTATTTTAAAAATTTCTCTGCATTTTTTGATTTAGCATCAATCTTAGCAACGTTTCCTTGTCCATCAGCAACTTCTGTAATCAAAAGAGCTGTGTAAGGTTGACGGTGACCATTTTTCTTACGAGTACGGCCTGGCTTACGAGTGAAGATAATCACTTTGCGAGATTTATCTTGTTTAATAACTTGTGC
>CAYGRY010000109.1:0-6110 GCA_964352405.1 uncultured Halobacteriovorax sp.
ACCCCCGCACAAATCCAAGCCTGAAAAGGTGAGGCAGAATTTATGTGAGCACTGCGTGTATGTCAACAAAGTTTTCTCTTTATTTTTATTTTTTTTTACTTAAGTTGCCAGTCTCAATAAAAAGTATAAACTATGGATATTACAAAGCTTACGGAGGAACCGCTGATGAGCAAGCTGAATCGATACTTAGCCGCTATTTGCCTTTTGACCCTCACTCTAATGGGCGGAATGGCTTGTACTAAAAAAGAAGCCAATACGGATTCTGAGCAAACACTTTCTAGTGGCCTCAAATCTGATAGCAACGGATTGTCGGTAGCAAAAGCTACTATAAAGACAGTTCATGGAAATATTGTTTTTAAATTTTATCCTAATAAAGCACCAAATACTGTTAACCGTATTGTTGAGCTTATTAAGACTGGATTTTATGACGGTTTAATCTTTCATAGAGTTGTTCCAAACTTTGTTGCCCAAGGTGGAGATCCTACAGGAACAGGTACTGGTGGAAGTGGTAAAAAATTAAAAGCTGAATTTAACGATATTCAACATATTCGTGGAACAGTAGCAATGGCACGTGCCTCTGAGCCTGACTCTGCAGATAGCCAGTTCTATATCGCTTTAACAACTCTTCCTCACCTAGATGGTAACTACACTGTCTTTGGCCAGGTAGTAGAAGGATTAGATCTTTTAGATAAGATTCAAAAAGACGATAAGATGTTAAATGTTGTTGTTGAAGAATAAGAAAATAAAATATTGATCAAAAAAAAAGCCGCTTATTTAAGCGGCTTTTTTTATAATCGTTTTTCAAATTTTTTAACGACCGTGACGTTTACCATCTTTGATATAGATAAAAGACTTTAAAACAAAAAATCCAACAATCAACACAGAGATCAATGCCCATGTAGGCATATAAAATTGGTTTTGCTGAATTCCTTCAAACTGGGCATTTACTTTTAATGTACTTTCTTTAGCTTCCATTTCTAAGCTCCTTAACGATAAATCGATTCAAGAATAACAACTAAGGCGTACAACCCTGCAGAGATTGGGATTGCCGCAATAAACTTTAGCCATCCTTTTTCTTCTTTTAAGTGCATATAGTAATAAGCCACAATAAAGGCTTTACCTATAGCTAGAAAAATAAGTGAGTTTGCCTTATAGACATATTTTGTATCAAGGCCAGGAATAACAATTTCCACGGCAGTTAAAAAAGCCAAGACGAAGAAAATGATAAAGTATTCTTTCCAATGACTTTTATGTTCTACACCTGCATGATCTGACATCATATCCTCACTTGTTATACATCTGGCGATTCATGGTTAAACCCACATCAACCATTAAGCTGTCTAAACTTACTTTGTCTGTTCCATAATAGCCTCTGACCCAACCGTCTTGATCGACAAGAACAAGTTTCTCAGAGTGAACTATATCGAAAAGTGTCACTTCATTGCCATCAACCATTCCTTGAATCGGCTCTTTGCCGTCACCCATTGGAACTTTATAACCATCAACGACAACTTTTTTAATCTCGTTCACGTCACCCGTTAAAAAGCTCCAGACGAAAGGATTGGCGTGCAATCCTCTGGCAAATTTATGCAAAGCTTTAGGTGTATCTGTTTCAGGATCAACCGTAAAAGTTACTAGGGCTGCTTTGTTGCCAACACCTCTAATTCTTTTTTGAACCTTTTGCATTTTCTCCATTAGCGCCGGACAAGTTGTAGGGCATGAGGTGAACATAAAATTTGCAATATACACTTTGCCATTAAGTTCATTACTACCAAAAGGTTTTCCAAAGTCATTGGTTAAGCTGAAATCTGGAACCTTATAAAACTTTGGTAGCTCTGGCGGAAGCTCGCGATTCAGTGAGCGAAAAATAGGATAGCCAAAAGCTAGAACCATAAATGCACACCAAAAAGCCCAGTGCCTTACAAGACGTTCGACTAAACTGTGATCTCTTTGGTAGGCGATAGTTGCTGACATTATTTATTAGCTTCCTTAATTTTATTCATAAGCTCAGTTCTTGCTGGAGTATCTTTTACCTCACGAAGGCTTTGAACATAATAAGCGACGGCCCAAATCTCTTGATCTGAGAGCGTGTCTTTCCATGATGGCATTGAAGTTCCACCAACACCTGCTGCTAGTCTTAAATAAAGATCTTCAATATTTTGGATTGATCTAAGTTCGTGCCAAGTAAAGTCTGGTGGAATATTAACGTAACCATGATCTGTCTCTTGCGGCTTCACCTGATAAAGAGTTGGATCAAACTCTGTCATTTTTTCGCCGTAAGCAATCTTGTTAAGATTTGAGAGTTCTTCGTGAGAAACGTAAGCTCTATGGCAACTTTGGCAGTTTGCTGTCATATGATAAACAAGTTTACCTTGCTCAATGGCACTTGATTTACGTGCAAGTCCAAATGGATCTTTAGTTACTTCAAGTTTTTGACCTAGTTCTTTGTCTTTTCCAATCCAAGTATCTGGAGCGAAAGTTTTAACATATTGTAAAACTGCATCTAGCTGAGTTTCAGAAAGGTCCCATGGAAGCATGGCAGAACCTTTAAGTCCGCGCTTGATATGCATTTTCATGATGTCATCATGAGGAAGCTCACCAGAAACCACGTCTCCAAATTTAAAAATACCAAGTTTAAAGTTACGAGCTGGAGTCGTCATTCCCATCGAAGCAACACCTTTACCGTCGCCTTCAACGCCGTGGCAGGCCATACAGTATTCTGTGTAAATTCTTTTACCAAGATTTAGTGTATCGGCTTTAACGTATTGACCGCCGGCCATAATAACGTCTTCATGAAATTCATTTTGCCCCTCACAACCGACTAAAGTTGTAAGAAGAGATAAAACAAATAAGCTTTTTAAAATCTTCATCGTAAAATCCTCAAAGCACAAAAAGGGTCACAAACATCAGTGCCCAAATAATGCCTAAAAAATGCCAAAACTTTCCAATACTAGTTATTTTTACTACTCGTAGATCTGTAACCTGATCTTTTTTGACCCAAACGATTGGCCAAATAAGCAGAGCTAATGCAGCTACGATGTGGGCCATATGAACCCAAGTAAACGAATAGATGACTGAAGCGAAAACGCCAGTGCCTGCTAAAATTCCGTGAAGCTTAAGTTCAGACCAAAGACCAAACTGTGAAGCTGTAAATGCTAAACCTAAAATTAAAGTTGCAAGAACCCACTTCATTTTTAGAGTCTTTTCAAACATATTCCAACACAGACTACTGATAGCAATAAAGATCGTACTTAGGATCGGATAGAGCATTGGGAGATTGTCCATTCCCATTGGCGGCCAAACAGGAGCAGAAGTACGAAGGGCTGCATAGCCCATAAATAAAGTGGCAAATAGCATCGAAAATGACACCAAAACAAATACCATAGCAATACTACCAATCGCTTTTGCTTGGCGTATTTCTCCTGGAATATGTTGCACTTCAGTGGTCATTATTAATTATGCCTTAACCAATTCTTCAGTTTGATATTGGAAATCTCTACCAGCTGGAAGGTTAGGGTTACTAAATTCATGTGGGCCACATTTAACAACTGGAATTTCTTTAAAGTTGTAGTTTGGAGCCGGTGAAGGAATCGTCCATTCAAGTGTTCCAACATTCCATGGGTTTTGTGATGCTTTTTCTTTCTTAAAAAACACTGTGTGGACAAAGTTCACTACAAAGATAATTTGAGAAAGACCCATAAGTATCGCTGACCAAGTAATGAATTCATTAATTGGAATCAACCTTTGAAGATGCTCGTAGATGAATGGGTTATAAATACGACGGTGCATACCAGCGTAACCAACAACCATCATGCCCATGAAAACACCGTTAAGACCAAGCATCGTAAGCCAGAAGTGCCACTTAGCTAGAGTTTCATTACAAATAACTCCAAACATTTTCGGCATCCAAAAGTAAATCGCCGCAAAACCACCGAGAAGAACAGAAGCAGCCATTGTGTAGTGGAAGTGCCCTACAACAAAGTATGTATCGTGAAGATAAAGATCAGTTGTAACAGTCGCAAGGTAAAGGCCAGTTAGACCACCAAGACCAAAAACGAAAACCACTCCTAAAGAGAAAAGCATAGGAGAATCAAAGCGAATCGATCCGCGCCAAATTGTTCCAAGCCAGTTAGCAAAGAAGATAGCCGAAGGGATTGAAATCGTCATCGTAAGAGTCATAAATGACTGAGTAAGAAGCGGACTCATTTGAGTCGTAAACATATGGTGACCATAAACAAGTGTAGAAAGCACAGTCACAGCAGTCATTGAAAGAGCTGTAGCTTTTGCTCCAAAGGCAGGCTTTCTAGCAAAGAAAGATAGAAGGTCAGAGACGATACCCCAGGCTGGAAGAATCAAAATATAAACTTCAGGGTGACCAAAAATCCAAAAAACGTGCTGGAATAGAACCGGATCACCTGCACCACTCGTGGCTGCGGCACCTGCTAAGAAAAACTGTGTTCCAAAAACACGGTCAAAAATAAGAAGCAATACACCTGCACCAAGAACCGGAAGGAAGATGGCGTTCAAAATAGCTGTAAGCCATAAGCCCCAAACAGTAAGTGGCATATCGAAATAGCCCATTCCAGGTGCGCGAAGAACGATAATTGTTGTGATGTAGTTAATCGCACCCATTGTAGATGAAATACCAAGAACAAAGATGGCCAACGCCCAAAGAGTTTGTCCTGTACCAGGGGATCCAATGAGTGTTGAAAGTGTTGGGTATGACGTCCAACCACCGGCAGCGGCTCCAAGAGGAGTAAACAAAGATCCAACCAAAAGAAGTCCCGAAATAATTGCTAACCAAAATGAAAGCATATTTAAAAGCGGGAAAACCATATCCCTGGCACCAATCATTAGCGGAATACAGAAATTACCAAAAGCACCAATCAAAATCGGCGTAATGGCATAGAAAATCATAATCGTACCGTGCATGGTGAAAAGCATGGCGTAGGTGTCAGGAGGAATAAGTCCGCCAGTTTCTGGGAACATGAACTGACCAATAATTGGAAAGGCTTGATCAGGAAAAGCTAGCGCCCAACGAATCATAAGGGCCATGATTCCGCCGATACCTAGAAAGAAGATTCCGTACCAAAGAAATTGTTTTCCAATAACTTTATGATCGAAGGAAAAAATATACTTCGATAAGAAAGTCTTAGGGACCGGGTGCATATGTTGTTCAAAAAAAGCCATTTGTAAGCTCCGTAATATTACTTAGTTTCTTAGTATTCCCATTTCCAACCCCAGTACATTTCTGCACGTTCTGGGTCGTTTTCAACTAAAGCTTTCTCTTCTGCTTCAGCTAGCCAAGTTGCGTATTCTTCAGGCTGATAAGTTGTAAGCTTCGCTGCCATTCTGTAGTGGAATGTTCCACACATTTCTGCGCACGCAATTTCCCACTTACCGTCTTTTGTGAACTTAACCCACATACGAGTGATACGACCTGGAATCGCATCAACTTTTCTTCTCGCATTAGGAATAAAGAATGAGTGAATAACGTCTTTAGAAGTAATTTGGAAAAGAACTTTTTTACCAACCGGTACCCTAAGATCGTTCATTGTTAAAACGTCATCGTCAGTGTTGAAAACACCGTCTTGACCGGCATAACGAAAGTTCCACATCCACTGCTGAGCAAGCACTTCTACTCTTTCAACATCTTCTTCAGCTGTTGGCCATTTGGCGAAAACATTCATGAAGTCGTTGTTCGACATACGAGTAATGTTCATGTCTACACCGAAGAAAACTGCAACACCGATCACTGTCGCAACAATGATATGCATTTTTTTATTTCCGTAAGTATATTCAGCTTTTGGGTGGCGCTTGTACCAGTAGAGGTAACTAAAACCAAACAAACCAATACACACCAATGTAAAAAAGAAAATATTCAAATAAGTTGTATAGCTAAAAAGCCAATCAATTAAGTGACCATTCTCTGAGATATCAACCGGCGGAAGCATACGCTCCCACAAACTCATACTCGGTGGAATTGGATGGGGAGCGTTCACACTGAACGCGAGGGCTCGCCCAAAAATAGCTAATAAAAGCTCCATAAGCCTTCCTTCTTGCACATAAACTCTAACATTTTCAATGAATTGCCAGTGAATTGTACCTAT
>CAYGRY010000110.1:0-5934 GCA_964352405.1 uncultured Halobacteriovorax sp.
TCTGAAGTTGAAGGTATTGTTAACTCACTTGTGGGTGATGGCCTTAAAACTTTCTTTGAAGAAAATCCAGACACAGCAAAAACAATTCTTAGAAAATCTATCGATGCTGCTGCAGCTCGTGAAGCCGCAAGAAAGGCTCGTGAATTAACCAGAAGAAAAAGTGTTCTAGAATACTCAGGTCTTCCAGGTAAAATGGCCGACTGCCAAGAAAAAGATCCAGCAAAATGTGAAATTTATATTGTGGAAGGTGACTCGGCCGGTGGATCGGCCAAACAAGGTCGCGATCGTAAAAACCAAGCGGTATTACCCCTTAAAGGTAAAATTCTAAACGTTGAAAAAGCTCGATTTGATAAGATGCTTGGAAATAACGAAATCAAAATGTTGATTCAAGCTATCGGTACTTCTATTGGTAAAGATAATTTTGATCTAACAAAACTTCGTTATCATAAAATTGTAATCATGACCGATGCCGATGTTGATGGATCTCACATTAGAACTCTTATTCTGACACTACTCTATCGTCAGCTTCCAGAGCTTATTGAGCAAGGCTATGTTTATATCGCGCAGCCACCACTTTATCGTTACAAGCGTGGAAAGGCTGAAAGATATTTGAAAGATGAAAAAGCTCTTGAAGCTTTCTTGGTAGAAAACTCTCTTTCAGATACCATTCTTATGATTGATGGAAAGAATATTGAAGTTGAAGATTCTAGAAAACTCATCAATAAATATCGTGCTTATACTAAAAATCTTCAGTCTTATGATATTCACTTTGACAGCATGCTTTTAAAGAGAATTATTGAAAATTCAGAGCTAAGTTCAGAAGTTGTAAAGGATAAAGCTAGATTAACTGTTGAACTTGAAAAACTTCAAAATTATTTTAAAGAGCAGGAACATAAAACTCTCAAAAAATACAACTTCAATGTTGTTGAAGATAAAGAACACGGTACTAATCAAATCACAATTACAGTTCAAACCACAGCACGAAATAAAAAATTCAAACTAGGTGGACATTTCTTTGATTCACCAGACTACGCTGATCTCGTTAATAACTTTGACGGAATTAAGAATTATTTAAAAGCGAAGTTTGAAATCACTCGTGAAAAAGCTGAAAAGCAAACTTATGAAGGGCTTGATGCCTTTGCACTTCATATCCTTGAAGATGGCAAAGCAGGAGCTTATATCCAACGTTATAAAGGTCTAGGGGAAATGAACCCAGAACAACTTTGGGAAACAACGATGAATCCAGAGAATCGCACACTTTTACAAGTGAAGATTGAAGATTCAATTGAAGCTGACCAAGTCTTCTCCGTCTTGATGGGTGATCAAGTAGAACCACGCCGTCAGTTTGTTGAAGAAAATGCACTTAATGTGCGAAACTTAGACGTTTAAGTAAGAGGCCATTATGTCAGATACAGAAGCACCACAAAACCACGGACATATTGCTCCGGTAAATATTCAAGATGAGATGAAGAGTTGTTATCTCGACTATGCGATGTCAGTTATCGTTGGTCGAGCTCTTCCTGACGTACGTGATGGCCTAAAGCCAGTTCACCGTCGTGTCCTCTATGCCATGCACTCAATGGGTAACTATCACAATAAACCATTTCTAAAATCAGCCCGCGTGGTTGGTGACGTTATTGGTAAATATCACCCACACGGTGACTCAGCAGTTTATTCTACTATCGTTCGATTAGCGCAAGAGTTTTCCATGCGCTACCCACTGGTTGATGGCCAAGGAAATTTTGGTTCCATCGATGGCGATAATGCAGCGGCCATGCGTTACACCGAAATTAGAATGAAGAAGTACGCAGAAGAACTTTTAAAAGATCTCGATAAAGAAACGGTAGATTGGCAGCCTAACTATGATGATTCTTTAAAAGAGCCACGAGTTCTTCCAGCAAGAATACCCAATCTTTTAGTTAATGGGAGTTCTGGTATTGCCGTTGGTATGGCAACTAACATTCCTCCACATAATATGACGGAAGTCATGAATGCTCTAAGAGCACTTTTGGCCGATCCATCACTTGAAGTTGCGGATCTAGTAAGATTTGTACCAGGTCCAGATTTTCCAACAGGTGGATCGATCCATGGAACTGAAGGGATTCGCTCTGCCTATCATAACGGAAAAGGCGTCATTCAAATTCGTGCGAAAACGGACATCGAAGAATTTGGTAAAGACCGTGAAAGAATTATTATCAAAGAAATTCCTTACCAAGTTAACAAAGCCAAGCTGATAGAAAAGATTGCTGATCTTGTTAACGACAAGGTGATCACTGGAATTTCTGATATTCGTGATGAAAGTTCTCGTGAAGGTATTCGTGTTGTGATCGACCTTAAAAAAGGTGAAATCTCTAGCGTTATCGTCAATAGACTTTTCAAGCACACTCAGCTTCAAGTTTCATTTGGTATTATTTTCTTATCAATTTCAAATGGCTCTCCAAAAGTTATGAACTTGAAAGAACAGCTTCAGGCCTTTATCGATCACCGCCGTGAAGTTGTTATTCGTCGTACAGTTTATGAGCTTAAAAAAGCAAAAGAGCGCGCCCATATTTTAGAAGGCTTAAAGGTAGCTGTAGAAAATATTGATGCTATCGTCGAGTTAGTTAAAAAGTCTGAAGGACCATCTCAGGCTCGTACTGCTCTTATGAGTAACTACTCACTTTCTGAAATTCAGGCACAAGCTATTCTTGATATGCGCCTTCAACGCCTTACAGGTCTTGAGCGCGATAAGATTATGGCCGATTATAAAGCCATCATGGCCGAGATCGCTCGCCTTGAAGGTATTCTAGATAGTGAAGAAAAAATTCGTGGCATGATTGGTGAAGAGTTTGAAGAAATTGCCACAAATTATGGCGATGAAAGAAAGACTGAAATTATCGCAAACCCTGATGAAATCCAAATCGAAGATATGGTTAAATCAGAAGAAGTCATCGTAACCATTACTCATAAGGGTTATGTTAAACGTATGGCCATGGATACTTACAAAGCCCAAAAACGTGGTGGTACAGGTGTTAAGGGGGCTTCGTCTGATGACGACTTCTTTAGTTCAATCTTCACAGCTAACACTCACGAGACAATTTTGTTCTTTACGACAAAAGGAACAGTGTTCTCTAAAAAAGTCTATATGATTCCTGAGGGAACAAGAACGGCTAAAGGTAGAAACGTAGCCAACCTTATTCAAATTCCTGCTGGTGAAAAAATTAAAGAAATTATTTGTATTCCTAAAGATGAAGAGTTGGAAGGAAAGTTCCTCATCTTCGCTACAGAAGGTGGCTTAATTAAAAAATCAGACCTAACTGATTATAAAAATATTAAACAGAATGGATTACGAGCTATAAAGATTCTTGATGGAGACAGTCTTCTTAATGTTCGCGTTACCGATGGAACTAAAGATGTCCTTCTCTGTGCAAGTTCAGGAAAAATAATTCGTTTCGCCGAAACAGATGCTCGTCCAATGGGTCGTGTCTCTCAAGGTGTAAAAGGTATCAATATTGAAGAAGACGAAAAAATCATTGGTATGGAAATTATCGATGATAGCGTCGAGATTTTATCTGTGACAGAAAATGGTTATGGAAAACGCACGGAGTGCTCACAGTACAGAAAGCAAACTCGTGGTGGTAAAGGTATTCTTGCCATGAGACTGACTGAGAAAAATGGCGCCATTGCAGCCATTCGACCGGTAAACGAAGGTCAAGACCTCATGATCATCACAGACAAGGGTCAGGTTATTCGTACAAGTATTTCTGGAATTTCACTCATGGGTCGTACAACTCAAGGTGTTCGTATTATTCGTCTTAAAGACGGAGAAAAAGTTGTCGCTGTTGAAAACTTCGCCGAAGACGACAGTGATGATACGGACGGAGAAAGTGCCGAATAATATTATAAAGTTACTAATATTTTCACAGGTCATCTTTATGGTGGCCTGTGATTTTACTCCAAGACTTCACAAAGATATCCTGAATGCACAGAATCTTATTGCAACTCAAGACTATAAAACAGCTATTGCTCGCTATGAGGAAATTTTAAGTCGCAATCCTGCTGATGAAATTAAAGTTAAAATTCATTATCAAATCGGTGAACTCTATTCCATTAACTTAAACCAGAATATTAAAGCTCTTTATCACTATGAAAAAGTAAAAGATTTTTCGGAAGAACCATTGTGGCTGGTTAAAGCTGAAGAGAGAATTGGAGAAATTAATTTTATATATCTACGTACTTATGAATCAGCCTTAAAATCCTATAAACGACTTTTAGCCTTTAACCCAAAACTTAAAAGATATGATTTTTATCAATACAGGCTAGCTCTGTCGTACTTGGGTCTTAAAGACTACACAATGGCCGAATCTGTTTTAAAAGAAATGGAAAATAATCCTGCCCATGAATTTCATATTCGATCGATGTATGAACTAGGAATGTGTTTTTTCTATCAAGAAAAATATCCACAAGCTATTGAAGAGTGGCGTGCCTATATAAAAAGAGAAAAAAGAAGTGAGCATGTTGTTCAAGCAAAATTTCTTATGGCGAATGCTTATGAAACAATGGAAGACTTAAAAGCTGCCTATAATCTTTATTATTCAATCTTAGGAAAATATCCAAACACGACAGTGATCAAGAACAGGCTTGAGGCCATCTATGCTCGTCGCGTAGCGAGAAAAAGATGAAAATACCATTTAAGTGGGTCAAGGTTGTTGGTCTTGCTCTTAGCCTACCCTCTTTAATTTTTGTATGTGCTTGGACGATCTTTCACTTTGTAGATGAAAAAGTTATTACTCGTGGTGTCGGAATAACTATCTTACTAGCGATAGTGTTGAATACCTTGGTAATGATGGTGGTCTATGCCCTTAAAAATCGCTCAAAAGATTAACTTTAAGCTGTTTATTCCCATCTCTGTGGGACTTACGGCTTTCTTTAGTATCTTTCTTCATGGCAAGGCAGAAGTGATTACACATTGGTGTGTGTACCTCGCAGTGCTTGTAAATTTCTACATGTTGCATACTGTCGTAAGAGAATTAGTTGTAGCCGGTAAAGGACAAGAGAAGCCAGATAAATTTATTATGTTTGCTTATTCACTTGGAAAACTTTTAGTTCTCTTTGGAGCGTTAAGTTTGGGTGTACTTTTTATGGGCAATCGTATAATAATCCCGGTACTTAACTATGCAATTCAAATTTTTGCGCTCTGCGCGAGTTTTCTTTATAAAAGTGAGTAGCACATGAAAATCTTGATCGCACTTTTTGCAACTCTTCTATCTTTGTCTGCGCATGCAGCTGGTGGATTTACTTGGTTGTCTGGCGTTGCTCACGCCGTTCACTTACCAGAACATGTTGTAACTTTTATCGTGATTGGCTTTTTGCTTTTAGCTGCAGGTTTAGTTTATCGCTCAAAACTTTCTTCAGCATCAAATGTAGTTTTTCCAGATCGCGGAATTACTTACAGAAATATGGTTGAGCTTTATGGCAACTTTATCTACGGCCAGTGTAAGCAAATCCTTGGCGAAGAAAGTGCTAAAAAATACTTTGGCTTTATCGCAACAACATTCATCGTTATCTTAGTTTCAAATCTTATCGGATTGATTCCAGGATTCTTACCTCCAACTGAGCATCTATCTACAACACTTGCTTTAGGTGCGTTCTCATTCATCTATTACAACTTTAAAGGTTGTAAGGAGCAAGGAACTTGGAATTATCTTAAGCACTTTGCAGGTCCTCTTTGGTACCTTGCTTTCTTAATTTTCCCAATTGAAATCGTATCAAACTTTGTTCGCCCACTCTCTCTTGCACTTCGTTTGAAAAACAACATGATGGGTGACCACTTAGTTCTTTCAGAGTTTTCAAAGTTAGCACCAGCGATTATTCCAATTATCTTTATGATTCTTGGGATACTGGTTAGCTTTATTCAAGCTTATGTATTTACAGTTTTATCCATGGTTTATATCA
>CAYGRY010000111.1:0-4177 GCA_964352405.1 uncultured Halobacteriovorax sp.
ACGAATATCTGGCCATGATCCTTCGACATTTCTAAGATGAGTTGTGGAAGAAATTATCTCAGAAACACTTAAATTCGGTATCTCGCTCATTTCAATTTTGAATCCAATTGGTGTTATTCCTATTTTCTTAGCCCTAACCACTCGCTACTCCGATCACAAGATTAAACTCGTTGCACGTTCTTGTTCCTTCACCGTTGCAATTACAATCATAACTTCTTTATTTTTAGGTCAAAAGATTTTAGGATTTTTTGGAATTTCAATTGCCTCATTTACAATCGGTGGCGGTATTTTGATTTTCAGCATGGCTTTTTCGATGATCAGTGCCCAACATGCCCATTCGAAAATGAATCCTGACGAAATAGATGACGCGGAAGAGACAGCAGAGATTGGAATTGTTCCCTTGGCCATTCCTCTTTTATCCGGCCCTGGAACGATTTCAACATCAATCATTCAATCAAAGAATTTTAGTCATATTTATCAATGGGCCGGCGCCATCATAATGGTTGTCATCGTTGCTTTGATCGTAAACTTTATTCTTCGTTATAGTCGCCCGATCGGTAATCGCTTAGGAAAGATTGGACTTAACGTCATGACTCGAATCATGGGTTTGATACTTTTATCAATTTCGATTGAAATGATTGTCTCTGGTGTAAAAGAAATTCTTCCAATTCTTAAAGGCTAGCCGCCGATCACGACGATCAGTGAATCATAGGTCCACATTTTTTCTTGAAGAAGTCTTCCAGACATACGATCTACAGTTGGAAATTTGTCGCGGTTTACATATAGAACACGATTAAGCATAGCCCCATCAATCACTTCAGATTGATCGATCGTATTCATGTTTGCTTCTCCACGTGAAACGATAAGTTGGTTCACTTCTTCAGCTTCTTCTAGCTTCATACGAACGCAACCGCCACTTGCTCTGTGACCAAGTTTTGCATAGGCACCACGAGTAGTAGCATGAGTTGCGATACCGCCATTAAAAAAGACTGCCCAAGTCATGGGTGCAGATAAAAATGTACGAGACATATAGTCTTTATATGCACGAATTGGACGAAAAATACCGACAGGAGTTGTCGCCACGTATTTACGTCCTGAAGTTGTTTCTTTTAACTCTTCAGTTCCACTTGAGATGTCGTATTCAGAGTAATAATGACCGTCAACATAGACAGTAGCTGTTTGACCATTTGGGCGACGAGCTGTTCTGACTGATTTATCAACCACGACAACGACGCCTGCTTTAGTAATCAAGTGATCAATACTAGGATCAAAACTTTGACCTTTTTGAATTTTTTCTAAATTTTCAATTGGAGTCATACCAAGGTCAAATGCCTCTTGATCTGTAAGAGCAAAAGCATGAGTTTGTGCAAGAAGAATGAACGCAAAAAATAACGTCTTCAACGGAGTACTCCTAAAAATTTTTATGCACTCTAATACTGCTAAAGCATAAAATTTTCGAGATCCCCTGCAATAATTACAGTAATTTATTTCGAATATGCTCTATTAAATCAGGACTAACAGGATTGGCCAAAGCTGCCTCTAAATCCTTAAGCTGCTTGCTTGATTTAGCTCCACACAGACAAACCCCTTCCAAATCATTGTTATTATAGAGGCTTAAGTTAAAGCTTAAAGCAAATTCAAGCCCTGTGTGACCATTTTCCTGCAAGAACGGGAGAACTTTTTCCATAGTCTTGATCTTTGGCAGATTAATTTCATCATTCCACCAAGGAGCGTCTGAAGAACGAACATCGTCTTTATCAAAGGTTCTAGAGCGATTAACTGAGCCTGTAATAATGCCTTTATCGAGTGTTCCCCAAGACATGAATTTGATTTGAGAATTCTTAAAATCATCAAAGAGCTCAATGCTCGAGTTCTCAAAAACATTCAATTGATTCTGAACAACATCAATCTTGGCTGCTTCTCGTGCAAGAACAAGCTCCTCCATATTTGTATTACATAATCCAATATAGCGAATCTTTTTTTGCGCCTGTGCTTTGGCCAGGACATCTAACGTATGGCGAATATCAACATCACCGTCTGGCCAATGAACCATATATAAATCAATGCAGTCATCATCCAGGCGCTTCAAACTCTCATCTAGCATGCGCTTTGTCGTCTGGACATCATTTCGAATAGCAACTCTTTTTTTATGATCCCAATCGATTCCACATTTTGAAATAACGAAGACATTATCACGAAACTTTTTGATCGCTTTTCCAAGTCGCTCTTCAGATAAGCCAAACCCATAGATTGGAGCGGTATCAAAAATTTTATAGCTCTTTTCAAAAGCGGCCTGAACAAGTTCAATCGCCTGAGTCTCACTCATCGAACCAAAACCATAACCTCCACCTTCACCGGACAGTGATGCCCCACCAAAGGCAATAGATTTCGATTCAAATGCTTCTTTTATATTAATCATTAATTATTCCAAGTTTCTTGTGGCAGTTCATTTAAAATGGCTTCAACTAAATCATCTATTTCTAAACTTACTTGATCCGCAGAATCTGAATAAGCCCGCAATAGTTCTTGATTTGTTCTTTTATCATTCTTTTCACTAAAATCACTTTCAAAGTTTTGAACATTGCGAATAATCTGTTGTCGTAGAAGAACTAAATCTTCTCCATGATTTTTGGCAATTAACTCGTTATCTAAAAGTCCAAACAAGATTTCCATTGCATAAAATTTATATTCAATAGGATCTCTATTTCCTGCAAAGGCTTTTGATGTTTGTAACAAAAATTTTGTCGTATCCAACTTGGTTTTAAAATCAAGCTTTTTATCTTTTAAGCTAGCTATAAGAGAGTGAGTTAGATTAGTATAATCAACGTCCTGACAAACGACACTTTGAGACATCTTTGTTTTGATTTCTAGAGGATCCCAATCCTCTGTTTCCATAATTTTCACGATGCTATTATCCGCAATCGCTCCTCTGGTTGAGACGCTGTTTAATTGCGCGATAAAGTTGATTGATTTTTCTCGACCTTCCCCATCTAAGAAAAATGATGAACTTGGGTCTAAGTATTCTTTTTGCGGACTAATTTCTTTTAAATTTCGTTGGCATAATTCATCACTTTCTCTTGTTCCAACTTTTATAAAGTCATTGAGATCTCTATAGTATTCTTTCAATGAATACCCTGTTGTTTCACGCATTTTATTTATTTTAGATTTTTTCTTTTTATATTCTTTTTCAAATGGTTCTTGAAATTGCGAAATTTTAGAGCTTTTAATAAATAATTTAGGCTGATTAGGGGCAAAGTTATTAAACAACAAAAGCCCAACAGCAACTGAAACTCCGAAGATAGAGAAAATGATTAAAAGTTTTTTCATTATTTTTATTATAAGCTGCTCTTATGCAATTACCCAAGGGACATATCATTCAGACTTTAGTTCTTGATGAAGAAGTAAAACTGCTTATTGAGCAAGAGCGTTGGGATGATCTCGACGCTATGGCCAAGCGTTGGCTTTCAAAAGGTGGAATCATCCATCAAAAGCTTTTAGAAGTTGTCTCGTTTGAGCATATTGAACATATTCTGGCCTTAAGACAGGGCCCAGATGACGATGAAGGAATCTGGCATGATGATGGCTCTAGACTATTAGCCTTCTCGCTCAGCTTAACTAATGATCCTTCTCTGGTCGATGGTGGCGAGATCGAAATTCGCCACAAGGTAGATGACATTTACACCAAGCTTCTTTGCCAAAACTTTGGAACTCTAGTGATTTTCAACACTGGCAAGGATGGATTTGAGCATCGTGTCAGTGCTGTAAAGAGTGGAAAGCGCCTGGTTTTGGCCGGCTGGTGCACCTAAATTCTTAATAATACGTAAAGTTAAAAAGAACTTGTCGAAATTCGATAACTTGGATAGATTACGTGCCTTATTGCACCTATAAAAGTGAATTTAGAAAAGGACCTCGATATGGCACGCGTTTGTGATTTAACTGGAAAACGTCGTCTTGTTGGTAACAAAGTTTCTCACGCCAACAACAAGACTAAAATGACTCAAAAGCCAAACCTTCAAATGAAGCGTATTTTTGATCCTGAAACAGGACAAACTGTTAAGCTTCGTTTATCAACAAGTGCGATTCGTACTCTTGATAAAGTTGGCTCTCTTTCTAAGTTTGTTCGTAAGTATCGTCACCTTTTCGAAGCTTAAGAATAACGAAATTAAGAAATAAAAAA
>CAYGRY010000111.1:4277-5777 GCA_964352405.1 uncultured Halobacteriovorax sp.
CGACCACTATTGATGGTACGACCACGAAGAGCACCCACAGGCTCAGAAGTTGCCATTAGACGCTCACGAACTTCAGCTACTGGCATACGTCCTTCTTGCGCAAGAAGAAGACCTAGAGCACCAGTTACATGTGGAGTCGCCATAGACGTTCCAGAGTAAACTGCGTAGCCACCATTTTTAGTCGTAGAAAGAATTCTATGTCCCGGAGCTGCAATATGAACTGTACGACGGCCATAACAAGAGAAGCTTGCAAGATCGTCTTGTGCAGTTGAAGCAGCAACTGAGATCACGTTAGCAACGTCATAGTTTGATGGATAATGTGGAGACTGATCATTGTTTGTACCAGAGTTACCTGCTGCAGCTGTAAAGATAATACCAGCATCACTTGCACGCTCAATGGCTTGCTTAAGAGCTTCAGAGAATCCGCCTCCGCCCCATGAGTTAGACATGATGTCTACGTTTCTAATTGTTGCGTAATCAATCGCTGCAATAGCATCAGCAGTTGAACCTGAACCTGAGTCAGATAGGAATTTAACAGCAACAAAAGATACTTCACTCATCACACCAGCAACACCAACACCGTTGTCATGAATAGCGCCGATTGTACCGGCACAATGTGTTCCGTGAGAATGGCCATCCATTGGGTCGCCATCTTTATTAGCAAAGTCATATCCGTAGATATCATCTACAAATCCGTTGCCATCATCATCAACACCAGCAGTACCGTTAAGCTCTGCTTCGTTTACTAACATGTTGTCTTTAAGATCCGGATGATTGTAATCAATACCTGTATCGATAACCGCAATTTTAACAGCGCGAGAACCTTTTGTGATTTCCCAAGCTTTAAACGCGTCGATATCAGCACCAACTAAACCAGGTTGAGTTCTGCTTGGCTCGTTTGAACCATCGTTATTAAGACCCCAAAGCTGACCAAATTTTGGATCATTAGGAGCACCAAATTGCATAAGTGGAGCTAACATTGATTGAAGGTTTACCTCTTTTTCAGGAACAACTGCACGGTAAACAAAGTTTGGCTCTGCATATTCAACTTCAGAGTTTGACTCTAAAGATTTAACAATTGATTTTACATTAGCTTTTGTATCAACTTTTAAGACGTGAACATCGCCGTATGAAAGCGTAATTGTGCGACCAAGAGTTGCACCAACGCTATCAAGCACTGACTTAAGAGCTGCCTTGTTATTACCTTTAAGCTTTACTAATAACTCACCAGGAACGGTTTCGACGGCTGCATGGGCATTAGCGGCTAAAACAAGAGCGGCTAAAATTCCGAGTTTCTTCATTGGGTACTTCTCCTTAAGCTTGACCTAATTCATCCTGATTTAGGTTGTTCATCCATAAACAATTTTTAATCTTCATCTAAATGTATTGAGCTATAGAAGACTAATTCAATGACTCTTTGCTCACACAGATGGAAATCTTTTCCATTATAAGATTGAGCTGCATAAAAAGGGGGAATGAGAGAAAATATTAGAATATGAT
>CAYGRY010000112.1:0-5625 GCA_964352405.1 uncultured Halobacteriovorax sp.
ACTATGTGTCAACGAAGTACGACCGAACAATCAAATGTTTAGGCGAGATTTCTCATTTTTATAGTGATCTTTCATTAATTCTTGGTACGTAGAATGTAGTTTTCTAGTATTTACGCCAGGTTGGCCGTTTCCAATAATTTGATCATCAATTTTGACAATGGGCACAATTTCTTTAGTCGTACTTGTTAGGAAAACCTCATCAGCAGATTTGATTTGTTCTGGTGAAATGTTCTCTTCCAGCATTTTAAGTCCGTTATTTCTGCCCATATCAAGCAGACTTTGGCGTGTGATCCCGCCAAGAAGGCCGGCATCAAGGGGAGGAGTAATATAGGAGCCGTCTTTTACCATCCAGATATTTGATGTTGTGCCTTCGCTCACCATGCCCTGATGATTGAGCATGATGGCATCAAATGCTCCAGCGCGTTTAGCTTCACCCATGGCAAGAACGTTATTGAGATAGTTGCCAGACTTAACCGATGGGTCTGTTGAGCGTTGATGATTTCTGACAACATCAGAGATCACCATCCACACACCTTTTTCATACCAATGTCTTGGGTACTCAGGCAGCTCTTTGGTAATTAAAATAAAGTTTCCAATTTGATCAGCTGTTGGATCAAGGGTGATTTCGCCTTCGCCTCTAGTGCAGACGATTCTGACGTAGCATTTTGTTGAGCCAAGTTCTTTTACAGTGTTGATCACTTGATTGGTGATTTCGTCTCGATTAAACGGCAGGGGCAAGCCAATTTTACTGGCAGATGATTCTAGTCTGTCTAAATGGGCTTCCATCATAAATGGAATACCGTTTTTAGTCATAGTGACTTCGTAAACAGAATCTCCATAAAGAAAGCCGCGATCAAAAACGGAAACTGTCGCAAGTTCTGGGGTGACAACTTTTCCGTTAATATTCACCAATGTTTTAGTACTCATTCAGTTATCGCCTCAAAGCCTTCAGGCAGCATATCCCACGCTTGAGCGTAGACATGAACAGTTTTAGTTTCTTCTCCACTTAGTGTTATAAATTTTCCACCAGCGTGGGCCCACGCCAATATTCCGCCGTGTAGATTATAAGCTTCAATCCCATAAGCGCGTTGTTCACTAACCCAGACAATCGATCTTTGCCCTAAAGTATCAAATCCAACGATCTGCTTGTTTTTATAACTTTCGTAATTAGCTTCGTAGTCTTCTTTGCTGATTGCCTTTGGAAGAGTTGAGATATTTCTTTCAGCAGCAGTTCTAAGGTCTACAAGTTGAGAGTCGTTAGTTAGGTTCGTAAAACTTACTGAAGGAACTCCTGGTTACTGTTTATCCAGCTTGGCTGGCATTGAATTTATAACATGTGCTTTGTCTTTAACCTCTTGAGGCTTTAAACAAGAAAAAAGAGTGAATAGCATTATTAAACAGATCAATTTCATGCCTGTATCATGGCATGGGGCGTGAGTTTTTCCAAGAACAAGACGTTTGACGAAGCATGTCTAGAGATTAGATAATTTCAGTATGAAGTTTTTGATAATCCTATTAACTGGCTTTCTTAGTCTAAATGCGTGGTCAGACGGAACTGTACGTTTTGCTGACCCTGTAGAAGATATTGGAGCTGGTTCGGAATCTGTTGTTCGCTTTAATAATGGTGTGGGTTCCAGTTTTATTTTCGCAAATTACGAAAAACCAAGTGGAGACGGCGATTCTCCTGGTTCTGCTGCTGAAGGCTATATTCCTTTGACGAATGGTCAAGGCCAAGAAAATAGGGTTTCATTTGCGCAATCCTCATTAGTACCAGACACTTCGACAGGTATTTTTCAAACACTTGTTACATCAGTCAATGATACAGGCAGTGATCGTAGGCTTTATGTTGCGGTTCAAGATCCAAGCGATACAACTGATTATTGTATTGTTGGTGGGGGGACCGTTTTTAGTTCAAGTACTTCTGAAGTTTTATCATGGGTTCAAGCTAGCTTGTCAGAAGTTTGTGCTTCAATTGATTGTACAACACTCGCCAACCCTTCAACTTCAAAAACCAAGCAATTTCTTTTTTACTATTTTTTAACTGAGAATACTTTCAGCACTAGAACATGCGAAAACTTTAATACTAGTGAAACTGGCGGAGTCTATCTCAAAGGTAATTTTAGTGTAAGGCTACCGACTTCGGCCTTAGTCATCAATGAACTTCGCCGCGGAGACGGTAGATTAAAAGCACTTTTTACAGGTGCAACTATATCAGACTTTAATCGTACTTTAGCTTTAGTCAACGGAACGGGAGCGACGATAACAGCTGGTGGTAATACTGGAACTCAGCTTAACGTTTCTGGAACAGAGCTCATTGATTTAGAAATTGCATCCACGGCAGCTGAAGCGAATATCAAACCACTTGTAAACAATGTTCTTTATAGTATTGGCTTAGTGATTGAAGATAAATATCAATTAACCACAGTGATTTCAAACGTGCCGGCTTCTGTTGCTCCGGCCGAGATTGAAGCTTTATTAGAAAAACAGGCTTGCTATATTCTTTCGGCGGGCTTTGGCGAAAAGCATTTCATCACAGACTACTTTAGAGGACTTCGAGATAAGGTTCTTTTAAAAACTGATCTGGGTTCAAGTTTTGTGGCTTGGTATTATAAAACTGCGCCTTATTACACCGCGACCATCTATAATTCACCAGCGATTTCCTTTATGGTGCGCTGCTTAGCTTACATCGCTTGGTTTGTTTTAAATTTAATTTTAATCTCAATCCCAATAGTTCTCATAACTTTCATCTTTCAGAAGTTTTCCACAAAAAGCATTTAGTTGACCTCCTAAACGTACTAGGAGTAGTGTCCTCCCACATTTTACTGATGTCGGGGGACTCATGATACGCCAACTTATTTTGGTTTTAAGCTTATTGTTATTGGTTGCTTTAAATGCTGAAGCTCGCACTTATATTCAGTGTGCAGGAAGTTCTTCTGATCGTGCGGTTGTGAATGTTGATGGCGCAAAGTCCACTTTGTTTATGACTTCTGGAGTAGATGATCCAAATGAAATTAGAATTCTAAAGAAAATTAAAATTCACCTTGAAAATGATACTAATGTTGAGTTCATGAGTGAAGATGAAGAGCTATTAGTTTCTGTTCCTAAAACTGCTATTGGTCAGATTTTAAATTATTTCAAAGTGACTTTAACATTTCTTGAGTCAGACTATGACTACGTTCTAACTTGCTATTCAAACGTATTTAAAGATTAAAATAAATATAGATAAATGATCACTAAAGAACCCGCCTAGAGCGGGTTTTTTTATGCCTAAAAAAGCGTATTCGCATCTAATCTTCGCCACATTTTTGTGCAAAAAGAATTCATAAATGCTTAAGTAACTGAAAATAGATAAGGTTTAATTTGATAGAAATTTTTTACCAGATAGATATAAATAGTTCTAAGTTACCTTTTTTACTGAAATATCAATGGAATTAATTTTTCTTAACTCTCGATCAACCCTTTACCCGTCGATACTACTTCACATCCTTAAATTGTAGGGTGTAACAAAAATCTTTCCCCTTTTTCAGTATAGCACAGCTCAGCTTTAACAATCTCCAACGAGAGAGAGTTTATGATTTTACTTATCATGATTTTGTCTCAGAAACTGACAAAGTTTGGACCTTAACTTGTGTTGATACTTTTCCTTTAAACTAGTGGCATAAGAATGAGTAAATGGAAAAAAATAATTTTGATTGCCTTAAATACAGCGTTAGTCGTCAGTGGAATTATTTTTTATAATTATCGAAATAGCACGAAAGGTCTAGTGATGCCCTTAATCTTGACCGATGGGCATCCAGGAATGACACGTGAGGAAGTTGCAAGGCATATGGTGGACCGTGCACATTTATACGTGAATTATATTTCAAAATGTAATCGTTTCCCTGACAATATTGAAGACATGTACCATGAACGTTTTTTTGAAGTTGAAGGATGCAAGCCTTTTGCAATGCGATCATTTAATACATTTATAGATACGAAAGATAATGTTAGACCTTGGATTGATCCATGGGGAAGACCTTATCAAATTCGTTATGATCGTGAGCGAAGGAAGTTACAAGTTCGAAGTCAGGGAAGTAGTTTAAGTTTAACTAGTGACGATATTGAGGCTGAAACAACATGGGGGACTGCAAGGGCCTACTTTGATATAGAAATTGAAAACTGTGACCGAGGAGAAGGCTGTATTTTTGACCGCGGCTGGCACTAAGAGCCGTTACCGTGGGTTTACATATTAAGTGATAAAAGTAATATAGAAGAATATTCTATAATTTATTGAAATAGTAGATTCTAAGTATCAGCCACCGCCGCCGGTGCCACTACCACCATCAATTTTTAGAGCCTGTTCCAAAAAGGTTCCAAGCCAGCTTCACTAGGCCGGAAGAATTGTTTACGTAAAAGTGCGTGGGAAATTATTGGAAAAAAAAGACCCGCTTGAAGCGGGTCATCTAATTTAGGCTTTTAGAGTTTCTTCAAGTTCACCGTTATCATAAAGTTCACTGATAACATCGTTTCCACCAATCAGTTTTCCGTTCACATAAAGTTGAGGAAACGTTGGCCAATTTGAAAATTGTTTAACACCGTCGCGAATATCCCAGTCAGATAAAACGTCAAAAGTTTTATAGTTAGCACCAATTGAATTAAGAATTCCTACAACATTGGCAGAAAAACCACATTGAGGCATTGAAGGGTTTCCCTTCATGAATAAAAAGATTGTTGAACTAGTCACAAGTTCTTTGATTCTTGTTTGAGTATCAGCGTTTGGATTTGATTCCTTCGCTTGTTCACCTTGTCCGATTACATTAAATGGATTGCTCATATTGACTCCTAAGAGATAAGACCGCGCTCACGCGCTTTAGTTGTTGTCATTGTTTTTAATTGAACGGCATGAATTTCACTTTTTAATTTTTCTTTTAAAATATCCATCACAATTCTGTGCTGATCAAGTAGAGCTTTGCCTTCAAAGACATCGCTAATGATTTGAATGCCCAAATGGTCACGAGTTCCTGTAAGATCCGAAACCGTCACCTGAGCATCTTTTATATGTGACTTTAAAAAAAGTTCTAGTTCTTCAAAATTCATAGAGTAACTCCATGGGGTGAGGCCACGAAGAAGCTAGTAATAAACACTAAAGTTCTAAGGATGATCGTTGAGATACCAAGAGCCTTGTGTTTTTTTCTAATACCTTTTTCGCCGCGTAGTAATTTTCTGCCAGTAAAGACCATAAAGCCATAAAGAACGACACAAGCAATCGCCATTGAAACATGGATATTGAGGATCATTGATTTGCTGCCAAGCATCGATTCTGAAGCTTTAACAATAGCGTTTCGTGTTAACTCAATTTGTAGAATAAGAAGAATATCCCAAATCATGGCGCTGCTCATCAATTTTACATGGATCTTTCTATTTCTCTTAAAGATTACGCCGACATACATAAGTGCCAGAATACATACCGATTGTAGTTGAAAGATAACTGCGCTGCTCATCGAAGTGGCCTCTTTAACAATACATTTTACAATGCTTTGGTTATAAACGATTTAGATCATGGCAGCAATCTGTTTAGGTATGTTATAAGGAAATCTATGGCAAGCGGCGAGAGTTTAGTCAGAAGGGACTTTATTGATATTGAAA
>CAYGRY010000113.1:0-5620 GCA_964352405.1 uncultured Halobacteriovorax sp.
CAAGGAGAAGATTAATGAAAAAGCACATTGCTATCGCAGCTGGACTAGCCGTCCTTTCAACTAGCGCATTCGCGACAAAAGCTCGCATGAATGCTCTTGGACAAGGAGATGATCGTGGATCATTCTACATCCAAGACTCTCGTAACGTTTTCAGAAATGCTTCTGACGTTAATGACATGACTAACTATGTTGTGACTGAATGGGGTCAAGCTAACAATGCTGCTGATTCAGACGTAGCTCCACATGCTGAAGGTGGATTCTTCCGTTCAGCTGGTCAGTTTAACTATGGTGTTTACCTTGGTTCTGATATTGATGCACAAAATGCTGCTAAAACTGCAGCAGCAGTTCAAAATCAAGACAACAATATCGACCTATTCTTTGGTGGCGATATGGGTGTTAAATGGGGTGTAGCTTTTGGTTACTCTTCATCTGAAAATGAAACTGGTGCAATTAAAAAAGAAAACGATACTATGTCTTTAGGACTTGGTGTTGAAAAGGGTGCGATCGAAGGTTACGTAAATCTTGGTCTTAAAGATGAGTCTAAAGGTGGAGCAGCTGTAGCTGATAAGTGGGAAGCTGATACAGGTATGAATGTTGGTCTATCATATGACTGGATGGATTACACATTCTTCGCTGACTATGACAAAACAGGCTATGAGCAAACTATTGCTGCTGTAAAAACTGAGCAAGAAGATACAAAGCTAACTGTAGGTGTTGGTCATAACCATGAAGTTTCTGCAACTTCACGTTTATTCACTAACATTTCTTACACAAGCACTGAATCAGAATCAAAAGGTGGAACAGTTTCTAAGTCTAAAGATACTGCACTTCCATTAACAATTGGTTTTGAAGCAGATGCAACTTCATGGCTTGCGCTTCGTGGATCAGTTTCACAAAACGTAATCATTGGTAGCAACAAGAATACTGCTGGTAAGAAATCAACTATCGGTGACTCTACTAACGTAGCTGCTGGTGCAACACTTAACTTTGGAAAACTTAAAGTTGATGGTGTAATCGGTACTTCTGGTAATGCTGGCACAAATGCTGGTGATACAGCAGCTGGTGAAACTGGTACTCTTTCACTTGACCGTTTAATGACTCGTGTAGCAGTTCATTACTGGTTCTAATTTAAAAATTAAATTTTTTAAAATGGAAGCCACTCTTCGGAGTGGCTTTTTTTATGTCTAAAAAACAAGACTCATTCACTTGTCATCTAAGTCACTCACTGACACAATATTAAGTAAGTTATTAAATTTAAGTTTTTAGTTAGAAATATGTTCAATAGTTTCAAGGAGAAACGGATGAAAAAACTTGTTATTGCTGCAGCCTTATTAGGTCTTGGCACTCAAGTAGCTCACGCTACAAAAGCTCGTTTAACAGCTCTTGGCCAAGATAAAGACGGATCACTTTTTATTCAAGATTCAAGAAATATTTTTAGAAATGCTTCTTATGTTTCAGATATGGCAGGTATGACTGTAATTGAATTCGGAAGAAGTGCTGGTGCGGCAGGTACAAGCCTTGATTCCGATACTGCTCAAAAAGCAGAAGGTGGAGCTTTCATGAAAGTTGGCTCACTTGTTTATGGTATTTATCTTGGAAATGAAAGCGATACTGGTGTTCTTTTAAAGTCTCTACCTCGTGGAGCTGCTTCAGCTGCAATGCCACAATCTGACAACGTTCTTGAATTATCTGTTGCTGGAAGCGCAGGAATTAACTGGGGTGCTACTTTTGGCTTTGCTCCATCAAAAGATGAAACGACAACTCCAAATAAAGAAAATAAATCTGTTTACGCGAGATTGGGTGTTAATAAAGATAAATGGGAAGCTTACGCCAACGTTTCAATCTCTGGTGAGTCAGATAACGGCGCAGGTGAAAAGTATGATGGCGGTGGTGCGTATGACGTAGGTGGATCTTATAAAATGGGTATGAATACTCTTTATGCTCGTTATAAAACAGTTGAGTGGGATCAAATTGCGGCATCTGTAAAAACTAAAGGTGATTACAAAGATATGAAAGTTGGATTTGGTCATAACCAAGAACTTTCATCTTCATCTCGAATGATTTACCAAATTACATATGACTCAGTTGAAGCGAATGTTAAGTATGCAGCTGGTAACACAAAAGGTGAGTTTACTCAAATTCCTCTTGTTGTAGGATTTGAAGCAGATGCAAATTCGTGGCTAACACTTCGTGGTTCAGTTTCTCATAATCTTATGGGTGATGCAGAAGTTAAAAATGTAGCTAACGTAACGAATGCGATCAATAGACAAGTACTTGCAGGATTCTTCAAGTCGGCAAATGCTGGTGCTGACTATAAAGGTTCTATTCAAAACAGCACTAATGTTAACGCTGGTGCAACCTTAACTTTTGGTAACCTAAATGTAGATGGTGTTATCGGAACTGGTGGAAATAGCGGTACAGCTACTACTACAGCAGCTGAAACTGGTACACTTTCTCTTGATCGTTTAATGACTCGTGTTTCAATGACTTACAAGTTCTAAGAAATTTATTGATTCTATGATAAAATAGGGCGTCCTTCGGGATGCCCTTTTTTTTTGAGGTTGAGTTGTCTGAAGTGAATCTAAGTGATGAAGATAGAGCAGAGTATAGCGAGCACGCTGAACGCATGCTTGAAGAGCTATCTACAATCATCGAGTCTTATGAAAGTGATTCAGGAAATATAAAGCCTTTGAAGACTTTTCATAAGGCCATGGATCGCATGCTGATGCAGTCTAAACTTTACGATCTTGATTTAATTGCTAGTTTTTGTGAAATGGGAAAACTTGTGGCCGATAAAGCCAGTAAAAGTATAAGTCCCACTTTAAATGAAGTTGCGGCCGGAGTTTTGGCCGATACCGTTGATGTTTTAATTCAAATGGTTCAATCGATAAAAAATGGTGAAGATATTTCAAGCATGAAACAATTTGAATCGTTTATAGGACGCCTCAGAATTTTAGTGAATAAGTTTAAGGCCTTACATGCAGATAATGATGTTGATCAGCTTGATGCCATCGTCACTGACCTTGAAAAAAAAGATTAAACAAAACCAATTTTAATCACTCGCTCGAGTGCTTGAATCATTTTTAAATCGTATTTTCCAATCCCATTCAACTTAAATTCTTTAATAACCTCTAAAGGCTTGAGACCTGTGATCATGACTTGTTTATCATAAGCATTAACAAGGCTAAGTATTTCTTCAAGTTTTGAAAGCTTTGTTTTTTTATAGGGGCCCATACCAGTAAGATTTTCTTCATGAAGTTGGGCGAGCTCTACAACTTCTTTACTTATCCAATCCAGATAAACAAATTCGTTTAGACCTTCTTTAGTATGTTTATTGTAGGTAATTTTGTCGGCACTACTCATGTCATCTTGGTTTTTATTAAATAATGGTTTTTGTTCATCTTTAATACCGAGATCATGAATCAATGCCGCAATAGAGAGTGTTTCAATTTCTTTGCCGCTACATTTAAGCATTTCCGCCATTTTGACGCAGATAGCGCAAACATTCATCGAATGCTTAACAATTTCTTCGCCTATTTCGGATTCCTTTTCATACAATGCGAATAGAGCGTCTTGTTTGCCCATGACAACGCGTGCAACACTCTTGGCTGCAGTCTTTGTCATCTGATAGGAGATTTGCGATTTAGGGTCCTTATCCATGCGATCAAGCGCCACAAAAGTTGTGCCTTGAACGAGCTCAACCTTGGTATCAAGATCAATTCCTTCATCCGCGATTGTGTCGCTTAGAATTTGATCGAGATATTGTTGATAGTTTAACTCTTCATCTCTTTGAATAAAGAACTTCGTAATCTTCTGTTTTTTTAGTTGATTAAATTTCTCTCTTTCAATGGCATCGCCAGACTTCACGTAAAGAAGATGTTGGTCTTTAAAATAGATATAAATACCAAAATTTAAAGGCTTATCTGGGCGAAGAGTAGAAATCCTAACGGGTGTATAATTCATGCAAAGACCTTTCGGTTAATGCAGATGGCTTGTGAGCTAAAAGATGCAAATTAATCTATATATTTGGCGATATTAGGTTCTATTTAAAATTAATTTGTCTAAGTGCTTCGTACGCCACGGCAGTGGCAGCATTAGAAAGGTTAAGAGATCTAACGTGCTCAGAGTAAATTGGTAAAGTTAAAAGACGATCAAGGTTTTTGTCCATAAGCTCGTCATCAAGACCGGCCGTCTCTCGACCAAAAACTAACCAGCATCCTCTCTTAAACTTGGCTTCATAAAGCGGCTTGGTAGCTTTTTTAGAAAAGTAAAAAATCGAATCAGGCTTATTTTTTTCAAGCAGTTCTTCAATAGAATCGTATTCAACTAAGTCGACATGCTTCCAGTAATCAAGGCCAGCTCGTCTGACTTCTTTTTCATCTAAAGAAAAACCATAAGGGCGCACCAAATGAAGGCGAGCCCCTAGAGCTAAACAAGTACGCCCGATGGACCCTGTGTTACCAGGGATTTCGGGCGCTACTAGAACAATATTAAAAATGGGCTGTTGGCTCATTTTTGGTTAGCAAGAAAGCGCACAAGGCTTCTAACGATAATGCCTGAAGCACCTTTGCTTGGGCAGTATGGAAGATGCTTTTGGCTGTCGCCAACACCAGCGATATCAAGGTGTGCCCAAGAAATACCTTCACCAACAAAGTTTTCTAAAAAGGCTGCCGCTTTTGCTGTTCCACCAAAGCTTGAGCCACCGATATTTTTAAGATCACTCATTGAACCTTTCATATCGTCGCGCCACTCTTCGATGATCGGAAGAGGCCACATGTATTCATCAGTTTCTTTGGCCGCACTAAGAAGTGAGTCAGTAAGTTTTTTATCGTTACCAAGAACCGCACATACTTCAGTACCAAGAGCAACTAAACAAGCACCAGTCAAAGTCGCAGCATCGATAATGGCATCAGGCTTTAGATCACTGGCGTATGAAAGAACATCGCCTAGAACCAAACGGCCTTCAGCATCTGTATTTAAAATCTCAACAGTTTTACCATTTCTTGCCGTAACAATTGAATCAGGCATAGTGGCATGTTCATTAACAGCGTTATCAGTCATACCTAAGAAACATGAAACTTTAACATCAAGGCCTAGTAGAACTGCTGCTCTAAAAGCGGCGTACACAGTTGCTGATCCGGCCATATCAAACTTCATATTCATCATCGAGCCACCTGGCTTTAATGAATATCCACCAGTATCAAAAGTTAAACCTTTGCCTACAAGTGCAATATGCTTTGTTTTCTTCGTCGCTTTCTTTGGCGTGTACTCAAGGTGAACAAGACGAGCATCATGGGCCGATCCGTTATTCACAGATAGGAACATATTCATCTTTTCTTTTTTTAGTTCAGCTTTTCCAAGTATCTTAACTTTAACGCCTTTTAAATTAGCCTTAACGTCTTTTTCAATTTCTTTAGCGTAAGTCACAGAGTTTAAAACGTTTGGTGGTTCATTAACAAAATTTCTACCAACGTTTACGCTCTCTGCAATTTTTTGACCGTTATCAAAAGCGGCCTGAGCCTTTTTAAGGGCAGTAGCTTTTTGTGAGCTTTCAACAAAAAGAGTTTTTAATTTTGGCTTATTCTTTTTTGAAAGATACTTATCAAAATTATAAGTGGTC
>CAYGRY010000114.1:0-5582 GCA_964352405.1 uncultured Halobacteriovorax sp.
CAAGCAAGTGCTACAAGCAACGATAGGTCCAGTGGCATAATTCATACTAGTCTACTGTTTTATAAACAAACATTTGCTGGGCCATACCAAACAAAGTTGAAATGAAAATATAAAGAACCAATCCTGCTGGTAGATCCTTCATTATAAAACCAAAAATGAGTGGCATAAACGCCATCACTTTTTTCTGTGTAGGATCAGCCACAGTTGTAGGCGTTAGCTTTTGCTGCATGAACATGGCAGCGCCCATAAGAACCGGTAAAATATAATATGGATCTTTAATAGAAAGATCGGCAATCCATCCTAGAAAAGGAGCACCAACAAGCTCAACTGCATTGTAAAGAACTTGATAGAAAGCAAAAAAGACTGGCATTTGAAGAACTAAAGGTAAGCAACCACCAAGAGGATTTGCACCGGCCCTCTTGAAAAGCTCCATAGTTTCTTTTTGAAGTCTCGAAGGATCATCTTTAAATTTCTCACGAAGCTTTGCTATTTCAGGTTGAACCTTCTGCATCTTCTTCATGCTTTTAAAAGACTTATACTGAAGAGGGAAAGTAATTAAGCGAATAACAAGAGTTAACAAAATAATGGCTACGCCGTAGTTTGGGAAATACTTATGAAAAAATTGAAGACCTCTAAGAATAGGCACAGCAAGGATTCCAAAAATTCCAAAGTCTACAGAAAGATCAAGCTTGTCACCTAAGGTGTGAAGAACATCATAGTCCTTTTGAGCATAAATGATTGAAGCTTCAAAGGTATTAACAGGCTTAGCAAGATCAAACTCAACAAGACCAGACTCATAACTTCTAAAATTCATCGTCTGACGATCAGGAAGGACAACCGCAAAAAGATGGTAATTAAAATCTAAGCCAAACCACTTAACACTACCTTCTCCTGAATCTGCCGAGCCAATCGTTTCGCGCATAACATCTTTAGAAAAGAACAAAAAGTTTCTTCTATTGTGCGAATCAATTTCAGCTTTAGTAGAACGTAAAACAAAGCGAAGTCTTTTGGCCGAGGTTGAAGTGAAATTAAAATGTAGTCGACCATCATCTTGAAGACTCCAAATAACTTTAGAACCATCTACTGACTGACCTTCCCAAGAAGAAGCAGTTTCATTTAAGACATTAAAAAGCTGTGGAACTTCATTATTTTTTTCATCAACAAAAGTAACTTGAAAGGCCGTAGTGCTACCAAGAATATCTTGAAAGTTTAATTTATTATAACGAGAAGAAAAATCACTAATCGCTAAAGCATTATCAAGATTTACTGATTCTGTATCTTTGTTGATAGAAAAATTAATTAAACTTGCAGTATCAACGGGAACAACATTTGGTTCATTTTGTGTCTGAGTAGTAGAAGGTAGATTTGGCTTGCTTGTAATAACAGCAGCATCTTTAGCAACTTGCTTTGGTGGCTCTATTTGAACTTTAGGAGCAAAGAAAGCTTGCCAAGAAAAAAGAACGATACCAGATAAAACGACGGCTAAAATGGCGCGTTTTTGATCAGATCCCATGAATACTCCAGATATAACAATAAAAATGACACCACCCAGATATCATACGAAGACTCGAAAATCTAACCATCATTCACTTTGATAAATTTAACAAAGCGAACTGAAGTTCATCTCTAAGAACCGATGATGCTTGATCATGATTTAGTTTTTTTATTGAGGGTGACGGTATAACCATAATATCAATATTAATTAAATTACGATGCTCCCAAAGCCTAAAAGACTCTCGACAAACACGCTTTAAAAGATTTCTTCTAACAGCATTGCCACTCTTTTTAGATACAGCAAGACCCAATCTAGAAAAAGATAAATGATTTGATTGAGAAATAATCAAACTGTGAGAAAATTTCTGAACTCTGCTGCCCTTACGTAATCGACTAAAGTCACTGGCAGACAGGAGGCGGTCTGATTTCGCCAAAGACCTGTTGCCAGTAGCTACCATAAAGGCTTCGCCTTATTACTTAGAACCAGTTTTGACTGTTAAACGCTTACGGCCTTTAGCACGACGAGCGTTAATAACTTTACGTCCGCCAACTGAAGCCATGCGCTTCAAAAAGCCGTGAACGCGCATACGGTGCTTGCGGCGTGGTTGCCATGTTCTTTTACTCATAAACTACCTCAACGTAAAAACGTGAAAAAATTTGAAAGCAACTTTTACAAACAGCCCATCAAAAGGTCAATGACTTAGAGGCCTGTAATTAAAGTAAATAATGCAAGGCCGTAAAGAATTGTTGAAAACTTCGAAGAGCTCATGTTACAAGGCTCAACCACACATGCAAACCCTCGAGCTATAGGAGAAAGGAATCCATGAATGAATTCCCCTTTCACCACTTTTTAAAACAAAACTCTAACCCAGAACCAACACACCCAGAAGTCATTAAAAACACTCTAACTCACCAAAATAACAAAGAAACAGAAGCTGATAATGCTGATGAAAAGCAGTTTTTAGAAGCCGAAATCTTGAATATTATCAAACAAAATATACCTACAAATGGGTATCAAACATATTTTGAATGTACATTTAAGTTATTGAAACTAGATGGAAACAAGATCTATTTCAGTGTAACAACTCCGTTTATCAAAAATATGATTGAGCGTAAATACCTGGAAAAACTAGATGAAGTTATCACTTCTCTACTTGGTCAATCTTATGAAGTATCAATTGAAGTTATTGAGCAAAAAAACCAAAGTTTAAGCTCGAATAACTCTAATATGTTGAATTCATTGAAGAACATCTCACCAAAGAATGCCAGAGAAGCTAGTTTTCAATTACAAAACACCTTTGATGATAAGCTGTCTGAAGTAGAATCTCAATATATTCAACATGTTAAGGATGAAAGTTCAGGAATCCTCATCGATAGAACTAAAACATTCACAAACTTTATTGTGGGCCCATCAAATAACCTAGCTTATGCGACGGCCAAAGCTGTTGGTGAAAATCCTGGCAAATCAGGAAAGTATCCATCGCTTTATCTTTTTAGTGACTCAGGGCTTGGTAAAACTCACTTACTTCACGCCATTGCAAATGCCGTTTTAGAACATACGCCGACAAGTCGAATTAATCTGCTCTCGGCCAGAGACTTTATGCGCGAAATGGTTAGCGCCTATCAACAAAAAAACGTTGAAGAGTTCAGAAAGAAATATACTGAAAAGACTGACGTTTTAATGATCGATGATATTCATGAATTGAAAGATAAAGAAGGAACACAAAATGAGTTCTTCCACGTCTTTAATGAACTTCATAATAAAGGAAAACAGCTCATCTTTACTTCAGATAAATCTCCAAAAGAGATTACGGGAATTGAAGAAAGAGTAATGACGAGACTACAATGGGGTCTTGTTTTAGATATACAGCGCCCAGATCTTGAAACGCGAATTGCCATTTTAAAAAGTAAAGCCAATGAACTAGATCTCTTCCTCCATGATGACGTGATCAATATTATGGCTAACTCCATTAAATCGAGCATTAGAGAGCTTGAAGGAGCCCTAATTAAGCTTCAAGCCTACTCTGAAGTCATGAACCAAGAGATTGATGTTGAATTGGCTAAAGAGCTATTAGCACTTAATGGTACCAACCAATCAAATGCTCCAACAGTTGAATCAATAGCTAAGGCCGCAGCTGCATATTTCAAAGTATCATTCGCTGATCTTAAATCTAAATCACGCGCTAAAGACACGGCTCATGCCAGGCACGTCGCTATGTATATGACGAGAAAACTAATCAAAGTTACTCAAGAAGAAATAGGTAAGTTTTATGGCGGAAGAGATCACTCATCAGTCATTCATGCATTATCAAAAATTGAGAACTTAACGAAAACTGATGCTGCATTAAGTAAAGATTTGCTTCATATTGAGAATTCATTGAATTAATTGCCAACATTTACTCACGGCCTAAGAATTTCAAATTGGAGTTTTTAGGCTTTTTTTTACTTTAAAAACGTTACCCACAATTGTTAATAACCTTAAATATGAATAAATAGTTTCGAAGCTTAAAAGTTATCAACTTGTTTATAAAAATGTTGATAAATAAGACTAAAAGCCTCGACACATGCCAATATAAAACGGGCCGTTGAAATCTCTATGGAAAAGTTTTTTATTTTAGATAGATATACACGGCCCAAAAGTAATCTGCGCTGAACTAATTTTAAAAAGCTGGGTTTATTAAGGTCGATGTGACAAGAGATGTGCGTTAAGAGCCTAATATTAATAGAAAAGCTTTAGATACTCACAATCCACACTATTTATTAGTATTTAATTAATTAAATATAATAATAATAAAAGAATAACTCTTGAAAATAGCTTAACCATTGCACACTTGCCTAAAAAGATTTGTCTGGCTAAAAACTCTTATCACAATCAGGAAATAAAAAATGCAAGTTCACGTAAAAGTCCAAACTGATCATTTAAGAGACGCTTTAAATAAAGTCTTGTCGGTTGTCGATAAAAGAAATTCTAGACCAATACTAACATACACATTGATTACAGCTGATGAAGGTTTCATTCACCTATCAGCAACAGATCTAGAAGTTTCAGCAAGAGTTTCAGTTGAAGCAGATATTCTTGAAAAAGGCTCATTCTGTGTAAATGCAAAAAATCTTTTTGATATTCTTAGGGAACTACCAACAGGAACCGTCGATCTATCGTTGAATAGTGACGAAAATACCTTAAAGCTTCACTGCCAAGATATACACTACTCACTTTTAATTTATAACGGATCTGACTTTCCACCAATTAGCTTCGGTAACGATCAAAATAAATTCAGTCTAACGAGTAGTTCAGTACTAGAAATTATTAATAAAACTTCACATGCCATTTCATCTGATGAAACAAGATTAAATCTAAATGGCATTTATATGCACACATTTGATGGAAAACTCAGAGCAGTGGCTACTGATGGTCATAGACTATCAATGTATGACGTTGAAGTTGATGACGTAGATATTGAAGCCTTAATCAATGGAATTATTATTCCAAGAAAAGGCGTTAACGAATTAAAGAAAATTGCTGAGAGTCATCCAGATTCTAAAATTACATTATCGGTGGATGATTCATTTTTATATGCCTCTGCAGAAAATAAATATTTCTTATCTGTAAGATTGATTTCAAGAGAATATCCAAAATATCAAAAAATCATTCCAGCTAAAAGCCAAAGCTTTATGAGTGCTGATAGAATTACATTATTCAATGCCATTAAACGTATTAAAATTATGTCTAATGAAAAATCAAATGGCGTAAGAGTTAAGCTCGGAAATAATGAAATGCTAATCTCTGCAAACCATCCTTCACTAGGGGACGCTTATGAGCGTGTGCCTATAAAGTATGAAGGCAAGGACTTAGAAATTGGTTTCAATGCAAAGTACCTCATTGATACTCTTTCTATCTTTGAAGAAGGCGATATATCTTTTGAACTAGATAACGAACATAGACCTGTCGTTATCAAAAGCCAGATCCTTCCCCATTATCTTGGCATCGTTATGCCATTAAAACTGTAGAAGATGACTTTTAGGATTTCTAAGCTTTTTTGTGAGCAGTTTAGAAATCTTGATCATCAAGCTATTGAGTTTCATCCAGG
>CAYGRY010000115.1:0-5437 GCA_964352405.1 uncultured Halobacteriovorax sp.
TAATATTGCCACGCTCATAACGGCGAGCAATACCAGTAATCAACTCACCTTCACGGTGCTTAAATTCAGAGAAAAGGATTTCACGTTCAGCATCGCGAACTTTTTGGAAAATAATTTGACGAGCGGTTTGAACGTCAACACGAGTAAAGTTAGGGTTCTCAATTTTAATACCAAGCTGGTCACCAACTTCGACATCTTCATCAAGTTCTTTTGCTGCATCTAATTTAATTTCAACGATAGGATCGCGAACATCTTCAACAACGTTTTTATATTGGAAAATCTCGATATCACCATCATCTGGGTTATAACGAGTTTCGTATTCGCCTTGAATCCCAAATTTCTTACGAGCAGTTACCAAGAAAGCTTGCTCAATCGCTTTTACAACGATGGCTCTTTCAATTCCGCGATCTTTACCAAGCGCTTCAATAACTCTACCAATCTCAGAAAAATTCATAAAAACGTCCTTTAAATAACACTAGTCTCTATCTAGATTTGCTTTTTTTATCGACTCAAATGGAAGGGTGTAATTAACTTTATCAAATCTGACAGTTATCTCACTCTCTTCAAGAGTCATCAGTCTTACTTTAATCTTTTTTTGTCCTTTAAACTTCTTAGGACATTTTTCTTCTCCAACAATTTCTTCAAATCGTTTCTTTAAAAATAATGAAACTGACTGATTTAAAGCTGATTCGAAATGCTTTACCGTCACAAGGTTTCGGTAAACACCCGGAGAAGAAACTTCTAACGTTAAATTGGCCGGTAGCCAGTCTTCTTCCATATAAGGGTCAAAGCCATGATCAACCTTAATACAATCTTCAATCACTGCCGTTCCAGTTTCATTGTTAACAATAAAAACCTGAAGAAGGCCGCTGGCTGGATTGAAACTAAAATCATAGAGCTCAAGTCCGCTTTCAGCGACGACTTTTTGGCAAAGTTCAAAAAACTTTTGCTCGGTTGAATTGAGTTGCGTTTCTAGGGCGTTCGCCATTGCGAAGTTTCCATCCAATATAAAAAAAAAGGGTGGAAAAAAAATTTTCGTCCACCCAAACCAAAAAACATTAAAACATATAGACGCAATTGTTTACCAAAAGCGCAGCATCATGACAACTTAAAGCTTGAAATTAGGCTATTTTACGGGGGAATCTAGAGTTTTAACACCATGGAAAAAGCGTCTTGACCATTTGCATAAAAACCTTTTATGCGCCGCCCCTTTTGCCAGAAATGGCTTTTATAAAAGGATATGGCGGCTTTATTATCAACTTGCACTTCTAAGCTCGAGTCTTCAAAGCCTAAAGTTTGCAAAACTTCAACGCTCAACATCATTAATTTACTAGCGATCCCCGACCCTCTTTTCTCTGGTGTCGTGATGATTTTTAACAAATAAGCATGGGGGTGATTATCAAGCTCCCAAAGGGCAAAAGCCTTTTGGTCATCGCTCACGAGTAAGTACTTACGATTATTTTTAGTAAAGTTTTGCCAATCAGATTCTAGCCAAGGCCATGGGAAATACTCTTTCTCTAATTCAAAACACCACTTCAACGTAGACGGATCTAGATCATTGTTTTGTGATTTGAAATTATGCCATGTTTGAAATGTCATCTAGAGATAAACTTCGTGATTTTTAGCTTTATTAATCGATTCAATAAATGACTTCGCACGCTTTTGATCTTCTTTGTCGCGCTTTTTCGCGTCACTTTTAAATTTATTTCGAAGTAAGATTTCTGCTCTAACAACGAGATCTATCGGAGGAGAATTCTGCTTTTCAAGGCAAGCGAAAGATGAAGGAAGTTTAGTATCGGGCTGGATATTTTGAGTCTGACCATAGAGAATGAATTTAACCAGAGTAATGCCTCTTTCGATGGCGTTTTTCTCTGATTCTGTTAAGTTTCTAGACTCAGCGATATCTAAGGTTTCATTCATAAGCTGAAAATCGTTACTACTAATTCCCATACTTCTAAGTAAGAAGGAACTTCTTCCAAGACATTTGAGTTGGCCCCAATCTTTTAACCAAACAGAAAAGGCTTCTTTAAAGAAAACTTGTTTTTCTATACGAAAAAGAGCTCTGTCTTTAACCAGGAGTTTTTCTTGTGAAAAACAAGAAAATGAGAGGAAGAAAATGAGAGCTAAGCGCCCTATCACAACTTAAACAGGAGAACTTAGTTCAACGTTACCAATCGCCGCTGCATTTTGGCCGCGAGATTCGTTGTGGAAGCGAATATTCACATGAGGATTGAAGGTATAACCATCTTTTCCACGAATAATATACTTACGCTTATCCGACTTATCGTTTCTATCACCCTTAGGCTCAATCAACTTTCTAAGACGAGAAACACTTGTATAGATTAATTTATCGTGAATAAGTGGGTTGTATTCATCTTTCCAAATCATGCTCGCAAGCTGGTCTTTATCGTAATAACTTCCAGGGTTTTTTGCTAACAAGAAAAGGATCTCAAGAAGAACAAAACGGTGCTTAAAGTCGATGGTTCCAAGACTTCTTTCTTTAACCTTACGGTTAACTCTGTCGAGGAAGATATCAACGCTTGAATCGTTAACATCATCAACTTCTTTTTGCAGCATATCTGTTAGGCGCTTAAAGACGCGCTTATCAACTGTGTCTAAAGCAAGGCCGAAGTACTCAAGGGCAAGTTCGTACTTACCTGAGAACTTATGCGCCATACCCTTAGCAAGAAGGACATAACCATAAAGGTTCCAGCATTTCTTTTCATTAAGAATACGATTGGCTTTATCAAGGTTTTCTAGAGCGATTTCGTAGTTCTCATCTGCTAATTCAACTTTAGCAAGATGGTGATACATGGCTCCTAGAAGATAGTTTTTCGTAATAATCGTTAATAGCTGATTAAGCTGAGTAAGATAATCACGAGCAGCAGTATTATCTTGGCGATTTGTCGCATTCATCGCTAGAGCAAGAAGACATTTTGCCAGCAGTTCTGGCTCGTTTTCTTCTTTTGAACGCTTATAAGCCAGTTCAAAGTTTTGCTTAGCTTCATCAAATTTAGAGCTATAGTTTTTAACAATACCAACATTGTAGAAGTATTCAGCGCTAAGGCTTGCAAGATTCGCTGTCATTTCATCAACTAAAGTCTCAGCTTCAGTAATATAAAGACCAGCTTTGGTGTTTTCGAGTCTTTCAGATGCAATACGGATCAAGAATCCGTAAACTTTAAGCATCGAGAAGATATCACGAGGTCTTTCACCGCATTTAAGCGAAAGAATGAAATTCTCTTCGGCCTTAATAAGGTCAGCTTTATCGTAATGAAGCTTTCCAAGCTGGTAAAAGGATCTCCCAAGAGCGGCTTGATTAGTAGCATCGGCACTTATTTGTAAGGTGTCTTCACTACGCTCAAGAAAAGCTAAGGAATTTTCAATGTTGTTAGGCTTTAATGTAACAGTAACGGTACTTTGTAAGCCTGCCATTTCTTCATTAATCACGTGCATTTCCCTGCAAAAGGTTGCATTACCATCTAGTCCCTTTACAGGGTATCGAAGGTTTACGCTTTGTCTTATCACGGTGCAAGGCGATTGGTCAAAACAGGTGTCAGAAACCGTGTAAAAATTCACCTTTAACTCATTGATTTATAGTTAGCCCCTTGGTACTGTTCATTGGACATAAACGTTGCTATTTTAGGTAGTTAGAGCACTTTTTTAGGTAGTTGCACGTGGCACAATCACAAGAATACAAAATTGACACTATTAGACACTCCATGGCCCATCTCATGGCACAAGCGATTACGCACCAATTTCCAGATGAACATGTTGAGTTTGGAGTAGGTCCTGTTATCGATCATGGATTTTACTATGATGTTGAAATGGATCATCGCTTAAATGAAGCTGATCTTAAAAACATTGAAAAAAAGATGAAGGAGTTAATTAAGAAAAAACTCCCTATCGAACGTAAAGTCATGAAGCGCGATGAAGCGATAAAACACTTTGAAGACATTGATCAAAAATTAAAAGTTGAATTGATCAGTGACATTCCTGCTGATGAAGAAATTTCTTTTTTCACTCAGGGAGACTTTATTGATTTATGTCGTGGTCCTCACGTAGAAAATACAAACAATCTTCCATTTAGCTTTAAGCTAACTCACGTTGCTGGCGCCTATTGGCGTGGTAGCGAAAAAAACCAGATGCTTCAACGAGTGTACGCGGTTTGTTTTTCATCTAAAGAAGAACTTCAAGATCATCTTAAGATGCTGGAAGAAGCCAAGCGCCGAGACCACAGAAAACTTGGTAAAGAACTTGAGCTCTTTCATTTTGAGCCAGTTGCTCCTGCTTCACCATTCTTTATGCCTAAAGGCGCTTTCATTTATAATGAACTCGTCTCCTTCATGAGAAGAATCTACGATCAGTTTGGTTATTCTGAAGTGATCACTCCTCAAATTCTTGACTCTGATCTTTGGCATACTTCTGGTCACTACGCGCACTACAAAGAAAATATGTATTTCTCTAATATTGATGACAGAGAATACGCCGTTAAACCAATGAACTGTCCTTGTCATATGTTGATGTTTAAACATTACAAGTACAGCTACCGTGATCTTCCTCTTCGCTACGCTGACTTTGGTCGCCTTCACCGCTATGAAAAAGCTGGTGCGGTTGCAGGTCTAACTCGTGTAAGAACTTTTTGCCAAGACGATGCCCATATCTTTATCCCTATGGATAAGATCCAAGGCGAAATTCAAGATCTCATGCGTATGTTCTTTATTTGCTACGAACACTTTGGCTTCACTGGCATTAAAGTAAATCTTTCCACTCGCCCAGAAGATAAAGCTGGTGATGATGCGACTTGGGATATTGCTGAAGGTGCTTTAAAAGATGCACTCGATGCTTCTGGACACGCCTATCATATAAAAGAAGGCGACGGCGCGTTCTATGGCCCAAAAATTGACGTTGAAATTGCGGACGCGCTTGGACGTTATTTCCAACTTGGAACAATCCAGCTCGACTTCCAACTCCCAGATCGCTTTGACTTAACTTTCACTAATCAAGATGGAAAAGAAGAGCGCCCGGTTGTTATCCATAGAGCACTACTTGGATCCCTTGAAAGATTCATCGGTGTTTATATTGAACACGTTGGCGCCGCCTTCCCATTTTGGATTGCACCTGAGCAAGCCATCATTGTTCCTGTTAATAACGAAACTCATGAAGCAGCAGCTTCTGTACTTGCGGGCGAACTTAGAAGCCTAGGTCTGAGAATTCGCGTTGATAATAGAAACGAGACAATGGGATATAAAACTCGTCAAATTCAAAAATCAAAAGTGCCATATATGATTGTGATTGGAGATCGCGAGATTGAAACACAATCAGTCTCTCTTAGAGCTTACGGCTCAAGAGATAGCGAAACCTTAACTAACGCAGATGTTAAGAAGCTATTTACAGAACTCAACCAGGAGCGAGTCCCCAAAGAGCTACGATAAAC
>CAYGRY010000116.1:0-5308 GCA_964352405.1 uncultured Halobacteriovorax sp.
TCCTTCAGGATCAGCACCTGAAAGTGTGTAGGCATCAGTATGACAAACGCCAGTCGCTAAAATTTTAACTAAGACTTCGCCTTTTTTAGGTCCTTCTAAATCGACTTCTTCAATTGATAGAGGTTGATTTGGTCCCCATGCGACTGCGGCTTTAATTTTCATATCGTTCTCCAAAAAGGTATAAATGACTTAAACATTAATTGGGTTTTATTTCAAATAGACAAAGCTTTCTTAGTCTAAAAATCGTTCTTTTTCTAAAGCTGTTGGCATACGACAATAATTTTTTTGACCAAACCATTTGTAGCGATTTTTTGATATAACATCATAGAGACTATCAAGAATATCATTAGGGAAAGCCTTCAAAATTTTTAAGAATTTCCATTTTGGACTTAGATAGTCAAGCAGCGCAAAGACTGCTGCAGATCTTTTAAGTTCAATTCCATTGACTAAAAAAATAATCGTCGAGTTATCGTTCGTAGACAATAGTGTTTGCGCGGTTGCACCTGAAAGTGCTGCAAATTTTATTTTTTTTGAGAGATCTTCTTTTAAAATAAAATTCACTGCCCCATTACACAGGTTGCAATAGCCATCAAAAAAGACAATCAGTGATTGATCTAACGCAGCCAATGGGAGAAATCTGACATAATTTTTTTAGCAGATTCAGGATTGAGAGGTTTTTGGCCAGTACATAAAAGAGCATGGGAGTGTACTGTTGTTCCAAGATGTTCAAGCTGAGATCTCATGGCCTGAAGAACCTTAAGACCACCACCACCACTCATGGTCGCAACAGCAGCAAACTTGCCCGAAAAGCTTTGGCGCCATTCTTTAGAGGCCCTAGAAATCCAAGCAATAAGATTGTTCATTACAGGTGGAATTGACCCATTATATTCAGGAGCGACTAAGACAAGAGCTCCGGCCGCAGACATCTTAGTAACAAGCTCTGTAACAGCAGGTGGAATACCTTTTTCTTCAACTTGTGGGCAGTATAAAGGAAGATTCATCTCTTCAATTACGACGATTTCACAATTTAAATCAGCTGGTGCATGAGAAGCGATATCTTTTGCTAGTTGGAGATTTGATCTGGTTGTCGCACTAAGTATAATTACATTTTTCATGCTAGAATTTTGCCATGGTTAAAAGGTTTTGTCTTTCATTGATAAGAATTTATCAACTGACTTTTTCAGTTGTCTTCGGGGCTTTTGGCGTGCAGTGTCGATTCTATCCGACCTGCTCTCACTATGCTCAAGAAGCTCTTGGTAAATATAGTATTCCAAAAGCTCTTAGATTAATTGTTTGTCGCGTCTTAAAATGCCACCCCTTTCATCCTGGTGGCATTGATCATCCTTAAGCTTCAAACTCAACAAAATAGCCCTGATGCTTTCTCATATTAATGACTCCGCTACTCAGTATGAGATACTGCCCTTTAATGCCTAAGAGTTTTCCGCTAACGTCACTTTTTTTATCAAAGCTTAAGGAAGTTACTTTTTTGGGATGCTCTAAGACCGGATATTTAATTTCGATAATTTCACCGTCAAGATCTTTAGCATCTAAGTCATCAATAATATCGCCAAAGGTTTCATAAATTTGATCTCGAAGAAAAGGAAGATCATAGTTAGATTCATCTAACTCTCCCTTTAGCATTTTTCGCCAATCAGTACGATCTGAAAATTCTTTGGCAATTTCAATCTCGATAAGACCAGCCGTTTTTCTATCCTTAACTTCAAGAATGGCCAGCGCTTGAGTTGCTCCTTGATCCATCCATCTTGTTGGGACTTGTGATTTTCTCGTGATACCAACTTTCACATTACTAGATAGTGCCAAGTAAACAATATGTGGTTGAAAGCAATGGGACTCTCCCCATTTGGGATCACGACAAGTCCCTTTGGCATAATGACAAAGCTCTGGTTTAACGATGCAAATGTCACATTCAGCAAGTGTTTGAAAGGCTTTATAGGAATAGCCTTGATTATAAGACTTTTTAATTTTCTCGCCTGTCGAAATGCAGTTAATAACTCCATCAAAATGAAAATGAATGTCTTTTCCTAAAAACTGATTCATTTCAATCAGCTCATCTCCAAGTCTAAGTTCATAGCGAACAGTATCTTCAAGATGTGTTTTCATTTTTAATAAATTACCAGATTTTTTCATGCCACAACTCCCTTTAAAAATTTAAGCCATCCATCTAAGACTGGTAGAGGAATTTCATGGCCTCCTTGAAACTCTAGGTACTCGTGATTTTCGTTAATTGAAATTAGAAAATCTCTAAGTTTTCTAGCTTCTTGAATCGGAAGAACAGGATCCATGACTCCGTGACTTTGAAAGGTGGGAAAGGGAACTGGCCCAGTAATATGCTTTTGCCAAATATCTTTTGAAACCAAAACTCCTGATAACATCGTTAAACTAGAAATGAGGTTTTGGTTTTCAAGCGCTAACTTAGCCGACATCATTGAGCCTTGAGAAAACCCTGCCAAATGGACGCTTTGATGTCGTTGCCCCACAAGCTCGATCACTTCTTTAACTTTATGAGCTGACTCATCAATGCCTTCAGGTAAATGATCCTCAAAGAGTTTACTGAATTGATTTTGCGCCGTTGCCATTTGAAGCTTCATCATATCAATAGGAAACCAAGCGCGACCTTTCATATAAGGGCCAATGGCAACCTCTAACGGAGCCTGAAGAAAATACCAGGCAGCATCAACTCTAGGTGCTAACCATTGCCCAAGGCTAGCAAGGTCGTGCATATCGGCGCCGTAACCATGAAGCACAATAAAAGCATCTTTAGCTTCAGAAGAACCTTTGAAGACAAAATTTAATTCACCTAACTTAGACATGATTAAGCCTTTTTATACTCACGTGGTTTTTTTCTAGATGGAAAACAAGTCTGACAAAGCTCACAGGAAAGCCCATCGCACCCTCTCGCCGGACAATACTCTCTGCCATAAAAAATTATTTGCAGATGAAGCTTATTCCAAAGTTCTTTAGGAAAACATTTCTTAAGATCTTTTTCTGTTTGTACAACATTTTTTCCATCAGTTAATTGCCATTGTTGAGCAAGCCTGTGGATATGGGTATCCACAGGAAAAGCAGGAACACCAAAAGATTGCGCCATCACAACCGAAGCTGTTTTATGTCCAACTCCAGGAAATTTTTCTAATTCTTCCATATCGGCTGGAACAATACCGTTAAACTTATCTAATAAGATTTGAGATAATTCATAGATGGCCTTAGCTTTTCTTGGTGCTAAACCACAAGGCTTGATAATAGATTCAATTTCTTCAACTGAAAGCTTGACCATTTGTGCAGGTGTATTAGCTCTGGCAAACAAAAATGGAGTTACTTTATTAACCCTTACATCGGTACATTGAGCAGAAAGCAAAACTGCAATGAGAAGAGTGTATGGGTCCGTATGATCAAGTGGAATCGGTGTTTCAGGAAACAACTCTTCCAATCTTTTATAAATGTACTCAGCTCGCTGTGTTTTGTTCACGTTAGGAATCCATTAAAGTTTAGTGAAACGTCCAAAAGTCATTGATTTTCCATCAATTCGTAGAAAGAATATAAGTATAACAAATTAGATTTGAAAATTTAAAAAGGATTTTATTTTGACCAAATCTCTTCAACTGGTGCTGCTTGTCGTCATCACGTTTTTTAGTAATTCCTCAAAAGCATTTTGGTTTGAAATACCAAATGATATTGAGACGATTACGACCCTTGGCAAAATAGAACATATGAAGCCTTCCCTGAACCCTAAGCATATCAACGTGCTTGTTTGGAATATCTATAAGGGTGGATTACTTAGCTGGAGAATTGATCTTCAACGATTTACTCAAAATAGAGATCTCGTTATATTGCAAGAAGGCATTTTGAACAATGATATGCGTGATGAACTTGACGCTAGTCATCGCCATGAATTTATTTTTGCCACATCCTTTACTTATAAATCATCTGGTCACGCGACAGGAGTCGTCACTGGATCGACTGCTGCTCCAAAAGAGACTCACTACATGCGCTCTAAAGCGAGAGAGCTGATTGGCTTCTCTCCAAAGATGGTTTTGATCACCAAGTACGCCTTAACCGGTATGACCAAAGATCTCATGGTTATCAATATACATGCACTTAACACTGTTTCTTGGAAAAAACTTGCAGCTCAAGTTTTAGATGCCTTAAGAGTTGCAAAGCACCACGAAGGACCAGTTCTCTTTGCAGGTGACTTTAACTCTTGGTCAAAAAAGAAAGAAGCTTTTGTTCTAAGAGCAATGAAGCGAGCTGGCTTTGAAAATGTTGAACTAAAACTACAAGACCAACGCTTACACGTTTTTGGTAGACCTGTTGATTATATCTTCACCAAGGGTCTAAAGACTCATTGGGCGGAAGTTGTGGTTGATGCTATGGGAAGTGATCACAAACCTTTAAGCGCTATTCTTTCAGTAGAAGAATAAACTAACGCTCTCTAAGCATATGACAAACAGGTCCTTGTCCACCTTGATACTTTTTTAAGTAATAGTCTTGATGGTAGTCCTCACCTCTGTAAAACACAGCGGCTTTTTCAATTTCCGTAACTGCTGCTTTATTAAAAACACCTGAAGCATCAAATTTTTCTTTCGATTTTCGAACAAGATCTTCTTGTTCATCTTCATGATAAAAAATAACGGAGCGGTACTGATGACCTACATCAAAACCCTGTCGATTTAGAGTTGTAGGATCATGAAGTCTCCAAAAAAAATCTAAGATGACTTCTAGAGAAACTTTGTGTGCATCATACTCGACTCGAACAATCTCAGCGTGCCCAGTATCTCCCCTGCAAATCTGCTCATAGGTAGGGTTTTTAATATGCCCACCCATATAGCCAACTTCTGTTTTTGAAATACCATCAATTTTAGATAAAATATTTTGAACGCCCCAAAAACATCCGGCGCCGAGGCTAATAAAACTCATTTCTTTTTATCCTTAAAAATTGGTAAGAATTCTGCGTAGCCTTCGGCCTCCAGCTTTTCGACTGGAATAAACTTCATGGAAGCGGAATTCATACAGTAGCGAAGTCCAGTTGGAGCAGGGCCATCTTCAAAGACGTGACCTAAATGACTATCAGCGACCTTACTTCTAACTTCTGTTCTTTTAATAAAAAACTTTCTATCAGACTTGGTAGTTACAAAATCATCTTTGATAGGCTTGGTAAAACTTGGCCATCCAGTCCCAGACTTATATTTATCAAGAGAGCTAAAAAGCGGCTCACCAGAAATAACGTCAACATAAATACCGTCTTCTTTGTTATCCCAATATTCGTTATTGAACGGTTTTTCCGTACCGT
>CAYGRY010000117.1:0-5258 GCA_964352405.1 uncultured Halobacteriovorax sp.
ATGTCTTAAAAACCCCTTGGCCATGGAAGTGCATGCAACATCAATTAAAGACCCTGAACAATAAGCTTAAAACTCTTTTTATCAATATGCCTGGAAGTACAAGTGCAAGTGCTCAAATTTGGTTTCGTGCCGGTAGTGCTTTAGAGACAGGTAAAGATCACGGTATTGCACATTTTCTTGAACATATGTTTTTTAAAGGAACGCCACAAAGACCTGGAGCGATGATTGCCCACGACGTGGAAAGTTTTGGCGGTGAGATCAATGCCTTCACTTCATTTGATTACACTTGTTATTATATCAACTGCCCAAACCCTAAGTTAGATAACACCATTAAGATTTTAATGGATATGGTTTCTAATCCAATGTTTAAACAAGAAGACCTTGAGCCTGAGCGCGACGTGGTCTTTGAAGAATTTAGACGCTCAATCGATTCACCAAACCAATATGCCTTTTCTCAAATTCAAAAAAACTCTTTTACTGGTGGCTATGCTCATCAAATTCTTGGTGAAGAAGAAACTATTAAGAATTTTTCTCAAGATCAGCTAAAAGATTTTAGAAAGAAGTTTTATAATCTTACCAATTCCATGCTGGTCATTGCTGGTGACATCGATCATGTCGGTGGACAAGAAAAAATCTCAAAGATTGTTGAAGAATTTAAACTACCTGAAGGCCCTGCCTCATCTTTTCCAAAATTTGAACTTGCTAAAAAATCAACGATTGAAGTTCATGAAAAAGATACTCGTATTGCAACATTGACTGTTACCATTCAAGCTCCAAATATTGCTGATCCTAAATCTCCTGCCGAAGACCTGGTCATGAACTGTTTAGGTCATGGTGAGAGCTCACGCCTTTATCGCAATGTTGTGGTTGATAAAAGTTATGCTAACTCAAGTAGCTGCTCAACCATGTTTATGACTGATGGTGGTGTTCACTTTATGCGCCTAAGTCTTCCCGTTGAAAATATTACTAAGGCTTGCGACAAAGTGGTTAAGACTTTCCAAGAAGCGGTGACTAAAGGCTTTGATGAAAAAGAACTTCGTAAAATCAAAAATCAATATATCGCATCTAAAGTTTACGATATGGAATCGCTTGAAAGCTATGCTTTCTCTTTAGGCCATGGCCATGCTCAATTTGGTGATATCGGCAGTGAAGAAGAATTTATTCGTCGAATGAAGTCGGTAACTAAATCACAAGTTGATAAAGCTCTATCAGAGATTTTATCTCGCCCACTGCATTTTTCTTTGCAAGTGCCAAAAGGCAGCGATCTTAAAAAATGCCATAAAGAGATTGAGAAGTTTCAACAAGGACTGGCGAAGCTTTCTAAAATAACAACAGTAAGCAAAGTTAAAGGGGTGAAAACTTCAAAATACGACCAACAAGTTCGCTTAGTTGATCTTGTTCCTGGAGTTAAACTGGTTCACCGCCTAAACCCAATGAATCCAACTTTTGTCATGCATGCTTATATTCGCGGTGGCCTAGCTGAAGAAAATGCAAAGACCAACGGCAGCTACCATATGTTGGCTGGTCTTCTGACTAAAGGCTACAAAGGCATTAAATACGAAGACCTTAAAGATGGTCTTGAAGATATGTCGGCTTCCCTTTCAGCTTTTTCTGGAAAGAATGCTTACGGCCTTACTCTTCATGGACAAAGTGAGCACTTCACGACTCTTTTAACTCATTTTAGCCAAACACTACTTAATCCAACTCTTCCACCTAAGTTTTTAGCCCATGAAAAGAAAATTGCGTTAAGGCATTTAGATAATCAAAAAGAAGATCCGATTAAGGTTTGTTTTCAAACGGCTTCTAAGTTTTTATTTAATACTCACCCTTACAGCATGAATGCTCTTGGAAATCCTAAGACTGTTAAAAGCTTTAAGGTTGAAGATATGAAACGTCTTCACAATAAGAGTATTAAAAACAAAGAAATGCTTATCACTTATTGTGGTGATCAAAGCTTTGAAGAAGTTTACGAGAAATTCCAAGAAGCCTTTAAGCCACTTAAGGCCCGCGCTTGGAAGAAGCATATACCTAAAAAGTATACAGCTAAGTCTAGCGAGCTCACTTATATTCCATTTGAGCGCGAACAAACACAAATCTTTACCGCTATTGCTTGCGGCGGCATGGATGAAGCTGAACATAATGCTCTAAAAATTATTTCGGCCCATCTTGGTGGTCAGTCTTCTGAACTTTTCGTTGAAGTTCGTGATCGCCAAGGACTTTGCTATACGGCTCAACCGATTCATTTCACAGCTCTTGAGGGTGGATATTGGGGAATTTATATGGCCAGTGGTCATGATAAAGTCACCGCGGCCATCGCTGCTATTCGCGCGATCATTGAACGCTTAAGAGATGAAGGTCTATCAAAAGATGATTTCAATCGTGTGAAAGAAATGATCAAAGGCCAAGCACAGATTAATGTTCAAACTAACGAAGATTGGGCGGGAGTTTATTCAGTACCAGTTCTTCAAGGTCGCGATCTTGATTGGTACCATAAAAATCTTATAGCCATTGATTCCATCAATTTTGAAGATTTTAACAAGAAGCTTAAAAAAGCTTTTTCTAAGAAATGGTCAACAGTTGTGGTTGGTAGAGAGTACGAAAGCTAAGAAGCTTTGATATTTCGATCGCCGATGAAAAGAAGCATTCCCTCGAATTGATCGGGCTTTGTCATTTTCTCGGCGACAATATTCATCAGCATCGTCACACCTGAAAATGATTTTGAAAGCTGTTCATAAAATGAAGGCGTTTCATAAAACTCAGGCACTAGATGATTCAGCTTTCGATAAGCAGAACAACCGACTTGCTGATAATAACTTGTATCGATAATTTTACTATTAAGTGAATCAGAAAAAAATCCACAAAGAAAAAGTGCTGTGTCGCCAATATCTCGAAGAGCTCGCACTTGTTTTGATCTGCTCATATGACACGTTTCAAGTAACTTAAGACCTAAAACTTTATCTCGAACTTTACCTTCAACAGTTTCAAAATATTTTCCTGATTCACCATACTGATCAAGCACGATGCTGGAGTAGTGAACAGTTTCTCGTGGAAGAGGTCTTGAACTCTTTTGATTGACTTGGGTGAGTTCATCAAAGAAAAATGTTTGAAGACTAGTTTCTAAGATTAATTCTTGGCCTGAAGTTGAATCCTTGGTCATTTCCGCTCTTCCTCCTGAGGGTTTCACTACATATATTGTAGCGTAGAACTCCAGCATCCTGACATTTGAGGAAAGTCTTTCCTAGGCTAAGGTCCCATAAATACATAATTTCTTACACTTACAGAGAGTATTTATAAGAAATTAGCGCTCCTATAGGGCCATTGTCGCACCGAGATTCATGGTCATAACTCTACGTTTTTGCTAAAAATATCAGGCACATATAAGGAGCTCCATTTGTCGAACAACGATTACCAACCACCTGTTAAAACTCTTTCTGATTGGCAAGAACTTGCAACTAAGGAAGCTAAAGGCAAAGCTCCAAGTGCTAAAAAAACTCCTGAAGGTATCGAGATCAAACCTCTGTATACTAGTGAAGATACCAAAGACTTAAAGTTCGCTAATACCATTCCTGGCTTTGAACCTTTTGTTCGAGGACCAAAAGCTACAATGTATTCTGGTCGTCCTTGGACCATTCGCCAGTACGCTGGCTTTTCTACAGCAGAAGAATCAAACGCTTTTTATCGCCGCGCTCTTTCGGCCGGTGGCCAAGGTGTATCTGTTGCTTTTGATTTGGCCACGCACCGTGGTTATGACTCTGATCATCCACGAGTTAAAGGTGATGTTGGTAAAGCTGGTGTGGCGATCGATTCCGTTGAAGATATGAAAATTCTTTTTGATGAAATTCCACTTGAAGAAGTTTCTGTCTCGATGACAATGAACGGAGCAGTTCTTCCAATCCTGGCTAACTATATTGTGGCTGCCGAAGAACAAGGTGTTTCTAAGGATAAACTCTCTGGCACCATTCAAAATGATATTCTTAAAGAATTCATGGTGAGAAATACTTATATCTATCCACCAAAACCAAGTATGCGCGCCATCTCTGATATTTTCGCTTACACCTCAAAGAATATGCCTAAGTTTAATTCTATTTCTATCTCTGGCTACCATATGCAAGAAGCTGGCGCCGACGCTGCTCTAGAACTTGCGTATACTTTAGCTGACGGAAAGGAATATGTTGAAACTGCACTCGTTTCAGGTATGAAGATCGATGACTTTGCTCCAAGACTTTCATTCTTTTTTGGCATTGGTATGAATTTCTATATGGAAATTGCAAAACTTCGTGCCGCTAGACTTTTATGGTCTAAGATCATGAGCGCTTACAATCCACAAAATGTTCAATCTAAAATGCTTCGCACTCACTGCCAAACTTCTGGCTGGTCTTTGACTGAGCAAGATCCTTACAACAACGTTGTTCGTACAACAATTGAAGCCATGGCGGCAGTTTTTGGTGGAACTCAATCTCTACACACCAATTCATTTGATGAAGCGGTTGCTCTACCGACAGACTTTTCTGCTCGTATCGCTAGAAACACACAAATTATTTTACAAGAAGAAACTGGTATCACTGATGTGGTCGATCCTTTTGGTGGCTCTTTCATGATGGAAAAGCTCACTCAACAAATCGCTGATCGCGCTACTGAACTGATGAACGAAGTGGAAACTCTTGGTGGTATGGCCAAGGCGATTGAAAAAGGTGTGCCAAAACTTCGTATTGAAGAATCGGCCGCTGGTAAGCAGGCGCGTATTGATCGCGGTGAAGATGTGATTGTTGGTGTTAACAAGTACCGTATTCCATCTGATCAAGAAGAAAAGCTCGATATCCTAGATATTGATAACCAGGCCGTTCGTGTTTCACAAATTAAACGTCTCGAAGAAATTAAGAAAACTCGTGATCAAAAAGCTGTTGATGCTGCCCTTTTGGCGCTGACTGAATATGCCAAATCTGGAAGCGGCAACGGACTCGATCTTGCTGTTAAAGCCGCTAAGGTTCGCGCCACTGTGGGAGAAATCACTGAAGCACTTGAAAAAGTATGGGGCAGATACGTCGCCCAATCACAAACAGTTTCCGGAGTCTACGGTTCAGCGTATGATGGAGATATGTCATGGGAAAAAATTAAAACAGATATCGATGCATTTGTAACTGCTCATGGTCGTCGCCCGCGTATGCTAGTAGCGAAAATGGGACAAGATGGACATGATCGTGGAGCTAAAGTTATTGCCACAGCATTTGCTGATGTTGGCTTTGATATCGATCTAGCTC
>CAYGRY010000118.1:0-5019 GCA_964352405.1 uncultured Halobacteriovorax sp.
TAACTTCTGCACGCGAACTTTGCGATGAATTCAATACCCCATTCGATACCATGGCAAAAGTTCTCCAATCAATGAACCATGCTGGTTGGCTCAGTTCTATTAAAGGAATCAAGGGCGGCTATGTGCTGTGCATGGATCTATCCATGATTAGCTTCATGCAACTTAATCGCGTGATCGAAGGCCAAGAAAACGAAGACGTATGCACCAAGAATAATGGTCGCTGCGAACTTCACGGTACATGCAATATCGTTACTCCAATCACAACGTTAAACAAACACGTTAACAGTTTTCTAGACGTGTTAACGCTGAATCAACTTTTGACTCAAGAATCTAATATTCAACTCCCCCAGTGGCAGATTGAAGGAAGTATAAATGGAATCAGATAATAAAAATCCAAACCTAAGTGGCCAGGGCGATGACTATAAATATGGCTTCTTCACCGACATTGAAACTGAAGAGTTTCCTAGAGGTCTAAACGAAGACGTTATACGGTTGTTATCAGCGAAGAAACAAGAACCACAGTGGTTACTTGATTATCGTTTAAAAGCTTATGCCAAATGGCTGACCATGAGCGAGCCAACATGGGCGCATCTTGATTACCCTAAGATTGATTATCAAAACCTGTACTACTACGCCGCTCCCAAGAAAAAAGAAAACCTAACTTCACTTGATGAAGTTGATCCTGAACTATTAGCGACGTTTGAAAAACTAGGTATTCCTTTAACTGAACAAAAAAGAATTTCTGGTGTCGCCGTCGATGCAGTTTTCGATTCAGTTTCTGTTGCTACAACTTACAAAGAAGATCTGGAAAAAGTCGGCGTGATTTTTTGTTCGATTTCAGAAGCTGTTAGAGAACATCCTGAACTGGTTAAGAAATATCTTGGAACAGTGGTTCCACCTTCAGACAATTACTTCGCCGCTCTTAATGCTGCGGTCTTTTCTGATGGCTCATTTGTATACATTCCAAAAGGTGTAAAGTGTCCGCTTGATCTTTCAACGTACTTTAGAATCAATGCTAAAGAGACCGGACAATTTGAAAGAACCCTAGTTGTGGCCGATGAAGGAAGTTACGTTAATTACCTTGAAGGCTGTACAGCACCTCAACGTGATGAAAACCAACTTCACGCTGCGATCGTTGAACTAGTTGCTCTTGATAACGCCACTATTCGCTACTCTACCGTTCAAAACTGGTACGCCGGTGACAAAGAAGGCAAAGGTGGCATTTATAATTTCGTTACAAAACGCGCCAACTGCCTTGGTAAAAACTCTTATGTCTCTTGGACGCAGGTTGAAGCTGGCTCAGCCATCACTTGGAAATATCCATCATGTAATTTGATTGGTGATAATTCTCAAGGTGAGTTCTACTCTGTGGCACTAACTAATAATAAAATGCAAGCCGATACTGGAACGAAGATGATCCATATCGGAAAGAACACTAAATCGACGATTATCTCAAAAGGTATTTCGGCCGAACAAAGTAGCAATGCCTATAGAGGTCTTGTTAAAATTATGCCTTCGGCCCATGGAGCAAGAAACTACTCTCAGTGCGATTCAATGCTGGTTGGTGATAAGAGCTCGGCCCATACATTCCCATATATCGATGTTAAAAATGATACGGCAACAGTTGAGCACGAAGCTTCAACATCTCGTATCTCTGAAGATCAGCTGTTTTATTTAAAGAGCCGTGGTCTTGATAGTGAAAAATGTATCTCCATGATCGTGAATGGCTTTTGTAAGGAAGTCTTTAAGGAGCTACCGCTTGAGTTCTCTGTTGAAGCTGTAAAATTATTAGAAATGAAACTTGAAAATAGTATTGGATAGGAAAAACAAATGATTTCAATTAAAAACCTGCACGCCAAAGTTGAAGACAAAGAAATCCTAAAAGGGATTAATCTAGAAATTAAAGCTGGCGAAGTACACGCCATCATGGGACCAAACGGTTCTGGTAAATCAACTCTTGCAAAAGTTATCGCTGGCCACCCTTCTTTTGAAGTCACTAGTGGTGAAGTCAATTACAGCATCAACAAGAAGGAGAAAAACCTGCTTGATCTTGAAGCTGATGAAAGGTCTAAAGAAGGCATTTTCCTAGGTTTTCAATACCCTGTTGAGATTCCAGGTGTGACTAACCTTCACTTTCTAAGAGAGAGCTATAACGCTGTTTGTACTCACCAAGGTGCTAAGGCCATGGATGAAGAAGAGTTCAGACTCTTTTTAAGACCAAAACTTGAGCTTCTTTCAATGGATTCTTCTTTTTTAGATCGCGCCGTTAACACTGGTTTTTCTGGTGGTGAAAAAAAGAAAAACGAAATTCTTCAAATGGCAGTTTTAAATCCTAGACTAGCTCTTTTAGATGAGACTGACTCTGGTCTTGATATCGATGCTCTACAAACAGTTGCTAAAGGAGTTAACGCTCTTAAAACTAAATATAATGCCGTTGTTCTAGTGACTCACTATCAGCGTCTTCTTGATTTTATTGTTCCTGATTACGTCCATGTTTTATGGCAGGGAAAAATCATTAAATCAGGCGGCAAAGAGTTAGCACTTGAGTTAGAAAAACGTGGATACGACTGGTTAATTAAGGCTTAATAATGACAAGCATACTAGATAACATTCTCGATTCTGGTGAGAAATCCAAAAATCAACAGGCCAAAGCTTGGCTGAAAGAAAATGGTGTTCCAACCAATAGAAATGAAGCCTGGAAATATACTAATCCAGCTAAATTTATTACTGGCAAAAGTCTCGCCCCTAAAGTTGTTCAATCAAAGAGCTTGGAAAAGCTTTCACCTTATTTTATTAAAGTCAGTGCTAATGACGTTGCCTCAAACCTGCCTGCTGGCGTTACTATAAAAAAGATTGCTGTTTCAAATGATGCTCTTGATTTTTCTTCGGCACTTAATCGACTTCATAGTGAGCAAAACTATTTAATTGAAGTTGAAAAAAAGACAGTTATCGAGCAACCAATTTTAATTATTCATACAAATGAGATTGCTCCAAGTCTTGAAATCAATGTTGGCTCTTTTGCTGAAATTGCCTTTCTAGAATCATTTGCACCAGATGCTGAACAAGAAGCAACAACCTACGCTAGTGTTAAAATGACTGTTGAAGATGGCGCCCATGTTCAGCATATCAAAACGGTCATTGGTGGAGCTGAGCAAATTCATATCGCCAAAACGACGGCGACGATTGCCAAGGATGCTACGGCAGATTTCTTTATATTTGCTTCAGGCTCCAAGCTAACGAGACAAGAGCTTCTGGCTGAGATCAATAAAAGTGGCTCTCACGTTAATGCTCACGGATTATTTGCTTTAAGATCAAATCAACACGCAGACCAACATATAACACTTAATCATAATGCGGCTCATACGACTTCTGACCAGCTGTTTAAGATGGTTTTAGACGATGAATCACGCGGTGTTTTCACCGGCAGACTTGAGATTGCAAAAGACGCTCAAAAAGTCGCAGCCTCACAATTAAATAAGAACTTAGTTCTGTCTAAGAAAGCCCACGTCGATACTAGACCTCAACTCCTCGTTCATGCTGATGACGTAAAGTGTGCTCATGGTGCTACCGTTGGTCAGCTTTCGCCAGAAGAAGTCTTTTATCTTCGCTCTCGCGGGATTAATCAGCAACGTGCACAAAAGATTCTTTGCCACGCTTTTGCCTCAGATGCGATTTTGAGAATTAAGTCTGAAGTCATCAGAAATTGGGTCAATGACCTTTTATTTGAAAACTTTGAACAATTTGCTTTGGAGAAATTCGAATCATGAAAACGATTGAACAGATTCGTGCCGATTTTCCTGAGCTAGAGCGCATTGTTCATAATAATAAGCTTATCTACTTAGATAATGCTGCTAGCACCATTAAGTGCAAAAGCGTTATCGATGCTGTGACTCGCCACTACTCTTTTGACGCCGCTAATATTCACCGTGGTGTTCATTACCTATCTGAAGCGGGAACATTGCAATACGAATCAACTCGTGATGCCATTAAGAATTTCATTAACTCTCCTTCTCGTGAGCAGGTTATCTTCACCAAAGGCACGACTGAATCAATTAACTTAGTTGCTTGGTCTTGGGGCATTGATAACCTTAAAAAAGGTGACGAGATTGTTCTAACGACACTTGAACACCATTCAAATATCGTTCCTTGGCAGCTTGTGACCGAGCGTACGGGTGCAAAAGTTGTTGAAGCACCAGTTGATGATAATGGTGATATTATTTTAGATGAGCTTAAAAACAAGATTAACTCTAAAACCAAAATGGTGGCATTTAATTTAATTTCTAATGCCCTCGGCACAATTAATCCTGTTAAGGAAATCATTGAAATGGCCAAAAAGGTTGGAGCAAAAACACTTGTTGATGCGGCCCAAGCGATTGCTCACTTGAAAATTGACGTTCAAACCCTTGATTGTGACTTCTTGGCGTTCTCCTCTCATAAAATGTTTGCCCCAACTGGTGTTGGCGTTTTATACGGAAAAAAAGATCTACTTAATGCTATGTCACCGTGGCAAGGCGGCGGCGACATGATCGACGTCGTCACTTTTGAAAAGACGACATTCAATGATCTTCCTCATAAATTTGAAGCGGGAACCCCTCATATTGCAGGCGTGATTGGACTTAAGTACGCCATCGAGTATATCCAAGAAATTGGACTTTCACGTATCGAAGAAATTGAACATGAGCTACTGAATTATGCGACGGCGAAGTTCAATCAGATTAAAGGCCTTAAAATTATTGGTACGGCAAAACATAAAAGTGCTGTGATCTCTTTTGTTATCGATGGGCTTCACCCTCAAGATATTGGAACAATTCTCGATCAACAAGGTATCGCTGTTAGAACTGGACATCATTGCACGCAACCGCTCATGAAGCGTTTTGGTATTACCGGAACAACAAGGGCGAGTTTTTGCTTTTATAATACGAAAGAAGAAATAGATAAACTCGTTGCTGGCATTAATAAGGCCATCGAGCTTTTAGGATAAAATATGGAACAAAATGTTTTAGAAATTGATATCCAACC
>CAYGRY010000119.1:0-4946 GCA_964352405.1 uncultured Halobacteriovorax sp.
CTATGGAAAAAGGCCTTAAGTTCGCTATCCGTGAGGGTGGACGTACAATTGGTGCTGGTACAGTTGCTGAGATTTTAGACTAATCTCAATTTTTGATTATGATTACCAAAGGGCCGGTTGTAAGACCGGCTCTTTTTTTAGAGCTTCGGGCGTATAGCTCCAACGGTAGAGCGGCTGATTCCAAATCAGTAGGTTTAAGGTTCGAATCCTTATGCGCCCGCCATTTAATAGAAGATTCTGTTTAGTAATTTCTACACTATCAATTGTTTTAAATCATTACGTTCTGTATATGTACTAGAAATCAATTTTAAATGTGAGGAAACTAATGAAAAAGATATTATTCATACTTTTAGCTGTGGTAAGTTCTTCAGCTTTTTCAGAGTGTGTATCAACAAGAAGCGATCCCGGCATAAAGTATTGTGCACAAATAGAAGACGTAAACAATGAGCAAATTAAATTGGTGAAACCTTTAAGTGTTTCACTATATTTTAATGACTCGGGTTCTGGTATTAAAACCATAAAAAAGAGGTCTTTATGTAGAGCCTTTTCTGAGGCACTAAATAAACCTCTCAAATATGTGCCCGGCTCTCTCGTTAAGGGTTACGCGAGACAAAGGTCTACAAGCAATAATCAGCAGGCACGTCTTGCAGATGGTGGAAATCCTCTTACCGTTATCTATTCGATAAATTGTAAATTTAAATAAGCAAATATGATTTTAGGTCATATAGCACTATTCCTATTTTTACTTTGGTCTAACGTTAGTGCGCAGGAACTTGATAGAAATTTAAATATTCAAATAAAGAGTTTTGATGAACTTCCACTGAGTGGAAGTTCATTTGATTCCATTGAATACGGTTATCAATGGTACTCAATCTTGAATGGTTTAGACTATACGGGTTTCTCATTAAAAAATGAAAAGTCACCATTACTAAAACTGGAAGATATACTAGATTTTAAACCACGATCAATTCTAAAGAAAAGAAACATATTCGCTTTGTGGACAGGATACTGTGCAGGTGTAGCAAATTTATCTCTGGTCGCAAGTCTTCCCAAGACAGATGTTGATGTAGCCATAAATAACGGAAATATAGTGCGCTTATCACCGTCTGATATTCATGCGATTGCATCGCTGGCAATGAGTCAGGCTACAAAAAATTCTAGATTACTTGGGAAAAGATGTAATAGAAGTCGAATTAGAGGAAATAAAAGAGAGAACGGTTGCGATGGAGTGCCTGCTGATCAGTTTCATTTAGCTTTGGCAAACAGCATTGGTCTTGATGGTGAGTCATTTATTATAGATTCAGAGAGGTACCATAAAGTTAACAACATACCCATAATTTCCTATAAAACGTCAGTTCTTGATAGTTACGAAAATAGTAATAATACTAAAACAATTAAATTACGAACATTGATAGAAGTTCCAACAAAAGTTCACTTTAAGGCTGAAAATATACTCAGTTCAACATCTGAAAAAATAGAATATCTATATAGTTTAGATATTGATTTAGTTACAAATATTATACTTTCAGGAAGCTGGATTTCGACAAAAAGACCTGACTTTCTGTGGAAAAAAGATTGTAGAAAATTCGAAGGTATCTTTGAGTTCTTAAACGATCTACTCATATGGAAATGCTAATATCGATAAGCAATTCAAATTAATATTTTCACACAGCGTCATGTGTTAGATCAATAATTTTAGATAGTTTTAAATAGAAAGTTTAAAAGTTAACGCAGCTCTTTAGCGTGTTCAGTATCAATCGTGTACAACATTGAAGTCAATAAATAATAAAGAGGTCATATGTCATACGGACAACCAAAAAATCCCATGGATGAATTAGAGCGCGCCCTTAGAAAAATTTTTTCTAACCCAGGACAGCTTTTTCCAATCCTTTTAATCTTAATCGCAATTCCTGTTGTGATGAGTACGTTTTACACTGTTCAGCCAGATGAAGAGGCCGTTGTGCTTCGTTTTGGTAAGTACGTTGAAACAACTACTCCTGGGCTTCATTTTAAACTGCCATTTGGCATCGACGAAGCCATTAAAGTTAAAACCAAGCTTGTATTACAAGAAGAGTTTGGCTTTAGAACAACCAGTACAAGTGGCAAACGTACTAGCTACAGTAACAGCAGCTTTGATACCGAGTCCTTGATGCTTACTGGGGACTTAAACGTTGCAGACGTAGAATGGATTACTCAGTTTCAAATCGCAGAGCCACAAAAATTTCTCTTTAATACACGTGATCCAATTCAAAATATTCGCGATATCTCTGAAGCCGTTATGAGAAGAGTTGTGGGCGATAGATTGGTTACTGATGTTTTAACTGTTGGCCGTACTGAAATTGCCAATGAAGCTAAACTCTTAACCCAAGAGATATTGAACAACTACGATATGGGTGTGAGAGTCATCTCAATTAAGCTTCAAGACGTAAATCCTCCTGAGCCAGTTAAGCCTTCTTTTAATGAAGTGAATGCTGCAAAACAAGAGCAAGAACAAGCCATTAATCAAGCAGAGAAGAATTATAACGATGTTATCCCAGAAGCTCGCGGACAGGCCGAAAAGAAAATTGCCGAAGCAGAAGGTTACGCTGAAGCATTAATCAATCGCTCAGAAGGTGACGCGAAGAAATTTTTAGCTGTTCTAACAGAATATAAGAAATCACCAAAAATTACTCGTGAACGTATGTATATCGAGACCATGGAAAAACTTTTAAAGCGCATGGACGACATCACTCTCGTTGATTCACAAGTAAGTGGTCTTCTTCCAATTTATAACAATGCTAAAGAAGTCAGTGGAGGCAAAAATGCCCAATAAATTATCAGCCATTATTATTATTCTTATCGCCGCTGTGGTGACTCTTTTTTCAGCCTCATTTATTATTCCTGAGGGGAGACAGGCCGTAATCACTCAGTTTGGTAAACCTGTGAGAAGTGTTTCAGAAGCTGGTCTTCATTTAAAAACACCTTTTATTCAAGATGTGAGAATGATCGATCTTCGAATTCTTAGTTGGGATGGAAATCCAAATCAAATACCAACCAAAGATAAAAAATATATTGAAGTCGATACGACAGCCCGTTGGAAAATTGCTGATCCTCTAAAGTTCATTCAAACAGTTCAAAATGAAAATGGCGCTAGAACCAGGCTTGATGCCATTCTAGATGGTGTCACTCGTGACGTGATCTCAAGTCATAACCTGGTTGAGTCAGTAAGAAACAGTAACAATATTATAAATACGATTGAAAAAAGATCTCAGGCTTTGAAAAAAGAAAGAGAAAACAGTCAGGCTGGAGAGATCATCGCTGAGGAAGAGGTCACGGGAGAGATTGAATACGTCGATATTGGTCGTGAAAAACTAAGTCAATTAATTATTGAGCCGGCAAGAGAGGAATTGAAGTCTCTTGGAATTGAGCTTATCGATGTTCAGTTTAAACGTATCGCCTATGAGAAAAGTGTTCAGCAAAAAGTTTACTTAAGAATGATTTCCGAGCGTGAAACAATCGCTGGAAAAATCAGATCTTACGGAAAAGGTGAAAAAGCCAAAATTGAAGGTAAAACCTCAAAAGATTTAAATCGCATTCAATCAGAATCTTATCGCACTGTGCAGGCCATCCGTGGTGGAGCAGAGGCCAAGGCGCTGACGATTTATGCTGGCGCTTTTAATCGCGATCCAGATTTCTATCGTTTTTCTCGTACGTTAGAAGCTTATGAAAAGTCTTTACCGGCCCAAACTAAGCTATTGCTATCGTCCAAATCTAAATTCTGGGAAATATTGCGAAGCGGTAAACCGGATTAGATTTGAAAAATTTACGATATTTGGCGCCATGCGAAAACATGGCCTAAATAATCAATTGGACAATCTCTTTCTTTTGTCGCATATAGAGAGAACTTTTATCGTCTACTTTTTGGCCTTTTTTACAAGGAATGGTAATGTCCATCGTAAAAAAAGAAGATAGCAAGAAATGGATTAACTCCTTTGTTGCCATCATCAGTATTATTGCAGGCTTTTTAGCCATCCGTTTTACTCTTCAAATGAGTGAATGGTTTGATCTAGAAGCGAAAGTTAATAACTTCATTATTATCTCTCAAGGGATTGGTGTTGTTGTTGGTCTTTCAGTTTTTATTGGCATTTTTAAAAGCAAGAATACTTCTGCTCTATTGAGTGAAGTTTATGACGAGCTTGTAAAAGTTGTATGGCCAGACAAAGACACCATATTCAAAGTCACTGTTGGTATTGTTATTAGTTTAGCAATTGTCAGCGCGATATTTGTTGGTGTTGATTATATGTTCCGTGCACTACTTGATCTCTTCTACTAATTACTCCGGGTAATATTTATGACTGAAGCAGAAAATAATAATAATGAAGTTGAAACAACAGAAGAAGAAGTAGTGGTAGAAGTCGCTGCTCCTGAACCAGTTGTTTTAAAAGAAGATGGCTTCGCTGAAGGCACGACACCAGATTTTAAATGGTATATCGCTAAAACCTTAACAGGCCAAGAAAATAAAATTTCAAAAACTCTTCGTGAAAGAATTATCAATCACAAGCTAGGCGAATTCTTTTCGCAGATCCTAGTTCCAGAAGAGAGTGTAACTTCTCATGCCAACGGTAAGAAGCGCACAATAAAAAAGAAATTCTTCCCAGGTTATATCCTTCTTAAGATGGTTATGACTGATAAGACTTGGCACCTTGTAAATGCAACTGACAAAATCACTGGTTTTGTTGGCGGTACTTCTACAAGACCACAGCCAATTTCTGATGAAGAAGCTGCATACATGACTAACCAGTCTGATGAAGGTGTAAAACGTACACGTACTTCAGTGAACTTTAGCGAGGGCGACCAAGTTAAAGTTATCGAAGGGCCATTCGCGTCTTTCGTTGGAACTATCGAAGCAGTAAATGAAAAAGGTAAAATTAAAGTTAACGTTTCTATTTTCGGGAGACCAACCCCGG
>CAYGRY010000120.1:0-4907 GCA_964352405.1 uncultured Halobacteriovorax sp.
CCCTGCTCGAGTCATCAATATCAGGAAAGCTTCATGAATAGGATTGTAGTTTTTGACTTAACTCTTTAGCAAAGCTTACTGCTTCATCAAAACTAGCTTCTTCTAGGTAGACAACTTGAGGAGAAGAGCAAGCTTGTTGTTCATATTTAACAATGGCCGCAGCTAAATCAGAGGCAGCATCATCCCATTTTGTTAGATAGGAGAAACTGATACGATGGCCCCAAGGAATAAAGCGTGTCTGCGACGAGATCTTAGAGCGAATTTCATCTAATGAAGACTCATTACCCCAAGCTGAAATGGCATCTGACTTTTTATAAAGCTCTTCAATTTCATTTCTTTCAGTATAAACAGCAACTGATTCTTCAAGTCCCAAGCGTTTTAATTGGCTAATTAAAAGCTCTGTAGAACTTCCTGACGGTAGTTTCACCCACGAAGTATTACCAGTAATTGATGTTTCAAGAATGGCCAATAATGGTGTCCAATCTGAATTTCCAGGCATGATATGACCTATCAGACCTAATGGACGAACACTTTCAAAAATAGCATCATGAGTGGAGCTACGATCGCGTCTAAGGCACAGATCTCTTAAATCTCTTCCTGTTTCGCGGCGAAATCTCGCTTCCCATAAAGCTGAGTCAAAAAAGGCTTGAACTTCAGCTGGAACTTCTGATTTCATTAAATCAATATTTTTAAGCAGCTCTAGTATATTTGGAGCAATGAGGTTTTTCATCATTCCCCCAACAGCTCTGCTGCCGCAACAGCACATGATTTAGATTTCGAAACACCTGCTCTGCCATAAAGTCTAAAAAATGGCGTCTTAGTCTTACAATCACATTCGCTCGCCTGATGCAAAGACGCTTTATCTGTCATGATCACGACATTGGCAGCAACGGATGTAATATAAGGAGACATAAGCTTTAAAAAGCCTTTCTCTCCAAAACCAAGTGGCTCTCTTGTCTTCACATCAAGAATTTCAATATGTGACCAAATCGGCAGATGAAATTCATGATTTTCACATTCCACATAGGGAATACAGTGTTCAACTGAACCAAAGCCATCACGAAGCTGCCCGTCTGGAATACCAAGAACTTCAGTGGCTAAACGATAAGTTTCTTTTTTATCTACTTGCTTATCAGCAAGTCCTTTCCATCCACCACCCAGAAAGACAAGACTCTCAGGATGAAGGTTTAATTTAATACCGCGAATTTTCATCTCTTCTAACGTGGCATGAAAGAAAGCTGGAAAACCGAAGATACGAACAGGTCGTCCGTCTTCGTTATAATCTTGAAAGGCCTTAATCACGCCATGAAGATCAAAGCGGTGTTTATTATTTCGTCCAAGCTTAAGCGCGAGCTCGACTTTATTAGCAGGAGCAAAGCTTGCTAAAAAATGATCCGTAAAAGAAGTTCCAAGCTTGCTGTCTTTTTCTGTTTCATAGGTATAAAGCATATAGTTCACAGCTTGGTCGCTGACCCAGCCATTATGCTTAAAAATCTTGGCCACCATGTCTTGGGCCGAGCCAATCGTCCATTCATCAAAGAACATTTGCGACTTTTGACCAGTCGTTCCCGAACTTGTGAGATGCAAAGAAACATCTTTTTCATCAATCGATCGAATTTCATTTCGTTTAAAGAAAGTGGCTATAATACCCGGAACTTTTGATAGCTCTAAATCAGTGTTTAAATCAAAATTGTTACCTACAAGAAATTTTCGATAAAACTCAGAGCGCTCACTATGCCAAAGAATATTTTCCTTCATGGCCTTCTTGAAAAGCTCACGCGTTTCTTCAAAATTATCGTACGGATTTTCCATCAAACAAAGCTGTTCTACATGGGACAACTCGGATTTTGATGGAATCGTATAACTCACAAATGGACTCCCACTGTGCTGAGGTTCAAATCAATCCACTGGCGCACATACTCTTTCACAAAAGGAGTAAATTCTGGAGCGATTTGGCTTTCACTAAAGTCGAGTGGAACCATCGTACGAGTCATTAACACATAGTCATGAGCGACATTATCAATTTCACGCATGGCCGGATAATAAGCCGAAGGTAAGAATCGATTTGAACCTAAAAAACAAATCGCTTCAAATGAATCAAGTCGAACTAATGTTTCGAGGTAATAGACACCGATTTCTTTGAATGAAAAGGCGAGCTGTTTAAAGTGACCATTAATTGTAGTGATTGGTTTATTGGCACTAATGATCACACAGTAGTGATCTTTTTTATTAAAGCTTGCAAACATTTCAACGCCTAAATCTCTATTTGAAATAATAAGATTAGGTTTATGAAACGGATAAAATGTTGATTCTCTATCTTCGCTAAAAATTTCATTAAAACGTTTTTCGACAAACTCAGGTGCTTGAATAAATTCCCATTTTGAATCGGCATGAGCAGTGTCAGTAGAAAAAGCCGGACAATCTTCAATCAACTCAACAGGTCTTTCATCGCCGATTGACTTATTAGTTTGAAGATATAATTCAACAAGGCTTGGTGGAATCTTATGAACTTGTGTTCTTTTTGCTAAAACGCCATCTCTAAAATATCCCATCAACGTTAGAGTCTCGTAGGTCTTAATTTTTCTAGCATTAGGAAAAATACCAAGCGGTTTAAAACCATTCGATAGAAGCATTTTTTGTGACGCCATCGTCACAGTTCGAGTTGTAGCATAAAGCGTATTAATGCTTGGCGCTTTTTCCATTACTGTCGTAACAGCATGACCAATTAATCTTGTTGATAAACCAAGGCCTGTGCACAGAGGATGAACGGCTGCGCCCGTCACTTTTCCAATTTTAAATTCTGGTTCTAATTCAACGACACATGAAGCGGCGATACCTGGACGATCGTTAATTTCGGCCACAAACCAAAAGGCACAATCCTGATTTTCCAACAGATTAGTCATCAGTTGTTTATTAGTGCCTAGCTCGAGTGGATAATCATCACCGTATACGTTGAGATAGAGTGACAAAAGCTCTTCACGATCATTCACATTGGCGCGTCTGATTTTAATATTGTCTTTCATAGTGATAGCCACTTCTTCCGTCTTGTAGTTAAAACGTTGATTTTGTATCATGGTGTAGGGTCTTACTTGGGCATCCGTGAAATTAATTCACTGCAACAAGTACCTGAAATTACGTTCGCTAAAGGATTGGCGACACTTGGACGATAGGACATCATGAAAATCATTTTCTTATTACTATTTTCAATCTCAACATCCCTCTTTGCTGGTCGAGGCCCTGCCGTAGAACCGGTCACAGGTATTTCTATTGAAGAATACAATGAGACCACTCCTCAGCAAGGTCGTGGATTTGATTTTAATCAAACAGATTCATTTTTCGAAAAAGCGCCGACAGATACAAGTCTAACAATGACGACTGTAGCTTTTTTAGTTTTTGCTTCTTCTCTTCCGTTCATCGTCTGGTTTGGTGTGATGAGAGCACTTCCAGATGCCACACCAGTTAGTACTGAAACTCCAGCGGCGAGACCAAGTCTTACAGTTGTAGCCAAAGAGCCTTCATCTTCAAATAATGATGATGATGATCAGCACTGGCCGAAAGCTTCTTAAAATAGCCTAAACTATCTTAACTGCCACTCGCCTTTTCCTAGGTATTTCATGACTTTTGTCGAAAGATGATGGCGAATACTAATTTCTTTGTACCCATCGCCATCAAGATCATTGAGACTAATTAATTGTGGTCGTTGATGATAATGAATTTTTGAATCTTTAAATTCATCCCAAATTTCTGGTCCACGCATTGAAGAAATCTTTGTGAGATCGTTATTCTCCCACGAGATTGTATAAAGCCTTGCGGTGCCAGTGAAGTTATCGCCTTGATTGTGACCTTCGTAGTAGCGAACAAGTAGCACATGAGTATTATCAGACAGCTTTCTAAGATTTATTTTATAGACATCGGACTCCCACCCTTTTCGCACAAATTTTAGAGAGTAGATGATCTGTCTTTCATAATTTTGGATATGCAGCCAGTCTTCAGAATCCTTTTTCTCAATAACGATCGATTCAACTCGATTGTCATTGTTAAGATCAATCTCATACATGGCCGAAGTAACGTGAAAATGGGGTTTAGGCTTGTTTTCTTCGACGCCCTCGACGCCGAGGTCGCCTGAGAGCAGCTTTCGAATAAAGCGCTCATCCTGGGCGTATCCAGAATTTGAGGCCATAAAGAGCGAAAATAAGGCTAATAATTTAAGCATTTACCTATTTTAGCTTAAAAATTGGTGTTGTGCACAGGCGCAAAGGCTTCCCGATACCCGATGAACACGGTAGGATGTTGCTTCACGGTATTCTTGAAAAGAGGTCATCAATGAACTTAAGTTTTGGCTATATCAAAAACGAAAACCAATTTTTACTAAAAGAATTTGTTTCTGGTACCAGCGATAACAAAGGCAAGATCTTAGACCTTGAAGACTTGGCGACTACTCCTGTTCAGGCCGTGATCTATCCAGAAGAGCTTAATCAGTCTCAAAGCCTGATCTCAGTTTTATCTGATGTTAAAAAATTCGCCCCGATTAAAAGTGATAAAGAAATTGGTTTTGCTATTGATCAATTCGAGTCGATGAATTTTGAACAAATGCAAACTGTGTTCACTAAGACTCGCGATAATTGGGTTTTAAACAACAACCTATCTTTGATGGAAAATCTTTTTGCTACCATCGATCATATGACGACTCTTTTACATGCTGATCGTACGGCGTTTTTTGAAGAGCTGTGGTTTATCCTTAGATCAAACCTTGGGACGTCTTCTTTAACGGTTATTTTTAATGACCTTAAGAAAGCGACCAAAGAGCACGAAAAAGACAAACTCATCAAAGTTAAAGTGGAAGGAGAGATTTTACCTTCTCCCCTTCCTGGTGATGATTTTTCTGATCAAGTCATGAAACATTATGA
>CAYGRY010000121.1:0-4873 GCA_964352405.1 uncultured Halobacteriovorax sp.
AAATTGCTAGAGATCCGTTTGTTGGCAGTATTACTTATATTCGAATTTATTCTGGTGAGCTTAAGTCTGGGGGAACTATTTATAACCCACTTAAGAAAAAACGCGAGAGAATCACCAAAATTCTTCAGATGCATGCTGATAAGCGAACTGAGCTTGAAACAGCTCAGGCGGGCGATATTGTGGCCGTATCAGGTCTAAAAGATACGACTACAGGTGAAACGCTTTGTGCTGAAAATAAGCAAATTATTTACGATCTCATGGAATTTCCTGAGTCGGTTATTTCAATTGCGATTGAACCTAAGACAACTGCAGATGAAAAAAAATTATTAGAGAGTTTGGGGCAGCTTAAACTTGAAGACCCATCGTTCACTTTCTCTGGCAACAAAGAAACAGGACAGCTATTAATTTTTGGTATGGGAGAGTTGCATCTTGATATCATCGCAGATCGACTAAAAAGAGAATTTAACGTTGGCATTCGTGTGGGTAAACCACAAGTTTCCTACAGAGAAAGTATCGCTGGTGCAGGCACGGGAGCTTCTGAATTTAACCGCGATCAAGGCGGTAAAATGCAGTACGGCCAAGCCACGATTAAAGTTGAAAAAACTGATAATCCAAACGGTGTTACTTTCGATACAACGATCAATAAGAGAGAATTTCCAAAAGAAATTCTTGAATCAATTGAAAAAAGTATTCATGACTCTGCCCCAGGTGGAGCAATGGCCGGTTATCCGTTTATTAATATTAAAGCCACACTCACAGGAGCTCACTATAACGAGCTTGATGCTTCTGAAGTGGCTTATGCTATCGCGGCTTCACAAGCCTTTAGAGAGGCATGCAAGAAGGCTACTGTGCGCCTGCTTGAGCCTGTCATGCGCTTAGAAGTTGTCACTCCTATAGATTATACAGGGGACGTGATTGCCGATATCAATATGAAGCGTGGAAAGATACTTTCCATGGGAAGCAAACAAAACAAAGAACAATTGATTGCAGAGGTACCTTTGGCCGAAATGTTCGGCTACAGTACTGATTTGCGATCAAAGACGCAGGGCAGAGCTAGTTTTACTATGACATTCCTTAAGTATGAGGAAATGGGTATGGATTTGGCTAAATCGGTCCTGGAAACGAAAGGTATTTTTATTTAGTTGAACGTTTTTGAAAGTTTTTTAAGGCCCTGCGAAATAATTTGAAGAAAAAATTTGACATAGGGCCGCACGAACACTAAAAACTCGTTTCAATTCGAATTTGAAGTAATAGCAAATAAGCTAATTGAGGTCTTTTACATGAAAGCGATGAGACTACGAATAAAACTACGTGCGTATGACCATAAACTTTTGGACAGCTCTGTTACTGAGATTGTACAAACTGCACGTGAAACTGGTGCTCGAGTAGCTGGTCCTATTCCACTACCAACTGAGATTAATAAATTCACTGTATTGCGCTCACCGCACATTGATAAGAAATCTCGTGAGCAATTTGAAATGCGCACACACAAGCGCTTAATTGATATCGTTGATCCAACTCAACAAACAATCGACTCTCTGATGAAGCTCGATTTGTCTGCAGGCGTTGACGTAGAGATTAAGTACTAGTACAAAGCGCTATAAAAAAAATGGTAAGTAGTTAAGTTAAACGATACTACTAAATATAAAAACCATGTAAGCATCCCTAATAGTCGGGGTGATGCTGTGGAGGATAGATGGCTGAAGAAAATAAAGCTACAGAAACTGCTGCACCTGAAAGTAAAGCAAGTGGAAAAGCAAACGTAGAGTTGAATTCATTCTACGGAATCAAAGCGGGCATGACTCGTATCTTTGATGAAGCTGGAAATCATGTTCCAGTTACTGTTATCAAACTAATTCCAAACGTTGTTACACAAATTAAGACAATCGACAAAGACGGATATGAAGCCGCTCAAGTTGGTTACGGTGAAAAGCGCGAAAAGCTAGTCACTAAGCCAATTAAAGGTCAATTAGCTAAAGCTAAGACTGATAAGCTTCTTACTAAATTTGCTGAAGTTAAAGTTGCTGGTTTAGATGCATCTGCTCTAGGTCAGGAAGTATCAATCGCATCTTTTACAGCTAATACCCCAATTGACGTTACAGGCGTTACTAAAGGTAAAGGCTTCCAAGGTGTTATTAAGCGCTTTAACTTTTCTGGTGGTCCAGGTTCACACGGTCATACATTCCACCGTGGTACAGGTTCTATCGGTCAGCGCGCGACTCCAGGTCGTGTATGGAAAAATAAAAAACTACCAGGCCATATGGGTGATAAAACGCAAACTGTTCAAAACCTTTCAATCGTTGAAGTCAACGCTGACAAAGGTTACTTATTGATCAAGGGTTCAGTCCCAGGTTCAACGAGCAGCTTCGTACGCATCTCTAAAGCCATTAAAAAGAATAAGTGAGAGAGGCGAGCATGGCAGATATAAACGTACTCAATTCAAAATTTGAAGCCTCTGGCAAGCTAAGCACAAACGTGAGCTTAACTGCAGAAGACATCAATGTTCCTGTTGTTCACCAAGTTGTAAAAGCAACATTGGCCGGACGTCGTCAAGGAACTGCAAAAACAAAGACTCGTGCTTTTGTTTCTGGTGGCGGTAGAAAGCCATTCAAGCAAAAGGGAACAGGTAGAGCTCGTCAGGGTTCAACTCGTTCAGGTCTAATGGTTGGCGGTGCTACAGTATTTGGCCCACTACCACGTGACTACACTCAAAAAGTTAACAAGAAAGTTGCTATCAAAGCAGTTCAATCAGTACTTGCAGACAAACTACAAGCTGGAAAATTGACTGTTATTGAAAAATTCGATTCTGACGGGAAGACAAAAAATATGTTTGCTCTTCTTAACGGAAAAGGACTGTTACCAGCTCTTATCGTAACAAAAGAGAAAGAATCACCAGCTCTTCGTGCTGTTCGTAACCTTCAATACGGAAAAGGTATGTCGGCTGATGGTTTTAGCGTTTATGAAGCGGTTAAATTCGAAAACTTAGTTATCGAAAAAGCTGCTCTAGAATCTCTATTAGAGAAGATGGTGTAATCATGGCTAGTTTAGAAAATGTATTAAAGAAAGCACTGATCACTGAGAAAACCTCAGCTGTTAGTGAAAAGTTTAACCGCTACGGATTCATGGTTGATTTGAAGTCAAACAAGAATCAGATTAAAGAAGCCGTAGAAACTTTTTATAACGTCAAAGTTTTAAATGTTAAGACAAGCATTCTTCCGGGCAAAATTGTTCGTCGTGGAAAAAGCGTAGCTAAAACATCTAAAACGAAAAAAGCCTTCGTTCAATTGAAAGAAGGTCAGAAGATTGAATTCTTCAAGGGCGTATAAGAGATAAGTTGAATAAGCCTCCCCGATAAGTAGGCTTGCTGAAAAGGAATGATTATGGGTATCAAAAAATTTAAACCGACTACACCGTCACTTCGCGAAACAGCGTTGTTGTCTAGTGATGAAATCACTAAGGGTGTAAAAATTAAGAAGTCTCTTCTTAAGAAAATGAGTGAAAAAGCTGGTCGTAACAACACTGGCCGTATCACTGTTCGCCACAGAGGCGGCGGAGTTAAGCGTCGTTACCGTTTGATCGATTTCAAACGTAACAAACTTGATATCCCTGCAAAAGTTCAAGCGATCGTTTACGATCCAAACCGTACTTGTAATATCGCTCAGATCGCTTATGCGGACGGCGAGAAAACTTTTATCCTTGCTCCTCTTGGATTGAATGTTGGTGATACCATCATTTCTTCTGCTGAAGCGGATATCAAAGTAGGTAACTCAAAACTTCTATCTGAAATCCCAGTTGGTACTTTGGTTCACAACGTTGAACTAAACCCAGGTGCGGGCGGACAGATGGCTCGTTCAGCTGGCGCTTACGTTCAAGTTATGGCGAAAGAAGGAAAAGATATTCTTCTTCGTATGCCATCAGGCGAACTAAGAAAAGTTAAGCAAGAGTGCCGCGCTACAATTGGTCAGGTTGGTAATCTTGATCACGAAAAAGTTGTTATTGGTAAAGCTGGTCGTAACCGTAAGCTAGGTATTCGTCCAACTGTTCGTGGTGTTGTTATGAACCCGGTTGATCACCCACATGGTGGTGGTGAAGGTCGTACTTCTGGTGGTCGTCACCCAGTAACTCCTTGGGGTCAACCAACTCGTGGTTATAAAACTCGCAAGAACAAGCGTACTAATAAATTTATTGTTAAGAGAAGAAAGTAAAGCGCATTAAATAGCGCTGGAGGCAGATATGGCTCGTTCGTTAAAAAAAGGTCCGTTTTTAGATGAATCAGTACTCAAGAAAGCAATTGCTGCTCAAGAGGAAGGATCTAAAGGCAACAAAGTGATTAAAACATGGTCACGTCGTTCAACAATCATTCCTGATTTCGTTGGATTGACCTTCGCTGTTCATAACGGCAAAAAGTTTATTCCAGTTTATGTGACTGACCAAATGATTGGACACAAGCTTGGTGAATTCGCTCTGACTCGTACCTACAGTGGTCACGGTGCAGACAAGAAAGGCAAGAAGTAAGGGGTAATGAGATGGCTATAACAGTTAAAACAAACAATGTGGGCATATCACCTCGCAAAGTGCGTCAGGTTATTAACTTGATTCGCAACAAAAAAGCTTCAGAGGCACTACGCACTCTTCGCTTTTGTGAGAAGAAAGAAATTTCTTTGATGCTAACCAAACTTATTAATAGTGGTTTAGCGATTGCTTCAGATTCTGAAAAATATGACTTAGATAACTTGGTAGTAACCCAGATCTTCGCAGACGGAGGTCCAACGCTTAAAAGAATTCAACCACGTGCTCAAGGGCGCGCGTTTAGAATCCTAAAGCGTACAAGCCACGTTACTGTTCAACTTAGCGAAGTTTAATAAGGAAAGAG
>CAYGRY010000122.1:0-4825 GCA_964352405.1 uncultured Halobacteriovorax sp.
ACACAAGAAGTAGAGTGGGATTATAACAGTGGCGGAGTTGCAGGTGTATATAATTTCAAGACAGAAGAAGTTGAGTGGGATTATAACAGTGGTGGAGTTGCAGGTGTATATAATTTCAAGACACAAGAAGTAGAGTGGGATTACAATTGACCTGATCCCACGGCCCTGCTCCGCCTTGAGTTGAGATATAAGAACAAAAAGGAAAGTACAAAATTTTTAACCAAATCATTAAGTAAATGAGGAGAAAATCATGAAGAAAATATTAGTATCCTTCAGAATTCAACGCTACCCTAAATGAAGGCAAGGAAATTAATTGTTTGAAAAAAATCTAAATCGGTGAAAATAATATTAGAAAATTACAAGGAGATTAAACTATGAAAATTTTTATAGCAACATTGATACTTATAACGGCGCTTAATACTTATGCTCAATATTTTGATGACAATGAAAAACTTTCAAGCATTGGCTCATTCACTCTTAAATTGAAACAGAATGTTTTAATCCCGGCACAAGTGTCAAATGTTTACATTGGATCAAGACCTGCAAGATGCAGAATAGAAGTAGATAAACAGGATTATCGGAGAATTATCTACAAAGATGCCATTCTTGTTGTAGATAAAGTTAATAGAAGAGAATACACCAGTGATGGGAAACTACTTTTTGTTAATTCCGCTTTAAATATTTCAAACAAGTCATCCGTAAAAGCCATTATTTGTATTAGAAAAGATTTTTTTGATGATAGAAGAGTTGAGATAACCTTTAGAGAGTTTGAAGAAATGACAGATTCAATTTTTCACATAGATTTAGATGCTCCCGTTGAGCTTGAATAATATTAGTTTTTATTTTAAGGAGGATATTATGAAAGGATTAGTGACTGCTTTATTAATGATCTGTTCCCTTCAATCTTTTGCAAGCTCAAAAGATTACAACAAGAAACTAGAAAAATATGTTTTACAACGTTTAGAGACACGGGTCGAAAACGGAAGCACATCTCCGGGGCTAACTGAGCTAGTGTCTAAAGACGCTAAAGTTGAACTTAAAATTGCCACTACTTCCTTACGTTGCCTAGGCTACGAATCCCCTTCTGGCAATGGAAAAGCAGTAGGTACATGCCTCGTTAAGGCATTCGATGCAGCTAGCGGTGGTGAGCGCCTTGAAGTTATGTATGCCGTCATCATAAGTGATGATATTGAGCATGCCGACGCGTCAAGGAGCTGGAAGGTTGCTTTACAGCAATACCTTTACTTTTAATTATATAGATCAGCGATGACACTGGATTTCACTAGGAGCTAATTGAGATTATATTCCGATTGAATTTGCGGTCTTCGCAGTTAAGCTAACCACCTTCGGTCAGATTAATTGTGAAGGCCATTCTTAACGAAGCTGACGATATGACTTCTATGAGGATTTCATAAAAGCTAAATACTTAAGGCCTAGCAAGAGACTCTTGGAAAAAATCTTGACAGGCTTCATTTAAAAATATGTAGCACAACCTATATTTCTTTTGCATTATTATCATTTTGTTAAGCGACTTTGGAATCTGTAGACGCAATTGAATACTTTCCATCTTTTGCAATGATACTCACATCATAATTCTTTTTGATTATATAAATTAGACTGCGAAGCCTTTTATCATTTTTTTCAGTCCAGCCTTCCTTCCAAATAACTGAAATCAAGTGGCTCTTTGGGATAGGCGTCGTATATGAAGCCAGCATAAAATAAAGTTTCTCAGATGCTGATTTAATCTCTTTGTTGTCAATGCTGTCTTGAGCAATGAAGTCGGTAACATTTTGAACAGCTTGAAGAGCTCTGTAAAATAAGCAATCATCCCCTTTGTATTTAAAATCATCTCCGTATAGTTTATCATTAATGGAGCGCAGTTCTTTCCATGTGCTCTGAGCATCGCTTACATTCGATTCATTCAAATTCTTAATAACAAGTAGTTCATTGTAGAGCTGTGCCGCTTCCTGGAAATCTCTTTGATAAACATAAATAGGACTCTTGTGTATTAAGAAATTTAATAAACTTATAGTGTACTTGTAGTTTGCTCTTACTCGGTAACCAGAAGATAAACTATATTTTTCTAAAACCCCAATACAAGCTCTATATTTAGATAGTTTTATCAAGGCTATAATTTCCAAAATATAAAAATATCCAAGCCGATCTTCTATTTCGTTCGGAAAGATCTTTATGATGTAGTTAATGTTATTAAGCGCTTCGACAGGATCTTCATTAAGAAGAGAGTGGAAAATTTCAGCCTGACAACTTTTAAATTTTTTAACTTGTGTATTTAAAGGTAGCGTTTTAAACATAGTGTAGAAGACGTTAAAGTTATGAATGTCCTTTAAATTCATATGTAAGACGAGTAAATCAAACAAGGGCACAAAAATATAATCTGTGTCATTGCACTTCTGAAAGTATTCAACTGATAACTTTAAATATTTTAGCGCGTCATTGTAATTGGTTGAATCATTAAAGCATTTACCGATACAGCTGCACCTAAAGGCTTCGAGGAAATTTTCATTTGACTTGAAGTTTATCAATTGACTAATTGCAAAGGAGTACTTTCCTTTTTTATGATACAACATCGATTCCAGTATCTTTTTTTCAGAAATAGATAAGCTGTGATCTTTCTTTAGTATACTAGGCTTGACTAAACCTAGCTTTATCTTGTGGAAATAATCAATAAATTTAGTATTGCCTACCATGCAGCACTTATCGGTTATACCTCCATTTATTTAAGGTCTACCGCATAACTACCTGAAGATTGGTATGCAAGGCTCTTAATATCCTAGTCTCGGAACTCAATAATTAAAGTTTTAGAGTAATTATTCGATAAGACTGTAAGATGAAGTACTTATTGCTATTTCTATATTCAACAATATTACATGCCCAGGTTGTCGGAACTGGAACTGAGGACTTTACATGTGGGACTCAAGCGCAAGGAGTTCAATTGGCGCAAGCCCATCTTGTGAATAAATATGGAATAGCTTTATCTAACAAACCAGCAGCAACTAAGTTTGAAGAGTTGTTATCGCTGCTAACTTTTAAAATAGTCTCTAAAGATTTAGACAGATCCAGTATTAATCCAAGTAGTGAGCTTAGTATAGAGTGCAAGGCAATCACGGAAGAGGGAAAGGATTGCAAGTCCTTAGCCAATGAAAACCTTATTAAGCTAAGCATTGATCTAAAAGATTTTTCAGATTTGACCAGGCAGGCAATGCAAATATGTTTTGACTCTCATCTCGAACGAAAAACTCAGGCTAATGTTAAATACTTATATTCTAATGAAATGAAGAAACACTTAAAAACTATTGAACAGCTCACAATGGCCATTGATAAAAGAACCTCTAAGTAATTGTAAAATTTCTTAGAAGCTATCTGTGGTTATGCTCCGACTAATTCTATTACATAAATAGTTGACTTACATCTTTCGGTTAAAACTGATTTATTACGTTTACTTTCAATACGGTAGAACGAGAGGTGCTGAGAGCTATACAAAAATCAAGCCTACGAACAGAACCAAAGAGGCGCGGTCGAAAACTTGTTGCAATAAAAGTTGACGACCGAGGGCGACCTGTAGCCGCTTTTAGCTTCTAGTTAATTCTGACTTAAATTATAATTTATTCAAGTCGTCTACCTTAACTTTTTAAACACTTTTGCCGCCTCAGTAGTCAAGCTTTCATCTTTAGTTGCTAATTTTCGCTACCTGTCGGCAGTGTTCTTGCTGCGAAACTTGAAACATCATCGATCGCTTTGATAGTGCTCCTTTTTAAGTGCCTAATTTTTTTAAACCTAATGCCAATATTATTTTTTACGCTCCTGTTTAGCTTTGAAACAATATTTATGAAACTAATATAGTCTTCTGCTAGATAGTAAACGCATCCTTGAGTTCTACAGTTCCTAAATAATGATTGTGATTTAGATTTAATGTAGTCCTGTCTTGCTTTCTTTGCTTCAGATAGCTTTCTGTTAGTATCAAAAATGGAACGATCATCATCAGCGTCATGTACACTCAAAACATCATTAAAGTTATCGACAACTTTATATGCATATAGTCCTGGGATGATCCCTGTTATTGTAAATGGGGCCGTAAGCGGAAATAATGTCAAAAGCACTTGCTCAGAGCCAAAACCCTTGAACTTAACCTTAGTTGCTAGTCTCAATTTTTGATTTAAAGACATTGTGTCTTTAAGGAATTTTTCATAATCTCCATTAACCTTGGTTTCTAATTTAGCTAGTTCAATGGTTTTTTTTCGTTTTATCAATTTCTTCAACGCATCACTGGGGGTGTTTCTGTATTGCCGTTCTAACTCTGCGAGTTCTGAAGTGAATTTCTCGATTTCTTTGTTAATCTGAATTAGTACTTGTCTGTTCGTATTGGTAGTGTTTTCAACCTCATTCATAAAGTATAAAAAGGCGTGCCTATAGTCAGGGTAGTTTAATTGCACTTGCTCTTCTCTGGCCCTTAAAAATGTGTCAACATCATCCAGAGTTCTTTGAATATTGTAAGGTATGTTTTTATTCTCATTACTGTAGTCAGCAAAGCTAGAAAAACTTACTACCGTTAAGATTCCTATCAATAGTTTTTTTATCATAACTTTCTCCTTTTAATGGTTTTTGCTCATAACTTGCTCATATCGAACAAGTTGTTTCGCTTACATTTTTTTTCTATTTGCATTGTATGAGTTTCAATTTTGCGATCTTAGAAAAAAATGTCAAAAGCACGAAGCTGAACTCTTGCAAGTCAGTTTTGAACTCAGTAATTAAGTGTAATTATTTCGTTTAAAAAACTATTTAGAAAAAATTTCACGGTTTAAATTTA
>CAYGRY010000123.1:0-4812 GCA_964352405.1 uncultured Halobacteriovorax sp.
CCTTCAACAATTTTAGCGATCATATTTTCTGGTTTACCCTGTTCTTTTAATTGACCAGCATAAACATCAGCTTCACGCTTTTTAAAATCTTCATCAATATCATTTGCAGATAAGAATTTTGGATCAGCAGCTGCAACGTGCATAGCAAGGTCTTTTGCAAGATCTTGAATTTCAGCACCGCTCGCTGTTGTTTCTAGCATAACTAGAACACCAATTTTGCCACCATGGTTATACTCACCAATCAAACCAGCATTAGATAGTTCAACTGATTCATAACGACGGATATCAATTTTCTCACCACACTTAAGTGTTAGTTCGTTAACTGCAGTAGCTTTTGCATCTTTAAGAACGTTGATATCGCTTGGCTTATTTTCAAGAGCCCAAGTTGCAACACTCTTTGCAAAGTTTTGGAAATCATCACCTTTAGAAACGAAATCTGTTTCGCTGTTTACTTCAACAACAACAGCATGATTTCCGTTTACTAAAGAAACAACAGCTCCCTCAGCAGCAACACGGCCCTGCTTTTTAGCAGCTGCCGCAAGACCTTTCTTACGTAGATAATCTACCGCTTCATCGATGTTACCAGCAGTAGTTGATAGAGCTTCTTTACAAGCCATCATTCCGGCACCGGTCATCTCACGTAATTTTTTTACATCACCTGCAGTAAAAGACATGGCGTATCCTTATTTTTAATTGAGTTAAACTTCTTCGTCTTCGTCAGCGTTAACGAGGTCGATATCTTTTTCGTATTTTTTGATGATTTCTGATTCAAGAGCAGCATCACGCATTTCTTCACCAGCTTTCGCTTCTTTCTTAACGAATTTTGAACCTTCAGCAATCGCTTGGGCAAAATAGTTAGCAAAAAGTGAAACTGATTTAATCGCATCATCGTTGCCTGGAACTACATAAGTAATGCCAGTTGGATCACAGTTAGTATCAGTAATAGCGATTACTGGAATACCAAGTGTGTTCGCTTCTTTAATTGCAATATGCTCTTCGCCTGGATCAACGATGAAAATCGCACCAGGTAGTTTACGCATATCTTTGATACCACCAAGGTTTTTTTCTAACTTAACAACGTCCTTTTCAATTTTTGAACGTTCTTTTTTAGTTAGAAGACCGAAGTCACCTGTCTCTTTCATTTTTTCTACTTTACGTAGTTTATCAATTGAAAGGTTAATAGTTTTATAGTTTGTAAGCATTCCGCCAAGCCAGCGGTAAGTTACGTGATAAGCACCACAGTCTTCAGCACTGTTACGAACAGTTTCAGCTGCTTGACGTTTTGTACCAACGAAAAGAACTGGCTTACCTTCTGATGCTGTCTTCTTCAAAAAATCATAAGCTGTTTTTGCAAGAGGAATAGTTTTAGCAAGATCAACAATGTAAATGCCATTGCGCTCGCCATAAACATATTTTTTCATTTTTGGATTCCACTTGTGAGTCTGGTGACCAAAGTGTGCTCCGGCTTCTAACAAATCTTTCAACTGCAACTGTGACATAGCTTCAACTCCCTAGAGATGATGGTTACGCTTCACCACTCGATGCCACATACTAGATATGGACCATCATCCGAATGGCTGCGACATTAATAATATTTCCGAGTAATGGAAATTAGCCCTAGTGTTTAACACAGTATGAGGGGATGCGACAAGGAAGATATAAGCGATTTAAGCTGATGGAGAGCTGGCCAGCACCTTGCGTCGTTTAGCCCCTTCTTGAGGTCCAACGACTCCTTGGCTTTCCATTTCTTCAATCAATCTAGCCGCTCGGTTATAACCGATTTTCAGACGACGTTGAAGAAATGACGCACTTGCTGCCTGTGTTTCAATTACAAGTTTTACAGCTTGCTCATAAAGCGCTGCATCATCAGTTCCTTCCATGCTCGAAATGTGCGATCCGAATGAATAAGGATCCGCTTCTTTTTCGCCGCCATTTTCAAGGAAGTCCATGGCCGCTGTATGGAAGCTGGTTCCAATCTCTTCAGAGATTTTATCTGTCAGAGCTTCAATCTCATTTTCATCAACATAAGATGAATGAACGCGAACGATATTTGTTCCCGCTTTATAAAGCATGTCACCTTTGCCAAGAAGCTTTTCAGCTCCATTGGTGTTGAGAATCGTTCTACTATCAGTATCTGTGGTTACTTTAAACGAAACTCTGGTTGGGAAGTTCGATTTAATAAGACCTGTGATCACATCAACTGACGGACGCTGAGTCGCTAGAACGAGGTGAATACCAGCAGCTCTGGCCTTAGCGGCCAGACGACAGATTGAATTTTCAATCTCTTTACCAGCTTTAGTTAAAATCAAATCAGCAAACTCATCGACGATAATCACAATATAAGGAAGTGAATAATCATCGCCTGGCTCGTTATCATAGTATTGATGAATGGCGGCTAGAACATCGGGAGTTGCGCGCTCTAATTTTTCATTAAAGCCTTCAATATTTCTAACACCAAGTTCTTTAAGAATTGAATAACGACGTTCCATCTCTTGAACCGCCCAAAGCATAGAGACGGATGCCATCTTTGCGTCGGTAATCACAGGCATAATCAAATGCGGAAGCTTGGCATATAACGCAAGTTCAAGTTGTTTAGGATCGATCAGAATCAATTTCATTTGCTCTGGAGATCTTTTTACAAGCAGTGAAACAAGCAAAGTATTAATGAAAACCGACTTACCAGCACCGGTTGCCCCGGCCACAAGCATATGCGGCATGGCCGCAAGATCAACAACCATCGTGTCACCAAAGGCATTTTTACCCATGGCAACAGGAAGATGAAATTTAGAGTTGTTGAAATCTTTTGTACTTAAGACCTCATCAAGATAAATAATATCTCGTGGATTACGAGGGACTTCAATACCAACAGTATCTCTACCAATCATTGGATAAACGACTCGAATCGCTGCACCCATAAGGGCCATCGAGAGATCGTCTTCTGCATTTTTAATTTTAGAAACTCGAACACCAGCTCCAAGCTTCAACTCAAAAGTATCAACTACTGGGCCTTTTAAGACATTGATCACATCAGCTTCGACATTGAATTCTTTTAGTTTTTCTTCTACGCGAATCTTAATGTCAGCGAAGTAATCATCATTTGGTGCGCGACCAGGATTAGAGTTCTTTTTATGACTAATTTGAGAAACGATATCGTAGTAGTTTTGATTTGATCGAGACTGACTCTTTCTAGTTTTTGCTGAGCTCGAATTAGATTTAGAAGCTTGTGGCATGGAAACTTCTTCAATGTCTTCAAATTGCATTTCTTGTTCAGTGGCCTCATAGCTTGATTCACGAATCGGTTCAGCTTTTGATTCTTGAATTTCTTCAGTCTCGACTTTTTCAACTAATGGATTTTGTCTCAAGCGTCTGACAGGAGATGAAGAAACTTGCTCACCTTTTAAGGTATGAGGTAGTTCACGCTTAAGCACTCCTGGAAGTGCTTTTAGTTTTTCACCCATCATTTTAGATTTTGATAAGATTCCAAGACTTTGAATAAATTGAAAGGTCATGAGAGGGCCTTGCTTAGACCAATAAAGAGTTTTAATGCAAAAATCTTTAAACGATCCTCTAAAGGTTCCAAATAAAAAGGCAAATGAGCCTAAAAATAGAGTTGATCCTAAAGAAAAATCTGAAACATAATTCTTAACAATATAAAGAAGGCCACTACCAAGCATTTCTGGTGCAAAAATATAAAAACCTGAAAGAGAAACCAAGGTCAGAGTTAAAGCATTGAGGCAATCAACTGGAGACTCGCGCTTTGAGTAAACAAAGGCATATGACAATGAAAAGACAAAGAATGGAGCAACAATCCATGGTCCAACATAATACCCAATTGAAGCTAATAATGATGAGAAGTAATAACTGACGATGTTTACAGACGCATTATCGGAGCTAATAGAGTAAAGGTTGTCTGGTAACGCTTCGCCGTAAAAAAACGAAGTTACAGCAACTACAGTTACTAAGAATAAGAACAATATTTCAATTTTTAAAAATTTTGATGAAGTGTTGTGCATAAAGTAATTGTAATGGCCTCATGCATGGGTGTCCAGAAGAGAAGTATAGTCAGCTTCTCTTCTGAATAGTTGACTAAATTCGAGGAAATCTACATTCCATTTGAGTTTTAGAGCCAAAAGGAATGAGATAATAAAAAAGACCTCTCGTCTTGCTGATAATATTTAAAGTTAAATCTGTTTTATTTGCATTGACTTGAATTTTATTTACAGTTTTTGCAGATCCACAAACTCCATAATCACAGCCAGAATCTCTTTGTTTGTCCTTAATTTCAAAAAACTTCTTTTTAGATTTTAAGCCTTCAAATTTCATCTTTTGCATAGAATCTGTTTTTCCCAATTCAGAGTAAGATTTCTTTTTAACAATCGTCATGCTTAGATTTGAACAATTAGAATCTACTTCAATTTTAATATTCGTGTTTGGCTCAACGTAGCCTGGAATACCAACACTTCCGTCACTTCCATTAATATATTCAGAGGTGTGAGCTGGAAGAATTGTATACAAGGGAGAATCATCTCCAGGAGTATATTCTAATCCTTCAACTTGGCATCTCGCAGACATCGATGAAACGTCATACGATCCATTTAATTGGCTGCACTCTGAGCCCATAGCACTGTAGACACCAATAAGTGTCATTATCAAAATTAATGATTTCATTATTGCTCCTCAATTTGTTTCCCCAAACTAAGGAGTTACTATCTTGCTAGGTATGGATTTAAAAGAGAGTTATAAACATTTTACAATTGGGATTTTAGGCAAAAAAAAAGCCCCTCTTAAAAAGAGGGGCTTAAAGATGGCGCA
>CAYGRY010000124.1:0-4771 GCA_964352405.1 uncultured Halobacteriovorax sp.
TAAAGCTTCATTCCCCAAGCCAAAACTTCCTGCTATGATGACTCCAAATAAGGGAGTCTTTCTATGCTACGTCGCGCAAAAATCGTCGCTACAGTTGGTCCATCCAGCTCAGACATCAAAGTTTTAGAAAAGATGATCAAGGCTGGCCTTGATGTCGCCAGAGTCAATATGAGTCATGGCACTTATGAAGGTCACAGTGAAATGATCGCTAAGATCAGACAGGCTTCGGCGAATGTTGGCAAAGAAGTCGCCATCCTACTCGATCTTCAAGGTCCAAAAATCCGAGTTGATAAACTTCCTACACCACTTGTACTTAAAGAAGATGAAGAGTGGGTCATTGCACCTTCTTCAAAAGCTGCAAACTATCCTGAGTATGCTGGCAGACTTATCCCAACCATCTATGAAAATTTAGTCGAAGACTGTCATGACGGAGCTCGCATTCTTTTTGATGATGGCCTGATGAAGGCGATCGCCGTAAGTCGTGATCGTGATGTCTACAAAATTAAAGTTGAAGTTGGTGGAACCCTAAAGAGTAATAAAGGAATTAACCTTCCTGACTGTGAAGTTTCAGCCCCTGCTTTCACTGATAAAGATCGTGATGATTTGATGTTTGGATTAAAACAGCAGATCGATTATATCGCTCTATCGTTCGTTAGAAAGCGTGATGACGTTATGTTGGTAAAATCACTTCTGCATAAACTTCGCATGAATATTCCTATTATTTCAAAAATTGAGAAGCCTCAGGCGATTGATGCAATTGATGAAATTATCAAAGTCAGTGACGCCATTATGGTAGCTCGTGGAGACATGGGTGTTGAAGTTGGTAACCATTTGGTTCCTTCAATTCAAAAACTGATCATCAACAAATGTAATGCGGCGATGATCCCAGTGATCACGGCAACACAAATGCTTGAGAGTATGACGGAAAATCCAACTCCAACTAGAGCTGAAGCCAGCGATGTTGCCAATGCTATTTGGGATGGAACTGATGCTGTTATGCTTTCGGGCGAAACGGCCGCAGGTAAATGGCCGGTTCAAACCATTAAGATGATGGAAGAAATTGTCATCGAAGCGGAGCGCACGCCTAAGGAGAGACCATTTCTTCGTAAAATGGATCTATCAAACGTCAATGCCGCTGTGATGGTTGCGGCCTCAATGATTTCAGAGAAGGTTGAAGGGAAATTTATCTTATCTATGACTGAGTCTGGAAGTTCTTGTCGAAAAATTTCAATGTTTAGACCAAAGACTCCTGTTCTTGGAGTGACCAATAGTGTTGGTACGGCCAGAAGAATGTGTTTGAACTGGGGTGTTCGTCCCTTTCAAATCCATGAGTATGGACGTGATGATTTTAATTTTCAAAAAGATGTTGTGAATAAAGTTAAGTCTGCTATGGGTCTTCAAAACGGTGACAAAATTGTCATTACGAGAGGGGATGGTAAATTCTTTGCTCGCGGAAGTTCAAACTCTGTTAAAGTTGAAATCATTAAAGATATGCCAAAAGTTCTTGGTTCTTCAGATGTTGTCGAAGAAGCAAGTGATAGCAAAAAGAAAATTCAACTTGATACTTCTATCTGTGCCTCATGCCAAAACTGTATTTCGGCATGTCCGCATGATATCTGGGGTATCAATCCTGAGAATGAGCATCAAACAATGATCAATAAAGATAAAATTTCTGCTTGTGCAATGGATATGGCGTGTGTTGAAGCATGTCCAACTGGTGCCATTGAAATTATGCCGCTGACTTAATGTTTAGTGCAGATCTTCTTCAAGATTTAGGCATTGTTGATTGGGGATATACTGATCAGCTAGAGCCTTTATCTTATGAGAAGTATCGTGCTTGGCTGTCTGAAAACAAGCATGAACCTTTAACTTATCTTGAAGGCGAGCGCGCTGATAAGCGCATGAATCTTAAAAATGTTTTTCCTGACTGTGAGTCAGCCTTAGTTTTTCTCTTTAGTTACTCCGAACAAAAGTATTCGCTTGAGCAAGAAGATTTAGGTGAAGCCAAGATTGCCAGTTATGTGACTTCGTTTGGTGGTCTTGATTATCACTATGTCATCAAAGAACGTCTCGAAAAAATTGCAAACGAGTTAAAGCTATCTAATTCATCTTTAAAAGTTATGCCCTCACTTGATGTGCTGCCTGTTTTAGAGCGAGATCTGGCCTTAAGAGCGGGACTTGGTTGGTTTGGTAAAAACTCGATGCTGATTCATCGAAGTGAAGGCAGCTTCACCATGATTGGTGCCCTTCTTTTAAACCAGAAATTATCAGTGAAAGAAAAATCAATGGAGACCGATCACTGTGGTCAGTGCACGGCTTGTGCTGATGCTTGTCCAACTCTAGCGATTGATCTTGAAACTCGAACGCTTAAAGCAGATCAATGTGTTGCAACCTATACGATTGAAGTTTTTAAAGATGAGGCCCCGCCAAAAGGTTACGCTCAAATGAGCGAGATTTACGGTTGTGATATTTGTCAGGACGTATGTCCTTGGAACAAGCGTTGGCTACGCGAGAGACTTAAACAGGGGCTGTTAAAGAGCTTTAATTGGTCTGGTCTAGAAAAGATTCGAGAAGTGTTTTTAGAAGGAGATATGACGCAGGTGCTAAGTAAAGTCCAAGCGATTGGTGTTCGAGAATTCAAGCGCTTATTCAAGTCAACTCCAATGGAGCGCACAGGAAAAAACGGATTACTCAAGAATCTACTCCACAAAAAGGATGCATCGAGCTAGGTTAGTTTCATGCAAAAATTCATTCTTATCTTCGCCCTATTATTTAGTTCTCTCGCTTTTAGCGCTCCTCATAAAGAATTCCGAGGCATGTGGGTCATCACTTGGGAAATCTATAAAAAAGATGGAGAGTTTTTAAGAGGGGACGATTTAAAAAATCGCATCGTTGAAATTTTAGATAACGCCAAAGACGCCGGTTTAAATGCACTTATCTGGCAAGTCAGACAAGGTGGCGCTGTTTATTTTAAATCATCTATTGAACCGTGGGGAAAATGGCTAAAGCATCAATCTCCAGGATTTGATCCATTAGCTTTTGCTATTACCGAAGCCCATAAAAGAAATATTGAACTTCACGGTTGGATTAATACTTTTGAATCTAGAGAAAATATTCCAGGTACTCCTGCTATCGACCATCCTGAGTGGATCAGCCGCGATAATCTCAATCGTCCTATGCCAGGTGCCATCACATTATCTCCAGGTCTTTCAGGTGTAAGAGAGCATATCAACTCTGTCGTTAAAGAATTAGTCACCAATTACGATCTTGATGGAATTCATTTCGATTATATTCGCTGGAGTGAATACGCTTGGAGTGATTTTAAAGAACTTTCTCCTGATTTTGGCTACGACAGCGAACATCAGTTTAGCGGTGGCGTTCCTAATGGCTTTTTAACTTGGCAAGATTGGCGCCGTGATAGCGTAACTTCATTTGTTAAACTCGCCTCCAAAACAATTAAAGCAATTAAGCCTTCCATGGTGATTTCAGTGGCGGCCGTTGGTCAGTATGACTGGGGAGTTTGGAATGGTTATCACGCTGTTTTTCAAGATGTAGGCCTATGGCTTAAAGAGGGCTTGATTGATCACGTGATGGGAATGAATTACTACTGGCATACTTATCAATCAATGTTTGATCATCTTGTGGGTGGCTGTCCTAATTGTTGGCAGCGTCCGCTTCAAGCAGGACTTGATCGTGGTGGGCGTTTTACTGTTGGTATTGGCTCACTGATGATGAAACAAAAAGGTCTATGGAGTGAACATCCAGAAGTCGTTAAAGCGATTCGTGAATCAAAATATAGTAGTGGATTTCAATTCTTTAGTTATGGTGATTTTGAAGAGATGGATTATTTTAAAGAAGCCAGAAGTTTTATTCTAGCCAGCCCTCATCTTTAAAAAACTTTTTAACATGAGGAGCTGCGTTTTCTGGAACGTGATGAGGCAGCTTCTTTGGCTTTTCCATACTCACAATATTGCCAAGACTTTCTAAGTAGGTAGCAAACCTCTCCATGCCGTCTTCACCAACAACCACATCGTCTTCTCCAGTGATCAAATGAATACGTTGTCTCGTAAGTGTTAGACTTTCTTTTTCGTCTTTAATCCATGGAAAAACATTATCAGGTTTAAGCTCTTTAGAGACGAGTTGCTCTCGAAGCTTTAATGTCGATTTATAAAATGGTGTATCAAAAATATGCACGACATCTTTTGGAGCAAGACCGAGTCCAACGCCTAAGGCGATTTTTTCGATTGAAGAGAAGATAGGTTCATCCATGGCCTTAAGGGCAAGTAAGCCACCTAAAGAATGCCCACCAATTATGAGTCTTGAGGCAGGAGACTTAAGATGACTAGATGCAGCTTCAAAAGCCTCACTAAATAATTCATGGGCCGAAGTCTTGAATTCATCAAAGCTTTCAACTTCACTAAAGTTACCTAAATAATGCCCAGGTATATCAAAAATAAGAGTAGGGACTTTTTCTTCGGCCAATCTTGATGCCCAGCTCAATATTGAGAATTTACTAGAGGTATAACCATGACACAGTAGGGCGAGAGTCTTCGAAGGCTTGTCTGGTAGTAGCAATAGAGCGTTGGTGGGAGTTAAAAGTCTTCCTGACCAAGTAAGATTTATTTTGTGAATCTTGATATCCATAGAGAAAGATTACCTAGATTCATTAGAATTTCATAGGCAAGAATGCGTTTATCTCATTGACGTTATTACGTTGATGATTTAGTTTTGTTCTACTTTTTTAGAAAGGCCCTGTTAGCTCAGTTGGTAG
>CAYGRY010000125.1:0-4630 GCA_964352405.1 uncultured Halobacteriovorax sp.
TTCTTAAGCGCGTTCATGGCAAGAATACCAATCACACTTGCAATTAATCCGATTGTAATAACAACAAGTGGAAGAATAACGGCACCAGAATCAGAAGCGTAACCAGCACCGATGAACATAGTTGCGATAACTGAACCAACATATGATTCAAAAATATCAGCACCCATACCAGCAGTATCACCTACGTTATCACCAACGTTGTCAGCGATAGTAGCAGGGTTACGAGGATCGTCTTCTGGAATACCAGCTTCAACTTTACCAACAAGGTCAGCACCTACGTCAGCAGCTTTTGTATAAATACCACCACCAACACGAGCAAAAAGCGCGATTGATGAAGCACCCATAGCAAAACCGTTAAGAGCTTCGATCGTTGTTGAACCAGAGAGCCACTTATAAAGAAGGGCAACGCCGATAAGACCAACAGAAGCAACAGTCATACCCATAACTGATCCGCCGTAAAACGCAACAGAAAGAGCTTTAGCTTGACCTGAACGAGCAGCTGCTTCAGCTGTACGAACGTTTGCCTTTGTAGCGGCTTTCATTCCGATCCAACCACATAGCATAGATGCAAATGCACCAGCCAAGTAACAGATTGATGAATTAGTACCTAGTTTCCAACCAATTAAACCAGCAACCACAACCAAGAACCCTAAAAGAATTGTGTATTCTTTTTTAAGGAAGGTCATAGAACCTGATTCGATGAGACCTGCAATCTCAGTCATCTTTGCATTACCTGCAGGTTGTTTCACTACCCACGCGTACGTAACGATAGCGAATAGAAACCCGGCGAGTCCGATTAGTGGACTAAAGGCCAGGAAGTTAAGGGTCGTCTCCATGTTCAACTTCTCCTTTGCTGGAAACCATAATGGTCAAAAGACTTTTGTTCTTTTCTTACTAACTCATCTAAACTTTTGAAATTAAGGCTTTTTGATTACCATAGAGACTATAGTGAGCAAACTTAAAAAGTAAGCATTAAAAGGAAAGTATGTCGCAAAGCTCTTCTAAGAAAATTTTGTTTTCATCGGCTAAAATGGCCGTAGCAACTTTGACGAGTCGAGTCTTAGGTTTGGTCCGTGAACAAGTCATGGCCGCAACCTTCGGTGCCAGCGGCATCACGGACGCTTTTACTGTTGCTTATCGTCTTCCAAATTTACTTCGAGATCTTTTTGCTGAAGGTGCATTTTCAGCAGCATTTGTCCCAATATTTACTGAGGAGAGATTGAAGTCTGATCTTGCTGCTAGGCGTTTACTTGGTTCAATTCTTGTTCTTCTCTCTGTTGTGACTCTTGGCGTCGCCATTGCCATGATTATTTTCGCAGAGCCGCTCGTCCTTTTATTTACTGATGAGGCTTTTACGAGTGATCCGCAAAGATTTGAACTTACCGTCAATTTAACAAAAATCATGGCACCATTTTTAGCGCTAGTTTCAGTAGCAGCACTTTTTATGGGTGTCCTAAATAGTATAAAAGTTTTCTTTTTACCTGCACTAGCGCCAGCAGCATTTAATGTGTCGATGATTCTTTGTATGTTAATTCTTCCAGCTTATCTGATTGATCACGATTATCATCCTGCTTATGCTTTAGGGATTGGGGTAGTTGCTGGCGGTGTAGCTCAACTTCTTTTGCAGATACCACAAGTGATCGCTAAAGGTTTTTCACCAATCGCACCTAGAAATTTTTGGAGTGGGCCAGCTAAAAAAATTGTAGCTAGAGTTGGAATTTCTACCGTCGGTGTCGCAGCAACACAGGTCAATCTTTTGGTAACGACAATTCTTGCGACAGGAACACAGATTGGTGCAGTGTCGTGGCTTAGCTATGCCTTTAGACTTTTTCAATTTCCTGTCGGCATCTTAAGTGTCTCACTTTCTGGCTCAACACTAGTTCATTTTTCTGATGAGATTAAATCGGGTAACAAAGATAAGGCCGTCGATATTTTAAGAAGTAGTTATATTCTCTCCTTTATAACAATTGTTCCGGCCATGGTAGCGTTATGGGTTTTAGCTCAACCAGTTGTTAGTCTTGTTTTTGAAAGAGGACGTTTTGGTTTTGATGATACTCAAGCGACCGCACAAGCTCTTAAGCTTTACGCTCTTGGTTTACCAGCCTACGGAATTTATAAAATCTTTGCCCCTGTCTTTTTTGCCTTGGATAGACCAAAGGTGCCTGTAACCATTTCGGTCATTTCGATAGCCATCAATATTGTCTTTTGTTTGGCGCTTGTTCCGACTTATGGCTTTAAAGTTCTTGCCCTTGGCACAACCGTTTCCATGATGGTCAATGCCTTACTGCAAGGTGTGCTCATGTCGAGAGAACTTAAACCAGGTGTTAGTTTTTTCATTAATCTGCGTTTGATAAAAATTTTCATTGCTGGTGCAGTGATGGGAGTTGTTGGTCATTTAGTCATGCCACATTTATGGAACCCGCAAGAAACATTTTTGCAACGCACAGGTGGCTTTCTCTTGATTTCATCGGCCATGATGCTGACCTATTTAATCATTTTGTATTTATCTGGTGAGCGAAAAGTTCTTAGAAAATTCAAAAAATAATTAGCATTGCGTTACAAAATAGTAAAAAAATACGTTATCTGTGCGTTTTATCAAAGAAGTTTCTTGTAAGGTGAACCGCAAGTGGTTAAACTCAGAAGGAATCTGACTTTAATAAGTAAGGAATCCTCATGAGGACCGATTTCGAAACCTTGCGTACGCTTGCAGCCTACACGATCAACTTGCTAAAAGAAAATAGCATGATCATGTTCGATAGCGCACAAAGAGAAGCATTGATTGATGCTATGGCCACTGAATATGGAGTTGCGTTTGCAACTGACGAAGATATTCGTGATCAAGCGATTGAAGAAGTAGAAGAAAAAATGGGTGAGGACTTCCTTCCAGAAGACATCACTGAATCTGAAATCTTCAACCATGCTAGAAAAGAGATCATTAAATCATTTAATGGTGAAAATATTGGCGGATTATATCTAGTAGAAAGCTTGCACCAGATTGCTAAGCGTATGACTGGATTTTTAATGGATTGTGAACTTATCGATGATGTTTTCGGAACAGACGATGAGCTAAACCAATTTCTAATCAGCCGTATTCGTAATTTCTCTCCTAAAAAGAACTAGTTTCTTTCTAAGTTTTGAATCACATACTCAAAGTAAGGTCCTTCAACTAAACCGTTGAGGACCGAGCTCTTGCTTTCTGTCCATAATCGAACTTTAGTTTCATGATCTCTTGCTAACATTGCATCGTAATACACGCGCTCAATTCCATTTTGAGTTGCCGTTCCTTCAACGCGAGCAACATCAGCATTTGTTAAAGCATTTTGTTTTGTTGATTCGGGTTGATGAATGACTCCAGCATCTGTATCAAACAATAGTTTTCTTTCATGAATTTCATCAGTGAATTCTTCGACAATGCTTTTTGAATTTTCTTGAAGTGTTTCGATTTTAAAAAGAGCGAACCAATCATAGCGAGTATCTGTTCTTTCAAATCGTAATTCATTTTCATTCTGGAGAGTAATACTCCACCAGCCGGGTACTTTTAAAATATAGGGGCCAAAAGAAACGCAGATAGCATTTTCAATAAAGACTGTTTTTTCTTTTTTAATCGCTTTCATGGCGTAAGCCATGGCGAGCAAACAAATGACTAAAAATGACCAAGCAAAAAGGTTTTGTGTGAATAGTTCCAAAGAAAAATTGGTTTGCATGACTTAAATGTGAGGTTTTTTTGTCTGATTGGCAACGTCGGGTAATAGCAATTTCTTATATATTCAATGATTTAAGTCGCAAATCGTTAATTTACGCGTATTTGGGTTAAAGTTGCCGCCTATTTCTCCCGATAAAACGAATGGAATAATAGGTAATGGGTAGGCAGACGTGCTTTATCCAGACACTTGGAGACGGATTATGATCCTAGAGAAACAAAATTCACTGCGCATGAGGCACCTCATCACGGGCATTCTTCTTTTGGGAAGTTTGGTACAAATCGAAATTGCAAAAGCGCAAGATCGTTTCCAAGACTGTAGCAACATCAATCAAAATAGATATCCAACTGAATATCGCGCTTGTCTTCGTATGGAGATTGCAGGTGGCGGTGAAGTGGATTGTGTTGAATGTTTATTTTCAGAAACAGAAAAAACAAATCCTTGGGTTGAAGCTCTTGGAGTTGTGGCAGGGCCATTAGCATTTTTAGGTTCTGCATATCTTGGATATAAAGGACAAAAGGCTTGGGCCAATGCCTACTCTGATACAAATGCTCATTGGGCCGGTGCTTATACAGCAGGACAGGAAGCATGTAGTGGTCGTATCAGTGGTTATCAACAGTACATGATCGAGCGTGGAGCAAATCCAATTACTCCTACTCAATTTGAAGGCTTAAATGCTCAATGTAACGGCCAAGGTTTTGGTCAGTACGCGGGCATGGGTGGTCAATATGGTAACGGCTACGGCGGTTACGGAAACGCATGGGGCTCAGCAGGTTATTCTCCTGGATTTATGAGCGGCATGGTTGGTCCTTATTATGGCGGCGGCTACGGCGGCGGTTATGGTGGAGGATTCGGCGGCGGTTACCCAGGAATGGGCGGCGGAGGTATAAACGGCGGAATGGGCATCGGAGTTGGCAGTGGCTTAGGCC
>CAYGRY010000126.1:0-4506 GCA_964352405.1 uncultured Halobacteriovorax sp.
TTATAAGATTGAGCTGCATAAAAAGGGGGAATGAGAGAAAATATTAGAATATGATCTATAACAACTCAAATGATCCGGTATTGATTAAAAAAATCCCACTCCATGTTTGGACTCTTAGGGATGAAATTGAAGCCGTTATTCAAGCAAGAATTGAAAGTGGTCAATACACTAAAGATAATAAACCAAGCGTTGAAGATCTTATTCTTGAGTATGCTACTAAAAAGCCATTGGAAAAATTTGTTGAACCAACGGCAAAAGGTGGACTCAAGTTAGTTGCTGAAGAAGAAGGCGCTGAAGGTACTGAAGAAGAAGCTGGAGATGATGAAGCTGAAGAAACGACTTCAGAAGAATCATCTGAAGAGGAAGTTGAAGCTAAAGCTGAAGTGGCTAAGCCTCCAGTTGACGTTGTTCAACGTCGACCAAAACTAAGTGAAGACAAGTTATTTAACGGTACTTTAATTTTGGCTGAACTTGAGATGTCACATCTCTATTTCTTTACCAATAAACAATTCACCGTTGGACAAAGTATTGTTGTCGAGTTTCTAATCCCGAAGAAGTTCTCACTCAATTTAGATGTCGCCTACTGCCGAGCTTTTAATTTAAAGAGTAGAATTATTTCAAGTCAGAATTATCGCTACAGAGTGGCAGCTAAGTTTACTTTCTTAAAAGAAGGTGAGCGAACACTGCTTCGACAGTTTATCAAATCTGTTGAACCAGAGGTCAAAAAGCACGTTGCAATTAAACCTGTTGCGGTTAAAGATGGTGGAGATGATGACGGTTTTGGTGACTTGGACGATCTCGATATTTAATTCGAACTAGATTCAGCCGCGATAGCAAATTGCTTAGCTCCTGCAAGCTTAGCGATGTCCATAACTTTTACTGCACTTCCAAGATCAGCCGCTCTATCCCCTTCTAGAATAACAAGAGTCGTTTTTTCATTTGCTAAAGCTAAACGCACTGCCTCTTCAAGTTGTTCAATCTCAACAACATTGCCAGATACAGAAATTTTACCATCCGCTCCAAGGCTTAAAATAACTGCCGCAGGAGTTTCACTTTTGGCCGTACTTGTTGCCTCGGGTAAATTGATATCTAAACCAGATTCAAGAGAGACTGATGAAGTCACCATAAAGACAATCAAAAGCACCAACATGATATCGATCAACGGTGTGACGTTGATTTCTGCATTGATTTCATCATCGCGATTTGAAGGATTAAAGCTCAACTTTATCTCCAACATTCATCTGGTCTTTCAAATCCTCAACTCTATTTTTAAACAAAATAAGAGTTGTACTAAGTCGTGTTTGAAAATAGTTATAAAGAACGACGGCAATAACGGCGACGATAATACCAGCAGCAGTTGCAATGAGAGCTTCTGACAACCCCGCAGCGACTACAGTAAACCCACTCTTTCCTGTTCTAGCGATACTTTCAAACGACTTGATAATCCCCACAACAGTTCCAAATAAACCAATAAATGGAGCTGAAGAACCAATAGTTCCAAGAATCCATAGGAAGCGTCGCATACCAAGACGACTTTCTTCAAGGCGTCTATCAACTCCGGCTTTTGATTGTTCCATTAATGCTAAATAAGGCGCCCCTACAATTGGATGGTAGCTACGGCATAAGCCACGTGCTTCATGAAGTTTGTTTTCTTTTAACAGATCAGCTGCCTTAGCGTGAAGTGTTGAAGAGCGCTGATCAAATTTATTTAGAAACCATAGTTTTTCAAGAGTTACTGCCCAAATTAAAAGGGAGCAAATAAGCAAAGGGGCCATGATAAAGCCGCCCTCTTGTATTAAATGTAGCATTCGATGGCCTCCAAAAAGACTTCAACTTGCCGCTCTATAAGTGCCAAGATAGAATAGCCTTTGTTATAGTCCCAAGACAAGGTTATGCATGGCGAATAGTAATATTCAGGCTCAAATTCAACGCCCCGCCAACTGGCTGATGATCATCTTTTTAATGATCTTGGCGATTGCCACAGGTATATCTGAATTTTTCCAGGCACCAACAGAGCAAAATACTGAACTGACAAAATTTAGAACTCTTTTCTCAAATGAAGATTTTTCAAAAGTCACTGAGATCAAATTAAGAAATAGGCTTGGAGAATTTCGGTTCGCTAAAATACCAGATGATCCTTACTCGCGTTGGAATATGACAGAGCCAAAGAAATTTCCTGCCAATAATGATGTCTTTAAAAAGCTTTTTGAAACATTAAAAGATTTAAAGATCAGAAAGATTTTTAGTTACGATCCAATTAATATAGCTAACTTTTCTTTGGATGCACCATTATATGAAATCACACTCATCGCAGCAGATGGAACCAAGAAAGTTCTCTCCTTTGGACTAGTTAATCCAATTGATAACTCTACCTATATTTCAAACTCATCTGAAACAGAAGCTATTTACCATATCGATGCTGTTCAAAGTGATCTTGCTTCGCTTGATATGGCAGATTTCGTTGATAGTCATATCTTCACGCCAAAAGCTGCCCAGGTAAAAAATCTTAAAATATTTAGAGGAAGTGCAACGGGACAGGCAACCTTTCAGCTCTTTCGTGGAAAAAATGGGGAATGGAATTCTGGAAGTAGAGAGCTAGACGAAGCCAAAACTTTACAATGGTTAGATGAGTTATTACTTCTTAGAACAATGCTTATCGTTGATAAAAGCACTCCCGAACTTGATGAGAGTATTGAAAAACTTGTTGAGTCACCGCAATTTACCATTCAAATTGAAGATCTGAATGAAAATATTTTAAGTTGGGTCGTTTCTCAATCGATTAATACTCTTCCAGATGTGAGAATTGAAAAGCGCGCTTACGTCCTTGTTAAGGCATCTAACCGTCCCTATCCTTATCTCATTCATAAAGATCAGCTGAAGCTATTTCAGCCAAGAGAATCCGAGCTAAGAAAGAGTGGAATTAATAAAATCTTCTATTGAGTTGGAATGATGATTTTCATTTTCTCAGGTTCAACAAAAATCTTAATGAAATTTTCTACAATAATAGTGTTATATCTAGAGACTTTCAGCGGATCCATTAAGATGAATTTCAATGCATCTGTAGGCTTCATTTTACGCTCAACCATAATGTGAACAAAGTCATCGACCAAAGCAATGATATTAGCCAGAGTCAAAATCTTTGCTCCTTTCTTTTTGAAAGGAAAACCTGTGCCATCAAAGTACTCATGATGTTGAATTATAATTTGTTTGACTGAATTATTAATAAGGTTATTACCATCAACCATCTCTGCTCCAAGCACAGGATGATTTTGATAAAGTTCCAGATCTTCAATCGACATATCTTCGGGTCTTGTCTCGAGCAACTTCTCAGGCATTTTCATTTTGCCAATGTCATGGAACATACAGGCCATTGAAGCTGTTTCAATTGTTGCTTGGCTTTGCCATTCAAATTGTTTAATGATCGAGGTCGTAAACAAAGTAACCAAATAAGAGTGATCGACAGAACTTGGATCAAACTCTTGATAACCTCTTAAAAGTCTTGCAAGATTTTTTTCTTTATCGACTAATTGATAAACTTGCTCGCAAATCTGCTTTCCTTGCTCAATGATTTGTGGCTTTAAACCCTCAGACATGACCTCTTCAATATACTTAGAAGTTGTATTCTTTAAAAAACGAGCCTTCATCTCAATAGGAACTTTATCAGAACCTACAATCTTTGCTGTAAGATGGGCTTGATATTTCAAATATTTTGCGCGATCTGTTTTTTTAAACCAAAGGTACTCAATTTTTTTATCATTTTTATATTTATCAATTCTCTCTTGATCAAAAGTATCACCAGCATGAAGAATTTTAATATACTTGCCGCTTTTAAGTTGAATAAAGACATCAAACAGTACGGCCTTAGATGAATAGAACTCACCAATTTTAATTTTTGTAAATTCCGTATCTTCGCCTGAGACTTCAACTTCATCAGAGACACCTTCACGTCGCTTCATTCCAGCCAACAGTTCGTTAACGTTCTTACCACCTTCAATGGTTCGCATAATTTCTTCAATTGTGGCGGCTAGAGGAAATACAGTTTTAGCTCCAAGCTTGATCCATTTATCCCCTTCATACTCTTCAGCAAGAAAGATTACTGTTAAGCCTGTCGAATTGGACTTTGCAAACTTAAGAACCTGAGCGCCAGTATGACTTTGAAGTTCTTCACTAATAATTGCGGTGAAAAATTTTTCTTGTGAGATAGATATTTGCGCAGTCTTTCCCTTATCGGCTGTTACCACTTCATAACCACTATCACTTAAAACTTTCGATGAAGTTTCAAGCCATTCTAAAGATGGGTGGGCCAATAGGATCTTTAACTGGGCCAAAAGTTCTCCAAGTTACTTAACGCACAGGTATTACTATACTTTATTTATGCTCAAGACTGAATAAAACTCAAAAAAAAAGCCACCTAAAAGGTGGCTTCTATAATATCGTTCAAAAAGAGGCGATTATTTAACTTCTTTATGAACGGTTACACGCTTAAGAAATGGGTTATATTTTTTT
>CAYGRY010000127.1:0-4483 GCA_964352405.1 uncultured Halobacteriovorax sp.
GTGAAATGAATGATCGAACGTTAGCTGAGTTTAATCTTCCTAAAGAAGTCTATGCGGCGGGAAGATTAGATAAAGATAGCGAAGGTCTTTTACTTCTTACTAACGACGGCCCCTTTATCAAAAAACTTTTAGAGCCACAGTTTGAAAAAGTAAAAACCTATTGGGTTCAAGTCGAAAACATCCCAAGCCAAGAGTCTCTTTTAAAACTGACAACAGGTCTAAAGATTCAAGATTACCAAACCCTACCTTGCCAAGCCAGAATCATCGATAATCCAGATATGCCGCCAAGAACACCACCAATACGTGAGCGCAAAAATATTCCGACCTGTTGGCTTGAAATAAAGTTAACTGAAGGAAAGAATAGGCAGGTTCGACGAATGACGGCGGCCATTGGCCATCCAACACTAAGGCTTGTTCGTTACTCAATCGGTAAACTCACTTTAAGAGATCTTAAGCCTGGTGAATGGACAGAGGTTTCTAAAGAGAATATCATTTGATTACAATGCAAGAGCCACTTCTTAAGTCAAATACAGTCGTCATTAAAAATACGATGAAGTTATTATTATTTATAATGGCTCCACTGTATATCTTATCCATATTAAGATTAATTCAACATGGCTGGCAGCCTGTCATGTTCTTTCACACATTCGTATTTTTAGGAATATTGGTTTTTAATTTTTGGCAAAGATCTATTAGTACAAAGATTCAATCTAATGCCATTATTGCTTGCTTTATTTTACTTGGAATGGGCGCCATTCTTCATAATAGTGCTATCGTCTTCGGCTCAAGTATGTATTTGATAGCTCTTATCTTTACAATATTGTTTCATTCATTAAGATCAGTTATCACACTCACGTTTTTCCTTTTTTTAAGTAAAATCTATTTTTTATTTTATCTTGATATCAATATCAATCTCCAAAAAGTTTTTCTTATTATTACCTGGCCAGTCTTATGCGTCTTTGCCATTTATGTTGTTCATCATATGCGAAGCACTTTAGAAACAACTATTAAAGAACTTGAATTTGCTAAAAATGAAGCTCAAAAGGCAATTGAGGCAAAAAGTCTTTTTTTAGCAACGATTAGTCATGAAATTAGAACTCCACTAAATGGAATCATCCTTGGAGTTGATCTGCTAGACGAAGGTCATTTAATCCAAGAAGATCGCGCCAATCTAGAGATCGTAAAGAACTGTAGTGGAAATCTTCTAAGTCTTCTTAATGATGTACTTGATTTCTCTAAAGTTGATGCTGGAAAACTATCAATCGATATTGCACCTGTGAATTTAATCGAAGTTGCTAGTCAGTCTCTTGATCAGTTTAGAAATACAAATGACTTGATTACGGCAAAACTTATCATTGATGAAAGCTTTCCAGAGTTTGTAATGACAGACTTAGTGCGCATCAGACAAATCATCTTAAACCTTCTTAGTAATGCTTTTAAGTTTACTAAAAAAGGTAATGTGAGCTTACTGCTTAAAGCTCAAAAACAAGAAGACCAAGATTATATCGTTGAAATCATTGTTAAGGATACGGGAATCGGCATTGAAAAAGACAATATCCCTCTTCTCTTTCAGGACTTTCAGCAACTAGATGCTTCCATCACAAGAGAGTTTGGAGGGACAGGTCTTGGACTCTGGATCACAAAGAAACTTGTCACTTTATTATCTGGTGAAATCAATGTTGAGAGCACTTTAGGTAAAGGAACAACGTTCACCTGTCGCTTCCATATGCAATCATCAGTGAAATTGAGCTGATCTCTTCTCTACAAAAGCCGCCACTCCCTCAATTTTATCAGTCGTTAAGAAAGCTTCCCCAAAGGCATCACGCTCCTGAATCAGGCCATCAGCAACATTCTGTCCAATTGTGTTTTGAATCACTTTTTTACAAATAGTGACGGCAGACTTTGAACGATGACCAATTTCATTAATTTTTTCTCTGGCAGCGATTAGGAGCTCTGCTCTTGTATTAAAAACTTCTAAAACAAGTCCATAGTCATTAGCCGTTTTAGCATCGATAGTTCTACCTGAGTAGATAAGCTCTCTAGCCCTTGCAGCTCCAACATATAAAGGAAGTCGAATACAACCACCAAATCCGGGAATTAAACCAAGAGATACCTCTGGCTGACCAAACTTTGCATTCTCACTAGCGAAGATAAAATCACAAGCCATCGCTAACTCACATCCGCCTCCAAGAGCGAAGCCATCAACTGCTGCAAGAACAACAAAAGGCAGTTTTTCAATTTTAAGGGTAATATTTTGTGCCAGGGCAGAAAAAGCAATTCCTTCTTCTTGATTCATTCTTGCCATCTGTGCAATATCAGCTCCTCCAGTAAATGCCTTTCCACCCTCACCTGTTAAAACTACGCCCTTAAGTTTTTGAGTTGTTAGAAAATTCAAGGCCTGATCGAGTTCTAAGAATAATTCTTTTGAAAGAGCGTTGTATTTTTTAGGACGATTAAGAACCACAACAGCAATTTCATTATCGATTGTAAGTTTAATATTTTCAAAGTTCATTACTATCTCCTATGAATCCCAAATAGCGCCAAAGGCAGGGATTCCTCTTTGTTCAAGTTCATAGTTCACATGGAAAGTTACTTTTTTATTAGAAATAACAATCACCGCTTCTGCTTCAAATTCTTTAAAGGCTTGATAAGCAAGTTTGACAAGATCAGGTTTACCATTGGCCGTCGTATCCCAAATAAGTGCATCTGGATTTGATTCCATTATCTTCTCAACGAGCTCATCGCCGTATGTCTTTCTTGGATCACGAGTTGACCAAACCAGTTTTGACGGAACTTTCACATCCAATAAATGTGGAAGGCATGGTCCGATACCGCTTCCAGTAGCAACCCAGACTACTTTCTTAAAGAGCAGCTCAACATTACCGACACCTGCTGTAGTAATCCCTTTCACCCACAGTTTTTTCGGCTTTTGATCAATCAATCGCCCTGTCCAATCCCCAGCTCTCGATATGGTTAATCTAAAACCTTTTTCACCTGGAACTGGAATGTTAGCAAACGAGTGCCATTCAAAAAGAGGGTTTGTACTAAGCTCAGTTGAAGAACCTGCAAATGGCGTTTCACCGTGATCAAACTTGGCCAAAGCGGCATGATTTGAAGGCGAATCAATATCGACATCAACTCTTTTAAGTTTAAGCCATGGAAGGGCAACACAAAAAGTTAGATACGCCAGTACTACTTTATTAAGACTTAAGCTTGCACCTTCTTGAATATAACATTCGATCCAAAACAATAATAATGAAGTCCAATTTCCAAAACGAGCGACAATTTCAAAAAGATTATGTTTTGGAAAACGAATTTGTGGCAAAGAGACAATCATCACCGCCATTAGGACTAATAGATGCACGACTAATAAGGCATTGAGTGAAGTTAGTCCTTGATTCATTGATTGAGCTAAAAAATAAGCTAACCAAAGGCTTCCTGCGATATAGCCGCCGATATGGATGCCACCAAAATGATAAACCTTTCCTAAGGCCCAACGTACTTTAATAGGCCAGCTTTTTGGAGCACTCGTTGCCATCTTAAACAAAAGATTAATGACCCATTGTTGGCGAATAAAAATACCAGCGCCGAAATTCATTAAGATAGCATATTGTATTTTGTCGGCGTTAAGCTCTAGGTTTAAAAAGACATAAGTATTTATAGCCAATACTAAAGCAACTAAACGAAAATAAGGTCTACAAAGCGGATGATGAATTATTTTTGCCAATAAACTGACATCTTCTATAAAAACTTGGCTTCTTAAATTCTTCGTTTCTAATTTAGGTGTTACGTTAATCGTATTAGTCATTTTTCATCTCCTGAGCTTTAACGGCTATGACAGTTAAGGCCTTCTTGTCGATTTTCCCTCTTGACGTCATTGGTAGTTCATCTAGTTTTATAATCATCGAAGGGGCACAGTAATAGGGAAGTAAATCTGCGATCGCTTTATTGACTTGATCTAAATCGATCGTCGACGGCGTGACAAACGCCACCAAGTTTTTATTATCTAGTTTTAATGTGACCGCTTGCTGACAACTTTTTACTGACTCAATCGCAGTTGAAATTGAATCAAGCTCAACTCTAAAACCATTGATTTTGACTTGATCATCGGTACGACCAAAGTGCTCTAGTTCGCCATTTTCATTCCATCGGCCTAAATCTCTTGTTCTAAACATCATGCGGCCCTTACCTAGAAATGGATCTGGTTTATAACGCTCGTCTGTTAGCTTCTCATTTTTTATATAACCAGCACTAACGCAGTCACCTCCGGCCCACATCTCTCCAATTTCACCAATCTTACATGGCAGCATATTTTCATCGAGAATATAAACAGTGTTATTAGGTGTCGGTTTTCCAATCGACATTTTTTCTGTGCCCAAACGATGCTGGTGCATTGTATTGACGATCGTCGTCTCGGTTGGTCCACAGCAATTGTAGAATGTACTAAATGATGACCAAGTATCGGCCAAAGTTTTTGGACACG
>CAYGRY010000128.1:0-4441 GCA_964352405.1 uncultured Halobacteriovorax sp.
GTTTAGGACCTTTGTCTAAAGAAATTAAACTTTGGTAAAGAGCTTTAAAGGCATCGGCTGGTTCAACTTCAAAAGCATGAATTTGTTCGTACATTTTTTCATGTAAACTTTTGTCGTCAAATTGATCCCAGTCTTTAGCTAGAGTTTCCTTAAATGCTTTTAGGAAGTTCTTCGTTTTGTCATCTGCGCCGTAGTTAATTGGAGCAGTGTTGACACTGAATTTAAAATCATCTGGAGCATAGTTTTCTAACCAATACTTGGCACAGGCTGCTCTTTCATTAAATCGTCTTTCATCTCTTTCGTTTTTAATCTCACCATCGTAGAACGATCTGGCTGCTTTAATATCACCATCATGAATCTGTAGAATATTTGTGAGATGTCTAAACGCTGGCTGAAATGGCATTGCTTCAGGCATAGATTGAATTTGAGATAGTTCGTAAACTCTTTTTGCCATGGCCGCTTTCTTTTCGTTGGCAGCTTCGACTCCGTACGCCTGTCTTTCTTGGCGATCAAAGTCCTCATAGGTTTTGATTACGTCTAGATCAAAACTTACTGCAAAATCGACATTTGTTTTATAGCTTGCAAAAATCCAGCGAACCATCTCAGGCTCGTAAATTTTTAAAATATCATTTACAGTGATGAGATTTCCTTTAGAAGAGCTCATCTTTCCGCCTGCGCCTTTGATCGATACAAAGTCGTACTGTAGATAAATAGGCGAGCGCCAGTCATAGAGCTTAACGATTTCTTTTGCTGTCGTGTAGCTTCCGCCTTGAGACGAGTGATCTTTTCCACCTGGTTCGAAATCAACTTGCTCGTGCGCCCAACGCATTGGCCAGTCCATTCTCCAAGGAAGTTTTACTCTTTCAGTTGTTTCTAAATCAAGTTTGCCTTGGTTTTGACAGTTGTTACATGAGTAAGTTAATTCGTTTTTTCCATCCCATTTAATATTATTGATTTCATGGTCGGTATTACATTTTTCACAGTAAACAGATACAGGCATCCAATCTTCACCAAGTGGAGATGCTCTATGCTCGTTTAAGATTGCTGCAATTTCACTTCTCTTTTCTAATGTTGTACGAATGCCTTTTTTATATTCTCCAGCACGATATTTATTAGCTTGGTATAAAGGCTCAACTTCGATACCAACTTTAGCCAGTTGTGATTCAAATGATTTTTCGTGGTGGGCCGCATAGGATTCATGTTCACCAAATGGATCTGGAGTATCAACTATTGGTTGAAACATATATTTTGCAAGTTCGTCTTGCTTAGGCATATTGGCAGGCACTTTTCTAAAGGTATCGTAATCATCCCAAGAAAAAATAAATCGCACATTTTTTCCTTTGGCGCGCAAGCCTTTGGCGACAAGATCAACTGTGATGACTTCTCTGAAGTTTCCAAAATGAACAACACCTGACGGAGTGATCCCACTTGCTAGTGTGTAGACATCTTTTTCACCAAGTTGCTTAATAATTCGGTCTGCCGTGATATCGGCCCAATGGATATTTGCGCTCATTTTTTCTACCTTAAAAGTTTACAAAAATCTAACATGTTGGAATCCCATTCGGCTAGGGAACTTTGACCGCGGACTCGTTCAGGAGTATGTTTGAGGACATGATTATAGGCATTATTTTAAGAGCTATTTTCTTCTATTTTCTATGGCAACTTGGCAGAAAGTTATGGTCGTCGTATATCGCTGGTCAAAAAGCTAAACCATCTACCTCTGAGCATTTTAAAGCTAGTTCTAAAGGTCATTCTTCAGATGTCTTTGAAGCTGACTTTCGTGTCATTAATGAGCAAGATTCTTAGTCATATTGCCGATAATTATTGGTTTTATAGCTAAGTTGTTGTTTTTCCAATTTCACCTAAATCCTTAATATTATTAAACTATTCTGTTTTAGTAGGTTCTACTGCTAACTCTTCGTAAGCTTAATCAACTGCTAAAGTTGGAGGCAGCATGAATCAAGTTGTACGTGTGTTGTTGGTGGATAGTGATTTGAGGTTTTTAGAATCAGCCTCAAGCATTTTTATTAATCAAGGGGTAGAGGTTCTTATTGCCTGCGATCCAGAGCAAGCTCATCATTATCTTAATGGCGCTCTCGTCTTTGATGCGGTCATCGCAGACTTATCATCGCCATTTTTTGGTAGTCCCAAATATTGTCAGTCTTTAGTCTCTAGGTTCCCTCTTGTAGCGGTAAGTGCCTCTCAAGAGCAGCGTTTCCTCGATCATTATTCAATCTGCGATTGTGTTTTAGATAAAAATACAATTAATGAGCTTTTATATCTTGCAACGTTAAAGGCGATTCAAAGACATCATCTAGGTCTGCAAATGGTTGGTTAAAATATTGGTTTTAAGACGACGCTAATTTTAATTTCACCAGCTAAAGTGAATGATCTTTTTGGTGCACCCTTAACATCAACATCAGGTTTAATATAAATTGGTCCGCCTTCTTTTAGCACTTTTGCTAAATTGAGGCGTCCACCTTTTTCTAATTTCGTGTCAAAGGTGAGGCATTTATCTTCACAGCCTAATTGATTTTCGCTCTTTTTGAACCTTGCGATTCTGGCCCATTCTCCTGCCTTATACATACTTTCATTAGCAATAAAGATGGTCATACGGCTCAAGAATTTTAGATTTGCTCGCTTAAAGGTGACTGTATTCCATAGATTAAGTAGAGGGTTTCTAGAGTTTGAGACACTGCCAGGAACAATCTTTAAATCCAAGCTTTTAAGTTGCAGTACTTCAAGAGTTTCATCATCGATTGCTGGAAGTTCTAGCATTATTGGTTCTTGAGCAATTCCCCAGTTTTGGTTCAAGACGATAAAAATCTCGGCAAGAGTATTTCCAATTTCACTAACAATAGTTCCTAATATTGGCACAGGAATTCGCCTGACTGGAGGTTTGACGTCGATATCTTCAAACTTGAAAGTGAGATCGATACTAGGTGCTTTACCGGTACCCAAGACTTCTGAAAGGGTTTGAACCTTTGCGATAGGTTGAATTAACTCTTTTTCAAGAGGTCCACAAGACTGGACAACGAGAGTTAATAGGAGTGGTAGCAATAATCGCATAAGCGCGCAGCATCTCTTTTTGGAGATACTTTGGCCAAAGCTATGGTCATTATTACAGGGTTACTTCTTCTTTTTTCTCTTTTGCGCTTCGTCATTAATCGCATTTTCATATTTGGCGATTTCTTCAGCAGAGAGTGTTGTTGGATTAATGGTTTTGGTACTCGCGCGGGATTTTGCAAAAATTTCGCAATCGTGCACTGTGCCATCGGTTTCAACAGGGACATTCTTTCGTCCCTCTTTCGTCCAAGTAATCTCTTTATTACAGAATCTACAATTTGCCATATTTCTACGCCTCTAGACCGACATCAGACTTAAACTGCTTATCGGTCAATTCACCACGAACAATCATGGCCTTGATATACATGAGAGCTTTTTGCAAACTCTCACGCTCAATTGGATCGACTAATGTCAGATCAATATGTTTTTGATTTTCTATATGTGAAGTTTTAACGGCTTTTTTAAGCTGATTAACAGCAACATCGTATGAAAAAGTCATCTTAATGTCCTAGGTAAGCTTTTCTAATTTCTTCGTTGGATATTAGTTCTGCCGATGGGCCTTGCATAGCGATTTCACCAGTTGTAAGAACGTATCCACGATTGGCAATTTTAAGTGCTGCGTAGGCATTTTGTTCAACCAGTAAAACCGTCATTCCACTTTTGTTAATTTCAACAATGGCATCAAAAATGGCCTGAACCAAGATTGGAGCGATTCCAAGAGATGGCTCATCCAAAAGCAACAGTTTTGGTTTTGCCATATAGGCACGGGCGATCGCTAACATTTGTTGTTCGCCGCCCGATAGCGTTCCAGCAAATTGTTTTCTTCTCTCTTCGAGTCTTGGAAAAAGAGTGAACATTTTTCTTAGATCTGCTTTGATTCCATCTTTATCATTTCTTAAAAAGGCACCCATTTCCAAATTTTCGCCAACTGTTAGGTCAGGAAAAACCATTCGCCCTTCAGGTGATTGAGCAAGACCTTTCGCTACAATTTTATGAGCAGGGATAGCCTGAATTTCTTCGCCCTTAAAAACAATACTTCCAGAGGTTGGTTTTAATAATCCGGAGATAGTGTGAAGAGTAGTCGTCTTACCCGCACCATTAGAGCCAATAAGAGTTACAATTTCACCTTCATCAACTTTAAGGTTTATTCCGTGAATGGCATGAATGGAGCCATAGTGAACATTTAGGTCTTTGATTTCTAAAATCGTACTCATTATTTAATCTCCGCTACAGCATCTGCACCAAGATAGGCTTCAATCACTTTTGGATTAGATTGAATATCTTTTGGTCCACCACTTGCGATCAATTGACCGTAATCAACACAATGAATTTGCTCACAAACATTCATCACAAGACTCATGTCATGTTCAATAAG
>CAYGRY010000129.1:0-4370 GCA_964352405.1 uncultured Halobacteriovorax sp.
GCTTGGGCCGCATCAACAAGTGTTTTTGCTCCAACCGTTTTGGCCATTTCAATGATTTCTTTAACAGGATTAATTGTTCCAAGGGCATTTGAAATTAAATTAAAGGCTACCATTTTGGTATTAGAGTTCAATTTCTTTTTTAACTCCGAAAGGATGATGTCACCATTATCATCGACTGGCGCTTCAACAACTTTTGCACCTGTACGTTCGGCCACAAGCTGCCAAGGAACGATATTCGAATGGTGTTCAAGTGTGGTTAGGACGATCTCGTCACCTTTTTTAAGATTGTCTATGCCCCAAGACCATGCCACTAAATTGATTGATTCAGTGGTTCCTTTGGTAAAAATAACTTGCTCACGAGAGAGAGAGTTAATTAAACTTTTAATTGCATCACGAGTTGATTCGTATTGCATTGTTCCCGCTTCAGATAGGTAATGAACACCGCGGTGAATATTAGCAGAGTCAAAAGAGTAGTGGCGAGTCACAGCATCGATAACACTTTTGCACTTAATGGTGCTAGCAGCATTATCTAAGTAGATAAGCTTATTATTATGAACAATGCGCTCTAGCTCAGGAAAATCGGCACGAATCTGTTCAATCGTTTTCATGATTCGAATTTCTCCAAAGCAAATTGTTCAAAGTTTTCAAATAAAAGGTCATTGACCCAATTTCTGATGACTTCAGACTTAATTCTCAAAATCGCATCTGAGGCAAAAGCGTGGCAAAGAATCTTTTGTGCACGTTGCTGATTAATCCCGCGAGAGCGAAGATAAAAGACTTCTTCAGGTGAAAGCTGGCCAACTGTCGCACCATGGGCACATTTGACGTCATCAGCGTGAACCAAAAGTTGAGGTCTGGTATCGACGTGAGCTTTTTTTGAAAGCACTAAGTTTTTATTTAATTGAGTAGCATCAACTTTCTGAGCATCTTGAGCAATCTCAAGTCTACCGGTAAATACACCGCGTGACTCATCATCTAAAACCATCTTAAACAACTGATCTGAAGTTGTATGAGCAGCATTATGATTAAGTGTTATATGTTGATCAGCGTGTTGATTAGATCTTAAAGCAAAGAGTCCGTGAGCATTAACGTGAGAGCCACTTTGATTGATGTCTGCAAGTAGCTCTTGTCTGGTTAACTTTGAGCCAGAGGCAAAGATAAAGAAGTCTGCCGTTGCATCTTTTTTAATTGTTGCTGTTGTTTTGGCGATATGAATTTGCTCAGCACCACCAATAACAGTTTTAATATGCTGTACATGGGCACCATCTTCAACTATGAGTTTTACTCTGGCATAGGTCGTTGACTCTTGCTCTGTATCTGGCGCGAAAGACTCAAGAAAGGCAATCTCAGCAAAAGCGCCGACCTTTATTTCAAGGCTTGGAGCAATTTGATTGGTATGAATGATTAAGATAGGCTGATCAATAATCGTCTTTTTTTCTACTTCAACAAGATAGCTTTGTTCATTATGAAGTCTATTAAGGGCTGTTGAAAAATCAATAGTTTCTTCAGATGCTGTAATGCTTTTGAGCGTAACGCCTTGTGGAAGATTTGATGAAATATCATTGGCACTTACTTTAATAAAGTAAGGCGAGAGATTTTCTAAATTCTTCGATTGAACAACTTTAGGAGCGAGGCTTTTGCCCGTCATAAATTTGGCCGGATTGGTGTACTTCCAAGACTCGTCTCTATTGGTTGGAACACCGTTATTTTTTAGCCAAGTTTTTGCCTGCTCATTTGATGAACTAGCGGAAGAATCAAGAATGTTATCTAGTATGCTTGTCATTATTAAGCCTTAGTTAACCAGTCGTATCCGCGTTTTTCTAATTCAAGTGCTAATTCTTTGCCACCTGATTTAATGATTTTTCCCTGCCATAAAACATGGACGTAATCAGGTACAATAAAATCAAGAAGACGCTGATAGTGAGTCACTAGAACAACGGCATTATATTTAGTTTTAAGAGCGTTAACTCCTTTAGCAACTGTTTGTAGAGCATCGATATCAAGACCAGAGTCAGTCTCATCTAAAAGAGCTAGTCTTGGATTTAAAACTGCCATTTGAAGAATTTCGTTTTTCTTCTTCTCGCCACCAGAAAAGCCAGTGTTAACGGCGCGATCTAAAAAAGAAGAGTCCATTGATAGAAGTTCAAGTTTTGGTCTTAAAAACTGTCTAAACTCTTCTTCGTCCATGGCCTTAGCACCTTGGTGAGTACAAACAGCATTATAACTTTCTCTTAGAAAGTGAAGATTTGTTACACCTGGAATTTCTACCGGGTATTGAAAGCCTAAAAAGATGCCTTCTTTAGATCTTTCATCAGCTTCGAATTCAAGTAGATTCTTCTCTTTCTTGTTGATCGTGTAATTGACTTCACCGCTAGTTACTTCAAAAGAAGGGTGGCCAGCAATGACTTTTGCTAGAGTTGATTTACCTGAACCGTTTGGTCCCATGATGGCATGAACTTCGCCAGCTTTAACTTCAAGATTAATCCCGTTTAGGATTTCTTTATCTTCAACTTTGGCATGTAGGTTTTTAATTGAAATCATTTTTTTTCCTATCCAATACTATTTTCAAGTTTCATTTCTAATAATTTTACAGCTTCAACAGAGAACTCAAGCGGTAGCTCCTTAAAGACTTCCTTACAAAAGCCATTCACGATCATGGAGATACATTTTTCACTATCAAGACCACGGCTCTTTAAATAAAACAGCTGATCTTCAGAGATACGAGATGTTGAAGCTTCGTGCTCAACTGTTGCCGTATCATTTTTAACATCGATATATGGGAATGTATGGGCCGAGCTCTTATCACCAACCAGCATTGAATCGCACTGAGAGTAGTTTCTTGCTCCATGGGCCGAAGGCATAATTTTAACAAGACCTCTATAGGCATTGCTACTTTGTTCGGCCGAAATACCTTTTGAGATAATCGTCGATTTAGTGTTCTTTCCGATATGGATCATCTTCGTTCCAGTATCGGCTTGCATTTTATTATTAGTTAGTGCCACAGAGTAGAACTCACCTTGAGAATTATCACCAATCAAATTACATGATGGATATTTCCAAGTGATGGCTGAGCCAGCTTCAACCTGCGTCCAAGAGACATAAGAGTTTTTACCAAGGCAGTTGGCGCGTTTTGTAACGAAATTATAAATGCCACCTTTGCCTTCTTTGTCACCGGCGTACCAGTTTTGAACGGTAGAGTAGCGAATAGTGGCGTTATCAAGAGCAACTAGTTCAACGATCGCAGCGTGAAGTTGGTTTTCATCACGTTGAGGTGCTGTACAGCCTTCAAGGTAATTAACGTAACTTCCTTCATCGGCCACAACTAGGGTTCTTTCAAATTGTCCGGTCTCTTTAGCATTGATTCTAAAGTACGTTGAAAGATCAAGCGGACACTTTACACCTTTTGGAATGTATACAAATGAGCCATCAGAAAAGACCGCAGCATTAAGAGCGGCGAAGTAATTGTCTGAAGGTGGAACCACTGTTCCAAGATATTTCTTAACCAGTTCAGGATGTTCTCTAACAGCTTCTGAAATCGAACAAAAAATCACGCCGACTTTTTCCAGATCTTCTTTGTAAGTTGTAGCAACAGAAACTGAATCGAAAACTGCATCGACGGCGACACCAGAAATTCTTTTTTGTTCAGTTAAAGGAATACCTAGTTTTTCAAACGTCGCTAATAGTTCAGGATCAACTTCATCAAGTGAAGTTAGGTTTTCTTTTTTCTTGGGAGCGGCGTAGTAGTACAGGTTTTGATAATCAATCTTAGGGTAATCAAGATGCGCCCATGTTGGCTCGCTCATGGTCAGCCATTTGGCATAAGCTTTTAAACGATAATCAAGTAACCACTGTGGTTCTTGTTTCTTCGCTGATAACAACCGTATAACGTCTTCGTTTAGACCTCTAGGAAACTCTTCAGTTTCAATGTCGGTGAAGAAGCCATATTTATAGTCATCGCCCTGGCCACTTAGGTTTGGATTTTTATTATCTGATTCCATTTATACTTCCTTCAATCTGCCACTGGGGGAGTTGAATATTAGTTTCTTGAGTTAAGAGCTGATTCAGCGTTAAGACGTCTAAAAAACTGTTAACGTGTTTGTTTAACGTTGTAATCGGCGTAACGATATTACAGGTACCGTGCAGTTCGCAGCGTCCACTATTTTTGGTACAGACATCTTCGTTTTCTTGACCTTCGATAACGCGATTAAGTTGCATGAAGCTAATCATGGATAAATCCATACACAAAACGTATCCGCCTTTGATGCCTTTAATAGAACTTAACCAGCCAGCTTGGTTCATTGATTGCAGAACTTTGGCCATGGTATCGAATGGGGTATTGAATTCATCGCAAAGTTCGCGTGCAGAAGTTA
>CAYGRY010000130.1:0-4290 GCA_964352405.1 uncultured Halobacteriovorax sp.
GGGGTTCCGGTGGTCTCACAAAGTGAGATCCATGAGCTGTGTCGTTCCCGTCATGGGAACCCGGTTGCCTCAATCATGAGACAACTTCATTCTACACAAAGCAATATGATGACTCAAGAGATTGAAATTAAAGTGCTGACATTATTTTTTGAAGATCAGTCCAAGCAGCTCTTTTCATGTTGGGATTGATTAATAGAAAGTCGGGATGAAATAAAGGCATTAGTTTTACTTCATGAAACTCTTCATTTTGATGAAGTTTTAAAGGGAAAAATTGACCATGAACTTTAGTCAACTTCTCTTTTCTGCCAAGTAAGGTATTAGTAGCGATAGCACCAAGTGATACGATGTAATCAGGCTTTGAATCGATTATACCTTTCATCAACTCGTCGAACTCACTACCAGAGCTCGCTAATTTTGATTGGTTAAACAGTTTTAAAAATGTATTTGATTCAAGCTTCATGGCAGAGATCATTTTGTCTAAGAGTTCAGAAGCCCTTAGATCTTCTTGGTTTTCTTTAGCATCACCTAGCTTTGAAGATTCACCAAAAAAGATGATTTTGATATCAGAATTAACCCATGCTGGTGTCTGAGGGTTTGACTCAATTACTATTTTTCGACCTAGAGAGACACCCTCTTTGACTGCAACTTCTCCGCCTGGAATTTGAATTTTTCCACCAGCCGCTTGCTCTAGTTTAGTGTCAGCAAACTTCTTAAGTGATTCAATTGTCTTCGCTTTTTCACTATGATCGGTAGGGATAACCTTAGGCACATATTTAGAGGCTAAGGGTTCTTTTGTAGAGAGGTTAAGAACACCTTCTGTATACCATTCAGTCCCCTGAAATAGCCTAGAAGCAAGCACTCCTGCGCCCTCTGCTTTAAGCCCTCTGAGGTGCTGATAAAAATCACTATGCTGCAAAGGTTGCCCCTTATCCTAGGTTTCTTCAAACTTAATAAAGCTTAATCGATTTGTCCCGAAAAAGTATTACAAGCAAAGTTACTCTACGTACTCGTAGGGACTTAGCCACTAAAAGGGAGAACCTGCATGTCCTTTGACGCTGATTTTAAATTTGAAAGTTTTGAAGAATACTTTGGTGACGCTGAGCAAGTTAGAAAGATGATAAGCTCATGCAAGATCTGCGGCTCTTCTTTAGTCCACTCACATATTTCTGACTATGGTCACTTACTGGTTCAAGAAAGTGCACGTTGCGCTGACTGCGGCTGCGACAATGGTAAGAAAGTTCATTCGATTAATTAAACTTATTCTGAAATTGAATCAAAATAAGCGCGAATTTTTCGCGCTATTTTTTTATCTACACCAAGCTCTAATCCAATACGATCCTCAGAAAGTTCAGTCAGCTCATCTTTAGAAATCTTAATGTTCGTAAGGATAGTCTTTTTTGTTTTGGGCCCAATACCAGAAATTTCATCAATCCATGAACTAAACGTTCTTTTACTTTCTTGTTTATGATGAAGACGTCTAGAAAATCTATGGGCCTCATCGCGCATTTGAACAAGAATTCTAAACAATGAAAGATTCTTATGAAGAAGATAAGGATTGGTACGATTTGGAATAATAAGTCTTTCTTCCGTTCCTTTAGCGCTCTTGGCTTTGGCAATCCCAACCACAGGAACTTCAATATTATGTTCTGCTAAGGCGGCACGCCAAATATTAACCTGACCCATGCCACCATCAATAACAAAGACATCGGGAAGATCACCATCTTTTAATCGACGCTGAACAACTTCTCCCATCATGGCAAAATCATTATTTCCCTCTGGTAATTCTTGAAGGTGATAGTGACGATAATTTTTCTTATCAGCCTTACCATCGTGAAAAGTAATACGTGCCGCCGTTGGAGAACTACCTTGAAAGATAGCAATATCGTAACACTCTAATGTCACCGGTCTTTCTTTTAAACTTAAAAGTTCCTTCAACTTATTAAGGCCAACAAAAACACTTTCTTGATTGTTAATACGTACTCGCTGATGCTCAACAGACTGGTCATAAGCTAGTTGCCACATCGAGGAGAACTTTTTATTCGGATGATCGACATTAATTTTTTTATCTTGAAGAGAAAAGGCTTGAGATAAAAGCTCACGTCCTTCGTTATCAAATGGTGCCACTACGAGCGAAGGAAGAGTATCGTTAGATTCGCTATAATAATGAAACAAGAACTGTAACGTTTCGGATGCAATATCATCACTCATATCTACAACAGGAAAGTTAAAATTCTTATGCCCTAAAAGCAGACCATTTCTAATCATATAAATAGCAATATCAACTTCAACATCACCTTGGTGATAAGCGACCACATCAACATCTTTATCCTTGCCCGAAAGTTCCGCGTTCTTTTGCTGATCACTATCATTAAACGTCGTTAAAACTTCTAAGTGATCGCGAAGAATCGCAGCGAGTTCAAACTTTTCATCTTCCGCTGCCTTTAACATCTTGGCTTCAATCGACTTTAACGATTTTTTGGCACTGCCGGATAAAAAAGCTAAAGCTAGTTTAAGATCTTTTTTATAGTCATCATCACTAATTTTAGAGACACACGGAGCGCTACACTGATGGATTTGATATAGAAGACATGGCTCTTTTCTTGAATTAAATTCTCGTAAAGTACAATCTCTAAGAGTAAACGATTTATTTAAAAGTCTTAAAACTTCCCCAATATTCGTGCCAGTAGGAAAAGGCCCATAAACTTCAAGACCAGATCGACGCTTAAATTTTCTGGCGTAAACAAGTCTTGGAAAAGGCTCTTTCATATCAACAATAATGTAAGGGTAGGACTTATCGTCTTTAAGGCGAATATTGTATTTCGGAGAATGTTTTTTAATTAAATTGTTTTCAAGGACTAAGGCTTCTGCTTCATTACCTGTCACAATAAATTCAAAATCAAAAATCTTTGAAACCAAAATTTCTGTTTTTGGACTTTTGGTGGACGCGTTAAAATACGATGTTACGCGTGGCTTTAACTGTTTTGCTTTACCAACATAGAGAATGTCACCTAAATGATTTTTCATCAGGTAACAACCTGCAGAAGTCGGTAAACTTCGAGCTTTATCCAGTAACTTCCCTAGTGTATCGGGGTGCTTTTCCTTTACTTTATCCACTATTCCTCGTATTGTGTGCAGCGTTCGTCGATTTTACCATACAACCAAAAAGGCCCCCATTATGAGTTCTTTAGGCGTCGGCAAAGAGGTTCTTTCCTTCTGTGGAAAGTGCAAACTTACTCTTGCCCATCTTATTATCACTATGAAAGCTGGTGATACAATTAACAAAGTTCAATGCAAAACCTGCAATGCAACTCATGTTTACAAAGACCCTTCTAAAGTTAAAGCTAAAAAAGTTTCTACTCGTACTAGAACTGTTAGTAAAAAAGCCAACTCTCAAGAATCAATTTCTGATCTTTGGTTAACTGCTGTTGGTAACGCTAAAACTAAATCTAAAGATTACTCACCAAAAGGTACATTCTTGAAAGGTGATATTGTAGATCACCCTAAGTTCGGTCCAGGTGTGATTGATAAAATTATTGATGGAAATAAAATCGAAGTTATCTTCCGTCATTCAATCAAAACTCTCGTTCATAATATGTAAATAAAAGGCGTGCTATCAAAGCACGCCTAACTAATTCTTGTAATTATATTATTCTAAAACTGGATGCCGCCGCCGTAACCAGCGCTGCCGCCAAATCCAATTCCAAATTGAAAGCCTAGATTTCCAGCGCCATAGGGTGCTCCACCCATATAGTAACCCTGTCCACCGCCGCCATACATGTTGCCGTTAGCATAAAGTGCTTGTTGTGCACCATAAGCATTTTGTTGCAGTGACTGGTAGGTCGCCTGTTGGGCTTGTGTCACAGCTTGTCCACGAGAGTTAAGTGCGTAAGCTGTTTGTTGCATCTGTTGTTGCTGTTGCATATAAGCTTGTTGCTGTTGCCAGTAAGCATTTGCACCTGCACCACCATAGGCACCACCAGTATTTCCGTAATAACCACCACCGCCGTAAGGGCCTAAGCCACCGCCAACACCGATGCCGATTCCGCCGTTGATACCGCCGCCGCCGCCGTAGTAGGGACCATAAAGTCCACCGCCGCCTGCACCGCCAATACCACCGCCACCACAAATGAACTCGCAGCCACCAATACCGCCACCGCCATAGATGCCACCTGGTTGACCGTAAATACCGCCACCAATTCCAGGCCCACCATAAACTCCTCCACCAATTCCACCACCTGGGAATCCGCCGCCAGCGCCGCCACCAATATAAATACCGCCACCGCCTGTATT
>CAYGRY010000131.1:0-4001 GCA_964352405.1 uncultured Halobacteriovorax sp.
AATTTATCCGTAAGGAATTCCACCATCTCGATACGACTTATTTCAACACGGCTTATTTTGGCCCTTCTCCTTATAGTGCCAAACAAAAAGTTTCTCGTGCTCTTCAAAAAGAACTCGATCCTTCTTTTCATAGCTATGCCAACTGGATTGGTATTCCTGAAAGACTAAGACTTGATCTGGCCGGACTGGTAGGTTGCTCAGAAGATCAGATCTTTCACTCAACTAGTTCTTCTGATGTTTTTAATATTGTTGCAAACGGCTACCCTTTTAAATCAGGTGATGTGGTTTGTTCTATCGATAAAGATTATCCTTCAAACGTTCTTCCGTGGATGAGAGCAGTTGAAACAAGAGGGATTAATTTTAAGCTACTTGAACTTGGAAAAGAAATTGTTCCAACGGCTAATTGGCTTGCACAAGTTCTTCCTAAAGAATGTAAAATCTTTGATTGCTCGTGGATCAGTTTTGATACGGGTAAGAGAATCAATATTATTGAAATTGGAAAACTTTGTCGTGAGCGTGGCATTCTTTTTCTTTTAGATGCGACTCAAGCTTTTGGTGGTATGCCGATTACTGCGGAAGAACTCTCCTACGTTGATATCATGGCGTGCTCTTCTTATAAGTGGATGCTTGGTCCTTACGGCCATGCTTTTGGTTATCTTTCTAAAGAAGCTATCGATCTGATTCAACATACTTCAGGCAACTGGATTGTAAGTCCAAACTCAAAAGTTGTTTATAATCTTCTTGATTACACAACTGAGACACTTCCTGGAGCTAGAAAGTTTGATCGTGGTCAGGCTCCTAATATGCTTACCAATAGCGCTTTAGAAGCTGGCGTTGAGTTTTTACAAGAAGTCGGACTTGATAATGTAAAAGAGCATAACGAGTCTCTTCGTAACCGCTTTTTAGAAAATTATCCTAAAAAGAAATTTCAACTCATTACACCAACTGATCATATGGGTAATATTCTAGCGTTAAAAGCTGTCGCGGCCGATCCAATCGATCTTGAACGTGAATTAAAATATAGAAATATTGATGTGAGCGTTAGGCAAGGTAATGTTCGACTGTCTTTTCATATCTTCAATACCCCAGCCCAAGTTGATAAACTTATTGAGGGTCTTGATCTCTAAGCGGCTTTTTTCTTAGGCTTCTTTTTTGGTTTATCACCAATTTTGATTTTGCCATAGTTGGCTTCTTCTTTTGCAAATAGGTCATTGCGCTTCACATCGGCTTTTACTGCTTGAAATGGAAGAACATCGTGAGGCTGACAAGGATCGAAATCAACTGGTAATTCGCGATTCGTTTTACCATGGAACTTCAATTTATTGACGTTTTCACAGAAGACTTCAAAAAGCTCTGGATCAATTTTCTTACCAACGGATCTCGCCATCACCGCAAGAGCATCCTCAACTTTTAAAGCTTCGTGATAACTTCTCTTTGTCGTAATGGCATCAAAGAAATCTGCAATAGCTGTCACTCTGGCTAGCTCATGAATATTGACTCCTGCTATTCCTTGAGGATAGCCAGTGCCATTAAAGTTTTCATGGTGTTCATAAACGATACGACGAATAACTTCAAAATCTACACCTTCACATTCACAGTGACTCTCTTGGATAAGAGAATTGCCATAGCCAGGATGTTTTTTGATGACTAAAAAATCTTCATCAGAAAGTTTTCCTGGGTTATTAATAATCGTTGTTGGGATTTTAATCTTTCCAAGATCGTGAAGAAGTCCACCAAGTCCTGCCATCACGATTTCATTTCTTGGAGCTTTAGGCTTCCATGCTTTATAAAGTGAAATACAATACATCGAAACATTGATCGAGTGATCATAAGTGTAAAAATCATGAAAGCTTAGATCGGCAATAAGTTTTTGTACTTTGGAAATATCATAATCTTCAAGCACATCAATCATGCTCTCAACTGATTCACGACAACCATCAATACTCTCGGCTAAAACTTCGGTGGTGTATTCTTTATCTGGAGAAAAAAGTCCGTTCAAATAATGAATGGCAGAGTCTTTGATGACTTTTGTTTTTTCAACATCATCAATCATATCGTTCTTGGCCAAACTCCTAAGATAAGAATCACGTTGTGATTCATGAACATAGAGTTGGTGATATTTCTTTTTGTATTCTTTAAGATCATCGTTTGTTAAGAGTCCACCAAGAGGAAAGATACGAACGAACTTCTCTCTTTGGGCAAGAGCTGATGAATTAATATACAGATCATAAGGAAGCGGTTGATCCCTTAATACTAATTCAAATCCGACTGAAAAAAAGCTTTGTACAGTTTGCATGTCACCCAATGGTTAAACCTACAAACTTATCGGTTTTTCTTAAACTAATTTGAGAGTTTCAAACTGCTAATTTCAGACAAAAAAGCCCTCTAAACAAGAGGGCTTTGATTACTTGAGTAATTTAATTATCGATTTAGAATGGGATATCGTCAGCAGTGAAGTTTGTATCAGTTGGGATATCATAATCACTTGCTTGGTAATTATTTGGGCCATCATTATCATTTTGATTGCTCATATTATTACTTCTTGGCTGTGAATCACCTCTATCAGCAGATGGACCACCAACAAACTGAACTGACTTAGCGTTAATTTCAGTTGTATAGCGTTTTTGACCTTGCTTATCGTCCCATGAACGAGTCTGAAGAGTTCCTTCAATAAAAGCCTGACGACCTTTAGCTAGGTATTGGTTACAAAGTTCGCCTAGTTTTCCCCAAACAACAATTCTATGCCATTCAGTGCGCTCTTGTTTTTGGCCACTTTTGTCAGACCAGCTTTCAGTCGTAGCGACTGAAAAGTTACAAACAGAAGTACCAGAAGGCGTGTACTTAAGTTCAGGATCTTGCCCAAGACGACCTAGTAAAATGACTTTGTTAACACTCATGAAATCTCCTCGTATAAGTTGCTTAGCGTTACGCCATGCACACAAACAGTAAAGTTAAACTGGAGCCTTACTTTACCGATTGACCGACCTTTTTAATATAAAAAAAATCAGACATGACATGACTTTTCTTAAGCAAATAAGAGGCTTGAAAGTCATTAATATAACTAATTGAAATTAGAGATTAGCTTGTGGAGGCTCTGGCTTTTTTTCAACCGGTGAATTCTTTTTTTGCCAAAATTCATCGACGAGGCGACGTGCAACTTTTACATCACGCCTATACCACGACGCATCAAAACCGCAATAGGGACATTCGATTTCTGAGCGAAAAACTAGCCTTCTAGCAATCTCATAGGCTGCCCAATAAAGAACGCCAAATACGATACTTCTAAAGCCAAAATAATCATAAAGAGCAAAGGTCGTAACACCTGTTAGGACTGCAATTTGGACATATTGTTTGAAAGACATTCGATGAGAAGAGGTGAGATATCTTTCACTTGCGCATAGAGGACAATGAAACTTTTTAGTCGCATTCTTAAAACGAAATGGTCTAGTTTCTAAAGGCCTAATTTTTGGCATTAATATCTCCCTACTCTTTCATCATACACCCGCAGGGGCGGGACCCTCTAGCCTGCAAAGTTATCCCTTCTAAAGGATGATAAGAACCCGGGGGAACCCGCGCCCCCCCAGGTTTTAAGGCGTGCACATCCATGGCATCCCCATATTAATTAGGGAAGAAAAAAGGTGTGGCAAAAGAGGGACTGATCGAAACTGACGTTCCACATCTCGAGACCGATCATTTCCCGAGAACACCTAATTTAAATACAATTCTCATACCAAAACGCCCCTACGCATGCCCCGACAGTAACCACCCGATTTTTAAGAAGAATAGTCTAGATTCATTGACGGTACTGACTGACCCCAGTAGCATTGAGGCACTGATATGAACGCCAAACTAGCCCTAAAAACTCCTAAGAATTTAGTTAGAAACCAGAACGGTCAGCTAACCATTTTTCTCGCCATTGGTTTAACAATTTTTTTAACCATGACGGCTTTTATTATTAATGTTGGTTTATTTGTTAAAGCTAAAATCAATTTGCAAAATGC
>CAYGRY010000132.1:0-1599 GCA_964352405.1 uncultured Halobacteriovorax sp.
GCGTTTGTCCAAACTTCAAGAGTAAGTTTGTCAAAGTCAGTACGCTTACCAACACGGGCATTTGTTACTGTGTAGTTAACACGGTTAACAGGTGAGAATAAAGTATCAACATAAATCCAGCCAACTGGAAGTTCATGATCTTCTTTATTATCAAGTGCAGAAACATAACCTTTACCACGAGCTAATTTAAGCTCCATCTTGATAGATCCACCAGATGAAACGTTACAAATAACGTGATCACCGTTTAGAACTTCAACATTTGCAGTTTCAGTAATGTCAGAAGCTTTAACTGGGCCTTCCCCTGATTTCTCAAGAGTAAGAGTTACATCTTCTTTACCCTTAAGTTTGAAGCGAACTTCCTTAAGGTTAAGAATGATTTCAGAAACTTCTTCTTTAACGTTATTGATAGTACCAAACTCGTGATCTACGCCATCGATACGGATAGCAACAATACCTGCACCTTGAAGTGAAGATAGTAGAACACGACGTAAGCTGTTACCAAGAGTTTGGCCGTAACCACGCTCTAAAGGTCTAGCAACAAACTTACCATAGTTAGCCTTGAAACTATCGCCGTCATTCTCAAGTGAGATTGGACGAATCATACTAGACCAGTTTTTAGAAACAAAATTATCGATCGCCATTGGATCTCCTTTCCTAGTCAGACTAAAAGATTAAACTCTTCTTCTCTTCGGTGCTTTACAACCGTTGTGTGGGATCGGTGAACGATCAGACACAGTTGTAAGGCGAAGGCCAGCTTGTACTAAAGAGCGCACAGCATTTTCACGTCCAGCACCAGGGCCTTTTACGCGAACTTCAACAGTGTGAAGGCCATGTTCCATTGCACGCTTAGCAGCTTCTAAAGCAGCACTTTGAGCAGCGAATGGAGTCGACTTTTTAGATCCACGAAAGCCTAATTGGCCTGCACTAGCCCAAGCCAAAGCATTACCTTGGTTGTCCGTGAAAGTGACGATTGTATTATTAAATGAACACTGAACATGGCAAATACCATGTGTAATGTTCTTTTTTACTTTTTTCTTAGCAGCAGTCTTTTTAACCATTATTTACTCCGCTCGATTACTTCATCGACTTGATAGATTTTTTACCTGCGATAGCAACCGCTTTACCCTTACGAGTACGAGCATTAGTGTGCGTTCTTTGACCGCGCACTGGTAGCCCTTTGCGGTGGCGTACGCCACGATAACAACCCATGTCTTTGAGACGTTTAATACTCAAGCCGACTTCACGACGAAGGTCACCTTCTACCGTGTACTGCTCTTCTAAAATTAGACGAATTGTGTTGACTTCTTCTTCGCTCAAATCATTAGAGCTCTTCAGTGCATCGATATTAGCTTTCTCAAGAACTTCTTGAGCAACCTTTGGACCGACACCATAAAGAGAACGCAATGCGATTCTCATGATTTTGTTGCGAGGAATATCAACGCCTAGAATACGTGCCATAGCTACACTCCCCTTTTAATTAACCTTGTCTTTGTTTGTGTTTTGGATTCTTTTTGCAAACAACGCGAAGTACACCTTTACGCTTGATGACTTTGCAATCTTTACAAATGTTTTTCACAGAAGAACGAACTTTCATAACTG
>CAYGRY010000132.1:1699-3736 GCA_964352405.1 uncultured Halobacteriovorax sp.
ATGACTTTGCAATCTTTACAAATGTTTTTCACAGAAGAACGAACTTTCATAACTGCTTCCTCTTTTAACGGCCTTTACTTCTATATGTAATACGTCCCTTCGTTAGGTCGTACTTACTAATTTCAACTAACACTTTGTCGCCGGGTAAAATCTTAATAAAGTGCATTCTCATTTTTCCACTAATGTGTGCAATGATAGAATGCCCGTTCGGCAGACTTACTCTGAACTTCGTGTTGGGTAATAGTTCAGTTACCTCACCCTCAACTTCGATGACTTCTTTATCGGTCATAATAAAACACAAAATCCCATAATAGTGAGCTTGTATATAAGGGCCAAGACCCAAATGGCAAGCTCAATCAGTTAATCTTAAAAATGCGCTACTTAATAGCTTGTTTTAATTCGTTAAACACTGCATCAGAAGATGCCGACGCATCAACGCGAATCAGGCGGTTTTGGCCTTGATAATGAGCAAGTACTGGCTCAATAGCTTCGCGGAACACTCCAAGACGAGTTTTCACCGTCTCTTCGTTGTCGTCTTTTCTTTGCTGTAGATTATGTCCACCGCATTTATCACATACACCCGCAGCCTTAGGTGGTTTACTGATAAGATTAAAAATCTCACCACAATCACCACAAGTTCTACGGTTCACTAGCCTCTTGGCTAACAAATCTAGATCAATATCAAAATAAATCGCCTTAGATGGAGTTCCCTTTAGGAATTCGCTGTCTAAGACCTTTGCTTGCTCTCCATTGCGTGGATAACCATCAAAGATATAGTTCTTATCAGATAGATCGCAATTGGCCTTTAAAAGCTCAATCATGGTCTGATCATCAACAAGGTTTCCAGCATCCATGATGGCGGAAACTTTTTTTCCAAGTTCAGACTCAGACTTGATCTCATTACGTAATAGGTCACCAGTTGAAAGGTGCACATATCCAAGCTCAGAGACAACTCTTGCAGCTTGGGTTCCTTTACCGGAACCCGGCGCACCTAAGAAAATTAACTGGGACGCCATACCTAGAACCTTCTGTTGTTGCCGCTGTACTTGCCTTTCGACTTGTACGAGGTCTCATAACGATCGGCGAACATGAAGGACTGAATATTCATCATTACACGTACTGAAACACTAACCAAAATCAAAAGAGCAGTTCCACCCAAACGAGTATGACCACCAATAATAAGATCAGGAAGAACGCAAATAACAACTAAGAAAAGGGCACCAAAGAACGTTAAACGGTTAAGGATAAAGTCTAGGTATTCTTTCGTCTTAGTTCCTGGACGAATCCCTGGAATAAAGGCGTTATTCTTTTGTAGCATTTCAGAGATTTTATTCGTCTTAAATTGAATAGGTGCATAGAAATAGCACATATAAACAATCAATAGAGCAAACACGACGTTAAACAACAATTGTCCCGGGTATAGAGACTGTTGAATAGTGTCCAAGTAAGGCTTAATCGAACTTTCCGCAGGAATAAAGCTAGCAAGTGTAGCTGGCGCTGCAAGAAGTGAAGAAGCAAGAATTGGAGGCATAACTCCGCCAGTATCAACACGCATTGGAAGAGTTTGAGTTCCACCATAAACACGGTTGTTAACGACTTTCTTTGCATACTGAACAGGAATTGATCTGAATGCTCTTTCGATAAACGCTACTACAAAGAATGCAGCTGCGATGACACCGAAATAAACAATCATGCTCATGCCTGATAATTCACCACTTCTATAAAGAGTTAGTTTTTGCAGAAGTTCAGATGGAACTTCAACTGCGATACCAGCAAAGATAATTAATGATACGCCGTTTTCAAGACCGTACTCAGTAATTCGCTCACCAAGCCACAGTAGGAACATGGTTCCACCAGCAAGTGTGATCATTGTGGTTAATCTGAAAAGCATTCCTGGTTCAGGAATAACCGGCATTCCACCACCTGTCTTAAACCCTTCAAAAACTGCGGCCATACCGTAACCTTGGATACAGCATAGAACGACTGTGGCATAACGAGTCCATTTCTGGATCTTTTTATTACCGTCAGCATCGTTTT
>CAYGRY010000133.1:0-3686 GCA_964352405.1 uncultured Halobacteriovorax sp.
TTTGGTGATCATTATATTGAAGTTGAATATGACCTTTCAAAAGTTATGTTCATCATGACAGCGAATGATCTATCTCGTATTCCTGGTCCACTTCGTGATCGTATGGAAATCATCCATCTCTCCGGTTACACACCCGTTGAGAAGCTTGAGATCGGAAAGCGCTATCTTCTTAAGAAGGCTGTAGCAGCTAACGGTCTTCCTGATTATGATGTTCAGGTGAGTGATCCTGTGATGCTTAAAATCATCCGTGGATACTCAAAAGAAGCTGGGGTTCGTGAGTTTGAGCGTCTTGTGAATACAGTATGTCGAAAACTTGCAACTGAAGTTGTGACCAATGGTGGACCAGAAAACAAGAAATTCAATGTTACTGCTAAGCAGTTAGCAAAATTTCTTGGCCCTCAAAAGTACGATGGTACAGATATCGAGGGTGAATCACAGGTAGGACTCGTTAATGGTCTGGCTTGGACTTCGGTTGGTGGTGAACTTCTAAATATCGAAGTTGTCACTGTCCCAGGTAATGGCAAGATTCAAGTGACGGGTAAGCTCGGTGAAGTGATGCAAGAATCAGCGAAAGCTGCTCTTTCTTATGTTCGCTCAATCAGCTCAACACTTGGAATTGATTCTGAATGGTATAACAAAAATGATATCCACATCCACGTACCAGAAGGTGCTACTCCAAAAGATGGCCCATCAGCAGGTATTACGATGGTAACAGCTCTTACTTCAGCTATTACAGGCATCAAGGTTCGCCAAGATGTTGCAATGACTGGAGAGGTAACAATCAGAGGACGCGTTCTTCCAATTGGTGGCCTAAAAGAGAAAATGTTAGCTGCTAAACAAGCTGGAATTAAGACTGTGATTATTCCTTATAAGAACAAAAAGGATCTTCCAGATATCCCAGCCGAAATTAAAAGCGGCTTAACTGTTAAAGCATGTTCTCATGTTGAAGAAGTCTTGAAATTCGCTCTTGAACTTCAAGATCCAGAAAGCTTCATGAAGCACGTTACTGGCCTAAAAGTCATCGACGGCTCAGTTGGAATGGAAGTAGCGAATTAATTGAAAGTTAATTTGTAGCATTAATAGTACTAATCTCTCATCAAAGGCCCCTTACGGGGCCTTTTTTTATTTAAAAAACAGCAACTTATACGGCTATTTATCATTGACATCAAAGCGCGAGGTCATTATTCTGCCGTCACCGAAAAATTCAAAAGTTTCGGGCGTGTAGCTCAGTGGGAGAGCGCTGCCCTTACAAGGCAGATGTCGTAGGTTCAATCCCTACCACGCCCACCAAGATATAAATTAGCCACCCTTTATGGGTGGCTTTTTTGCGCCCAAATTTAAAGTATTCAAACAAAATAGCCGATCAAATAAGTGTGATTTACTCATTATTAACATCTCTATTTTTGCTTTGTTCATTTCAGCTCTACGCTCTAGAGCTAAGCCAAGAAGAACGACTCTCATCTATCTCTCCAGCTGTTATTCAAGACCAACTAGAAAGTATTATTGCACCCCAATCGCAATGTCTGCAGGTACAAGATCCAACAAGTCTCTACGACAGATATCCAGAAGAAATTTATAAAATAAAAGAAATGCTTTTTAACGATAAGACAGATTCTATTCCTTATCATTTGCCAGCATTTACCTGTCACAATTATTCAAAGGTCTTATTTCTTCAGCATAGTGATCAAATCAAGCCAATCGAGAATTATAAAATTAATGATATTCAAGAGCAGTGGGGAGTAACAATCAATCGAGATGAAAGTGCTCCTAAGTTTTCAATATTCACTGTCAATCTTGCTTCAAGCGAAGAAGGATACTATCATGCGATTAATGCAGTCTTACTAGATAAAGAAAATCCACAAGATATTAATAGTTATCTTTTTATAGAGCCGCAGTCAGATAAATTACTTTTAGTCAGTGAGCTTCGTGAACACGGTAATCGACTCATGCACAAAGAAATGACAGGACTAATTAAAGTGAATATCGCAACATTTGATGCATTCAACTTTACCGGATCAATCTGGCAGGGTTCTTCGACTACAACTCTAGAGTATCTCGACGATTAACGAAGCTCTTTAAAGTCATAAAGCATGCGACCATCAACACCTAAGTTATAAGCGTAAAGCATTCGATGATTGTAAACTTCTTCAACGATAATTTCGTGACCGTACTGATCGATTAAGCGTTGGCCTTCACAAAACTCTTCAAAGCAAAAAACTTTTTTACCTAGCTCACTATATGGAAAAGGAAAAACTGAAGGGATGTGATGAAGGGAGACAAGGACATTTTCTTTTTCGATATCAAATGAATCAACTGAACCCTTCCATCCATAAATGTCGCGAACAACATCACCAGTACAAAGATCTTTGTAGCAATCACTGGCCAATGACGAGGTTAACGCCATGCTAAAGAATATCAATGAAAATAGTTTCACTCGCTAGTCCTTTTTTTTATTTTTTAAATTATGGCAAAAAGACTTGAATATGTAGAGTTGTTTGATTAGCCTAACAAAAAATTAGTCATCGCAACCATATCGAGAGGATCATGTTTAAAGCTCTAATTCTACTTTTTGCCCTATGTAACTTCGCTCAAGCTGCAACTACGTCTCAACTTGAATCAAAAATTAATATTCTTGCCGAAGAAATTGAAAAATTAAAACTTAAAGATAAGAACCCAAAGGCAGAGCAATTCTTTGGTCTCGGTCAAAGTGCTTCAGCCGTTTATGCTAGATCTGAAGGTATTAGTATCGGTGGTTATGGAGAACTCGTTTTAAATATGCCATCAGGCAAGAGAGAAGATGGCGCAGCCTCTAACCAAATCCCTACAGGTGAAGCGCTAAGAGGAGTTTTGTATTTTGGTAATAAGTTCAGTGATCAATGGGTACTTAATACAGAAGTTGAAATTGAACATACTGATGAAATCTTCTTAGAATTTGCTTATCTTGATTATCTTCATTCAGAAAAAATTAACTTCAGATCAGGACTTTTATTAATACCAATGGGTTTTGTGAATGAATCTCACGAGCCAATTTACTTTAACTCAGTAAACAGACCTGAAGTAGAATCTAAAATTATTCCTTCAACTTGGCGTGAGCTAGGTATGGGGATCTTCGGTAGAATCAAAGATCTAACGTATAAGGCTTATTTGGTGAATGGATTTAACGCCGATGGATTTACTAGCGACGGTCTAAGAGGTGGCCGTAAGAAAGGTGGTGTAAACACAAACGCAACGACCACAGCTGGAGTTTTCCGTGCGGATTACCAGGCTACCGATCATCTTTTAGTTGGTGCTGCGCTTTATACTGGTTCAGGTTCTGCTCCCGTCAACGAGACTGTTGGTGTGAATTTGTATCAAGCTCATTTTGACTTTAATTATCAAGGGTTCTACTCCAAAGCACTTTATGTAAAAGGTAAGCTTGATAATACTCTTGCTTATAATAATAAAAGTTCAAAAGGTTTAGCTAAGGATATGCAGGGCTATTATGGTGAGTTAGGATATAACTTTAATTATAAGAAGGCTGTGCTGAGTCCATTTTTTCGCTACGAAGTTGTGGATACGCAAAAAGAAGTCTTAGGCTCTGTCACAGCTGATAAAAGTAAAGATAGAACAAATATGTACTTCGGCCTTGCTCTTAAACCAATTGATAGAATTGTTTATAAGCTTGATTATGTGAAAAAAGAAAATGA
>CAYGRY010000134.1:0-3675 GCA_964352405.1 uncultured Halobacteriovorax sp.
GAATAGCTGGGATTTAGGAGTTCCATTTTATGACCCAACCAAAAGCTTATATTCCAAACCCAATCGTTATCGAGCAAACAGCACGTGGTGAAAGGCAATACGATATTTATTCGCGCTTATTGCTGGATAGAATCGTGTTTCTTGGCACTGAAGTAAACGACACTGTTGCCAACCTTCTTATCGCCCAGATGCTTTTTATGGAGCAAAGCGATCCTGAAGCGCCAATTCACTTTTATATCAATAGCCCAGGCGGTTCTGTTTACGCTGGTCTTGGTATTTACGATATTATGCAACATATTACCTGCCCAGTTCATACTTACTGTGTTGGTCTTGCGGCCTCTATGGGCTCACTGCTTTTAACTGCAGGTGCGCCAGGGCAACGCTATTCAATGCCTCACAGTCGTATCATGATTCACCAACCGCTTGGTGGTGCTCGTGGGCAGGCTAGTGATATACAAATTCAGGCTCAAGAAATTCAAGAACTAAAAGATCAGTTGAATGATATTTATATCAAACACTCTCACGTTCCTATGGAGCGTTCGGTAATTGAAAAAGCCACTGATAGAGATAATTATTTATCACCACAAAAGGCCATTGAAATGGGCTTGATTGATAAGATTATTTCTCGCGAGAAAAAATAAGCATAAAGAGAGCTTACGCTATAGGACTAAGGGAGCCCCATGAGCAAAGATAAGAATTTCGGAAGCGCACTTCATTGTAACTTTTGTGGCAAATCACAAAAGGAAGTCAAGAAGTTGATCGCTGGTCCAGGCGTTTACATTTGTGATGAGTGTATTGAGCTATGTAACGATATTATTTTTGAAGATACGGTGAAAAGCCAAGGTAAAGCCAACTTTGATAAGGTTCCTAAACCTCATGAAATTAAACTTCATCTTGATGGCTATGTGATTGGACAAGAGCGTGCAAAGAAAATTATTTCTGTTGCTGTTCACAATCACTTTAAACGTATTGCTCATACACCATCAGGTAGAAAGGGTGATGAAGTTGAACTTCAAAAATCAAATATTCTTTTAGCGGGACCAACAGGTTCTGGTAAGACGTTGATTGCTCAGTCTCTTGCTAAGTACCTTAACGTTCCATTTGCTATCGCAGATGCCACAAGCTTAACTGAAGCTGGTTACGTTGGTGAGGACGTTGAAAATATTATTCTTCAACTCTTACAAAACTGTGACTTTGATACTGAAAGAGCAGAGCGTGGAATTATCTATATCGATGAGATCGATAAGATTGCCAGAAAGAGTGAAAACCCATCAATCACACGTGATGTGAGTGGTGAAGGTGTTCAGCAAGCCCTTCTAAAGTTAATTGAAGGAACGACTTGTAATGTTCCACCTAAAGGTGGTCGTAAGCATCCACAACAAGAATACATTCAAGTAAATACAAAAAATATTCTCTTCATTGTGGCAGGTGCCTTTGTCGGTCTTGAGAAGATCGTTGAAAAACGTATGACAAAAAGACCAATGGGATTGATGGCAGAAGCAGCCAATGACGAAGCGTCTGTCGTTCAACGTCTTGGTGGTATTGAAGCAGAAGATCTTTCTAAGTTTGGTTTAATTCCAGAATTTATTGGACGTGTTCCAGTCAACGCTATGCTTGAAGAGCTTGATGAAGTTGCCCTAGTAAGTATTCTTACTGAGCCAAAAAATGCCATTACAAAACAGTATAAAAAACTTTTTGATATGGATGGAATTGAACTTGAATTCGAACCAGATGCACTGACAGAAGTTGCGGCCATCGCTCTTAAAAAGAAAACAGGTGCTCGTGGTCTTCGTGCCATCCTAGAGCAGACAATGCTTGATGTGATGTATGAAATTCCAACCAATGAAAAGATCAGCAAGGTTATTATTACTAAAAATAGTATTTTAGGACTAGAAACACCAAAACTTGTTGAGGGTGTGAGAAAGCAAGCCGGGGCACAAAGTGCTGAAGTCGGTAAAAAAACCATAGAAAGCGCTTAGATTTTCTAACAAAACGTGACAGTAATTAAGAAGGCCAAAGAGAAAATAAACTTTTTGGCCTTTTTTGTTTCCCATAATTTCAATAGTTTAAGTCACTTATTCTATAAAATTTTTTGTATCTATGGCCGTCAAACCAGCTCGTTTTGGGCAAGATTGTCCCGCAAGTTTTTTTTGACCGAAATCCTGAATGTGTCACAATAGAAGAGAGAGACGGTGAACGGATCGCAAGGGCAGGATGCCTAAGCAATGGTTCGGTTTACCAGTAATAGTACAGGAGGTGCTATGTCTGATAAGAAAACTGAGAATTCGAAGCGTTTTCCATTGCTTCCTCTTAGAGATGTGATCATTTTCCCGCACATGGTTGTTCCATTGTTTGTAGGGCGCGAGAAATCCATGGCGGCATTAGAACAAGCCTCCAAAAACGGCAATGAGCTGTTTCTTGTGACCCAAAAAGATGCGAGCGTACTAAACCCTGATCGTGAAGATGTTTACGAAATCGGTACAGTCGTTAATATCATTCAAATGCTGAAACTTCCGGACAACACCGTTAAGGTTTTGATCGAAGGTAAGTATCGCGCGAAGATCGACGGTTTCCATGCCTCATCAAAAGGGTATGAAGTCGACGTTACTAAATGCGGTAATGAAGTTGATGATGCTGTTAATCTTGAAGCCACTATGCGCTCGATTAAAAGTATCTTCGAACAATACGTAAAACTTAATAAGAGAATCCCACCAGAACTATTGATGAGCATTTCATCAATTACTGATCCTTCTCGCTTGGCCGACATCATTGTTGCTCATTTAACAATGAAAGTGCCTGAGAAGCAGCAGATTCTTGAAGCGATTAATGTTGAGAAACGTTTGGCCCTTCTTCTTGAAAAGATGCAAGGTGAAATCGAAATCATCAATGTTGAACGCAGAATCAGAACTCGCGTTAAAAACCAAATGGAGAAGTCTCAAAAAGAGTACTATCTCAATGAGCAGATGAACGCGATTCAAAAAGAACTTGGTCAAAAAGACGACGGCAAATCTGAATTGCAAGAGATGGAAGAAAAACTTGCGAAGAAGAAAATGCCAGAAGAAGCTCGTGAAAAAGCGGCTAAAGAACTTAAGAAACTTAAATCAATGTCTCCAATGTCAGCAGAAGCGGCAGTTGTTCGTAACTATGTTGACTGGATGATTAATCTTCCATGGCATGAGTACACAGAAGACAATAACTCTGTGAAAAACGCTCGTGAAGTTCTTGATGATCATCACTATGGAATGAAAGATGTTAAAGATCGTATCGTAGAATATCTAGCGGTTCGCTCACTTCTTAAAGAAGAAGGAAAGGGAACTCTACTTTGTCTTGCTGGTCCTCCTGGTGTTGGTAAAACATCAATTGCGAAAAGCTTGGCAGAGAGTCTTGGTCGTAAGTTTCAACGTATTTCACTTGGTGGCGTACGTGATGAATCTGAGATTCGTGGACATAGAAGAACTTATGTTGGTGCGATGCCAGGTAAGATCATCAATGCACTGAAAAAAGCCGGTACTTCAAATCCTGTTATTCTTCTTGATGAAATCGATAAGATGACTAGTGATATGAGAGGCGATCCAGCTTCAGCGATGCTTGAAGTTCTTGATCCAGAACAAAACAAAAACTTTGGTGATCATTATATTGAAGTTGAATATGACCTTTCAAAAGTTATGTTCATCA
>CAYGRY010000135.1:0-3638 GCA_964352405.1 uncultured Halobacteriovorax sp.
TTCAGCAAAATTCGAAAGTAATGAAAAAAATTTTAAGAGCGTTTAGGGGACAAGATGAAAGACAATAAAAAAAAGGGTGTAATCAAAAGACTACACCCTAATCAAATTTTTGATTTTTTAAAGAATTACTTCTTTGCTTCGTCTTGGTGGATCGCGAACTTAGGAGTTGATCCTTGTTGGCGGTTTTTAGCCTTACGACGAGCACCCATATTCTTATGGCGGCGGGCACGTTTATTTTCGGTTACTTTAGTTCTAGAAACCATATCTCTACTCCGTCTTTCACAGCGGTTAACATTAACAAAAAGAAGACATTTTCTACCTTCACGTACGTCTCATGTCAAAAGTTTCGTGCTCTTAGGCCTAATAATCCCGATGTTTTCTTTTGCCGCGGCCGATCAATCGCAAAGTTTGTTCCTAGCAATTGGCGAGCACTCCGAACTCAAGGTCCCCGATTTAAAGGAATTTTCGGTCTCAAACAATGACACTCTGTCCAATAAGTACCGTCCAAACCTTAAAACCCTTCTGCTTAGAGGAAAAAAGCAAGGTCACTCAGAAGTCGTCATCTGGAATAAGGATCTCTCTAAGCAGGTCTGGAACGTTTACGTACTTTCTAGATCAAAACACCTGCAGTGGATGGAGAGAATCCAAGCCTTGAACGATCTAGGCCTTCAAACGTCCGCTCAGGGCAGACTGATTAAGATTGAAGGAGAAATTCAGCATAAAGATCAATGGCATGCTTTTAGGGAAATCTCACTCGATCTTGAAAATCAAAAGGATCTCACCTTTCTCAATCAAGTCAGGCCGAGTAAGGATCTTCAAAAAGAGAATCTGGCCGAAATCTATGATGCGTTCTTAAATCTGCACGCCGATGATATCGACTGCCAAAGTTTAGATGAATCTTCTTGGATCACTTGTAACCTTTCAAGTAAGTCGAGTGATCGAAAAGAGATTAGCGAGTTGATCGCCAAGCTTTCCAAGACTCATTTTATAAAGATACAAAAGTCTTTGGAATCCGCGAACTTTATGAATTACAAAATCAAGCTTCACCTTTTTAAGTTGGAAAAAATCAACACGATTGAAGCTGATTTTACAGTAGAGAAGGCCGCAGGAACTTTGTCTCAACTTAATCGATCTGATTTGATCAAACTGGCTAAGCAAGATGACTTTAGTTTAGGTGAAGCTCGCTTTCATTTGGAAACCGTGGCCGATCCAGAAATCATTGTACGCTTTGATAAGCCCTTTGAGTTTCAAATGGGTTCAGAAATTCCATACACCACTCAAAATGAAAACAATAATAGCAATACCAATTTTCGATTTGCCGGACTTAAGATGGTTGGCAGTCTGACTTCAAGTCCAATCGGTCCAAGTTTAGACTATACGATCGAGCTGTCGGCTCCCGCAAATGAAGGGCAAATTTCCGGCAATAAGAAAACCTCATCGGTCTTAATTCATGAAAATAAAGACTATCATCTGTTTAAATTAGAGTACTCATCCAAGGGACTTGATCAAAAATCTCTTCCCTATATCGGATCGATTCCAGTGCTTGGTGCACTTTTTTCTGAAACACAAAAGCTTCATGAAGAAAAATTAATCATAGGTATCATTCGTCTGGAGCGTATCAATGAATGAAAAAATTGATCAACGTATTGAAATAGAATTTAAAAAACTATTTCAAAAACTTCTTTTGGAAGGATCGCTTTTAAACTTTGAACAGCTTTTGGAGCGAGTTTGCACTTATTTAGAAGTAAGCTGCAGCGAAATTAAAAGACAGTATCTCAAATCTTGGTATGAGCATCTTGCTGAACAAAAGTTTTTAAGTGAAATGATTGAGCGCTACCCTTCAGAAGAAATTGTTTTTTATGGTCATAAGCTCATCTGTCATGACCAAGGACAAGTTCATGAGTCAATTTTAAATGAAGAAGATTTCATCTTAGCTTGGACTCAACTGGCTTTTAAAAATGGAGTCAGTTGGAATCATGCCCACCCTTTTGCCAGCTTTAAATCAAATCTTTGTGGTAAAGACCAAAGAATTACGCTGATTCACCCAAGCCTATCTCCCGATCAGAGCATGCGCGCTTTTGTCAGAAGCAAAGTTCAAAATCGATTTGAATTAAATGATTTTTGTGGACCTGATCAACAGGCGTTTCTCAAAGACGCTGTCAGGCAACGAAAAAACATTCTATGTGTCGGCGCCACCAAAAGTGGCAAAACAACACTAATGGAAACGTTGATCGAAGATATCGATCCTGAAGACCACGTCATTGTTTTAGAAGACGTGCACGAGATCAAACGCCAATCGAGCAAAACGACGTATATGTTAGCTCAACCAAATGATGCCAATAAAAGTTTAAGTGAATACTGTGCCATGGCGCTTCGAATGAGTCCGGATCGAATTGTTTTGGGAGAGATTCGTTCAAGAGAAGTTATTCCTTTACTGTTGGCATTTAACTGTGGACACCGTGGGGGCCTAACCTCGCTTCACGCTGATAGTGTCGATGATGGTCTTGAAAGGCTTTGTCTTTTGTTCCAGCTTTATAGCGAAAATGCTCAGCTGCCACACCAAAAAGTGATGGAGTTGGTCTGTAAGAATATTGATCTGGTAGTCTTTGTAAAAGATAAAAAAGTGGCGCAAATTAGCCAAATCAAGGGTTCAGAGTCTGGAAAAGCCCTGTTTGAGGACCAATTCAATAAAATCCCCTCCAAATACCCATTATCAGGTCATGAAAATATACAGGATTGGTGGAAAAATACATCGGCCCCCTAGTTTTAAAACTCGGCTCTTGCTACAAGACAAAGCATGAAAACCAGTGAGCTTTTACTACCTGTTGGAGACATGGATATGTGTCTTGCCGCCATTCATAATGGCGCTGATGCTATTTATGTAGGTGCCCCAGGATTTAATGCCCGCGGAAGAACTAAAGACCATGGCCTCACCGAACTCAAAGAGATGATTGATCTTTGCCACTTGTATGGCGTGAAAGTTCATCTCGCCTTTAATATTCTTATCTTCGAAGATGAGATGCAAAAGATTAAAGACTATATCAAATCAATTTTATCGTTAGGCCCTGATGCACTGATTGTTCAAGACTTAGGTCTTGCATGGCTGATTAAATCAATGGCGCCAACTCAGGTTCTACACGCCTCAACTCAAATGACGATTACGAATGAGCTGGCCATGAACGAAGTAGCCGATCTAGGCTTCACCCGATTTGTACTTGGACGCGAATGTAGTTTGCCCGAAATAAAAATCATTCGTGAAAATACAGATAAAGAACTTGAGGTTTTTGTTCATGGTGCTTTATGTGTCGCCTACTCTGGTCAGTGTTTTACTTCAGAAGCAATTGGCGGACGTTCGGCCAATCGTGGTCAATGTGCTCAAAGCTGTAGACTTGAATATGAATTGATTGTTGATGGCGTGAAGGCGCAAAGCCATAAAGGCCCGTACGCCGTTTCACCAAAAGATTTGCTAGGCCTTGCTCAGGTTAATGAACTGCAAGAAATTGGGGTTGAAAGCTTTAAAGTGGAAGGCAGACTTAAAGGCCCAGACTATGTGGCGAGTGTGGCAAAAAACTATCGTGATACTTTAAGAACTGGAAAGTTAGAAAACTTTGAACAAAAAAAGAAAGAGCTAGAAAGAA
>CAYGRY010000136.1:0-3538 GCA_964352405.1 uncultured Halobacteriovorax sp.
AGACTGTGGCCAAAAAAAGATCGACAACTTCAGGACGTAGCAAAGAATTAAAAGAGTTCAAGCTTGGGCAGGCGGTAACTGACTACCCCACTAATTATGCCCCTGAAGCCCTTGAAGCTTTTGATAATAAAAACCCTGGCAAAATCGCTTGGACGACTTTTGTTTGTACTGAGTTTACGAGCCTTTGCCCTAAAACAGCTCAGCCAGACTTTGCCCGTATTTTCATCAATTATATTGCAGACAAGAAAATGGTCGAATCTAAATCCCTAAAGCTTTACCTCTTTAGCTTTAGAAATCATGGAGATTTCCATGAGGACTGCGTGCAAAAGATCTGTGATGATTTAACTAAATTAATCAAGCCAAAGTATCTAGAGGTTGTCGGAGAATTTACACCAAGAGGTGGAATCGCTATCTACCCTTTCTCTAGCTCTAGTTCTAAAGACAAGGCTTATATCAAGCTTAGAGAAGAAAGACTTCTAGGCTATGCACCCGGTAAGTACAGCATGCCGCTGTCACGTGTTTACTAAAAGGACTTCGTTATGTTTGGACTTGGTACAACAGAAGCTTTAATCGTTTTGGCTATTATTGTTCTTATGTTTGGAGGGCGAAAGCTACCTGAACTTGGAAGATCAATGGGCAAAGCCATTACAAATTTCAAACAAGGCATGAAAGACGACGGTAGTGATAAAGATAAGAAAGTTGATCCACCAGAAGATAACTCTTAGTCACAAGAACGAAGTAAACTAAGCCCATCAAAGATAAGACTCACTCGCCAAAAATTTGGCAAAATCATTTTATATAGCTCTTTTCGATCTTTTTTACTTAATGAGCAAAACCCAGCTTGTTCATAACAAGGGCCGTGGGATTCGAACGCAAAATCTCTAAGATCTTTACAATTACTAAAGCCCGTATTCTTTAATTCATTAATTAAACACTCTCGAGTATTGGCAAGCCACTGTTGCCCCTCAAGTGAAAATGATTTCTTTTTATTGATAAATTGTATGCAGTATTTGTAACCAAAATTAATCGGATACCCTTTACTGTGGCATTGATATTCAGACTCAAGTTTTTGATAAAAATCACATTCGCTTGCCTGAGCGCTCAAATGAAGAAGACAAAGAAAAACAAACCAAAATCTCATAAAAATGGTTTAGCACTATGGGATATTTAAGACTATGGAGTGTGAAAAAAGGTAAAAAAAAAGCCCTCGTAAAGAGGGCTTCATTTAAGCTTAGGTCAAATTAACGAATTGTATCGACGAACATATCGCCTGTTCCAGCGCTATCAAGGTGATCTTTCAAACGAGTTGAAGCAGATCCAGCACCTTCCCAAGAAACGAAGATACGGCCATACCAGTCAGAGGTCTGGCTAGTACATGAAGCATATCCACCATGAAGCTGACCAATCACGCGGTGATTTTGGTCAAATAGAGGTGATCCTGAAGATCCTGGCTCAGTTGTTCCAACATCCCAATCAGTTACACGTACGTGAGTTGCATTAGCAACTTCTTCTTCTTTTAAGTAAAGAGTTGCAGTTGTTGGATCATTTTCAAAGCTGATCGCTTTTTCGTCAGTTGCAGGATGGTGAATAGCAACTGCCATTTCAGCAATATCACCTGAACGATCCCAACCAGCATAAGTTACACCCCATTCTGGGTTTGGAGCTTGGTTAAGCTTAACAATTGTGAAGTCTGAAGCAGCGTTAGCAGCTAAAAACTCTGCTCCAGTGTTAAATTCAGCAAGACGACCGTTACGTGATCCACCACAAGTAGATGCTTGGTAGTTCCAGTAAGTAACTAGTGAAGCAGCTGCGCGAGAGTTGCCAACACGACAGTGATTAGCTGTCATGAAATATGGTGTCTTATCGTTAGAAGTGTTGTTAACCATGAAGCCTGTACAAAAAGTTGATCCACCTGTTGAGATAACAGCAACAGAATTGATCTCATCTTGCCAGTCATTACCTTCAGAACAAACAACGTCTACGTTACATGAACCAGACTTTTCAGTTGTTTGAGTGAATGTACGGAAACCTTGGTTGATTTTTGTAAGTTCAAGAGCAAACTGATCCATTTTGTTAGCAGGAACAGATACTTCGATCATAACGTCATCAGACATAATAACTGGTGTCCAAAGCTGCCCAGCTTTGTTGTTATCAGCTGAAGTAAATGGACGAATGTGTGAAGAGAAATCAGATGCATAGATTTCAAGCTTCGCGCCTTCTGGTAAATTGAAAGTTTCAAAACCGAAGTTTAAAGAAACAGAGTTCTTAGAAACGATTCTTCTTTTCCAAACCATAGTGTCGCCAACTTTTTCCCAAGTTGCTTTTTCAGCAGCTGGGGCAACAGTTACGTCATTAGGAATAGCAAAGCGTGGAGCTTCACCTTTAATTTCACGAACAACTTCTTCATCATGTGCTTTACGAACATCAACTTGTGAAAGGTTGATTGTTTGAACAGCTTGGGCTTCAAGGCATAACAATAGGCCCAATAGGCTTAAATATTTCATCTAGTCTCCTCTTCCTTGGAAATAAACAATTTCTTGATAGGAAACTCTAGGACGTCAAACACAAATGGTCATATAATATTATCTAACATCTGAGCTGAAAGATTGAACTAATCTCATCACGATTGGTTCATCTAATTGCGCTGTAGGCAGCATGAGAAAGAGTTTTTCACCCAAAACACTTTGGTCAACTTTTATACTTCTTCGATTTAATAGATAGGCACTATATCGTAATGTTCTATCAATGAGTTTGAGATTTGAAGGTCTGACCCATGTCATGACGTTGTCTTCATAACGTCCTAGTCGCCCCATGAGTACCGTTGAGTGCGTATTAAGAATCATCTTTAATAAAAGATGCTTATAAAGTAAGTGAGAATTCGAGCAACTAGCGTTGGCAATTTCGCCGTCAATTTCAAGACTAAAACCATCAACTGACGACGTTAAAACAGCAAGTGTTGATTTGATCTTTCTAGAACTGATTCGAGCTTTTGTTAATTCAAAACCATTTAATCTTGCGTCATTGGCACGACCATCAAGCTCAGGCCAATCAAGAGTTCTAGGTTGATGTCCTAGAATTTTAAAAAAGGCGTCACTTGTATTTGTTGCACTCTCCACTGCCATATAATTTAGAGCAGACTTATCTAGTGGCTCATCCACATGCTCAAAAGGTGTCATGGAAAATGTCGGGCCACGCTCGGTTGTATCTGTCAGAACGCAAATGCCAAAATCATCTGGAGTGATATAAGAAACACATTGATTAGAACTAATAAGTGCAGCTTCTTTTTTCGAAAGAGCAGACCAATCAGTAAGGTTTAATTTTTTTAAATCATTCACTAGATTGTCAGTCAGTTCTTTTAAGGCAGACTTTGAATCTTGATTAAAAAATAAAGCTAGACCACCAACAAGCATCAACGCCGTTGAAGCTTGCATACGAGTACTGCCAGACAATGCTTGCGGGCCAAGTACAAAAGATATTTTTTTAATACGCTTATCTTTTAGTATTGTTTCACAGCGCTTTAAAAGCATGAGCTGAGAAT
>CAYGRY010000137.1:0-3457 GCA_964352405.1 uncultured Halobacteriovorax sp.
GCTAAAAATAACTTCATCCACCTCAGGATGCGCACTTAAATAAGTGCGCACACCTTCAAAGTCCGGTTTGAATAATTCGTCATTATGGTGCAGCTCATTTTTTCTAAAACAATAACGACATTGAACCGGGCACACTGAAGTTGGAAAGAACAAGAGGCGATTATGATAACGGTGAACAATTTGTTTGGTAGGCGAGTAGGCATGATCACCGATCGGATCAAGCATGCCACCTTTATTGTTTTCATCAGCATGTGGAAGAAATTGTTTCGCAAGAGCTGAATCAATTCCACGCTGTTTAATACGTGATGCAAGTTGAGTCGGGATAAAAATGGGATAGTCAGTTTTAGCAAAACTTGTTTCAAAAAAAGCTTCAAGCTCATCATTTGATCTGAGCGCTGATTTTAATTCATCTTGCCAAGTAATGGTCTGACTAAGCATCACGTCCTCGACGGCGCTTTGCCTTAATTCCATTGAGATGATGGCGTTTGGCCCACCAAGCGGTGCCGCGAATAAGCACGGCTCCTAAAATAGACATACCTGTGAAATGTAACATCACTGCATTGGTCGACATGCTGCCAGCATTTTGTAGCGTATAGAAAATCCAACCCAGTAAAACAAAGTGGACGATTGTTACAAAGGCTTGTTGTAGGCGGTAAAGCCAGTTGGGAGTCATTTCGATCTATCCTTTTTAATAGTTTCAAAATGAGCAAGGCGATCTTTAATTTCGACGCTATCAAGATCACGAACATCTGTAATCTTTTTGAGTGAAAATGATTTCATCATGTCACTTAATAAGCAGTGAGCATAAAAAACATTTCCACCTGGCATTGGAAGAAGACTTAGAGCGCGCACCGGACGGTATTCACCGCGCCTAGAACTTCCGCCTTTATACTTAATGTCGATGACATGTTTACCTTGAACCTTCTTCGTTAGAATACGAAGATGCGTTGGAATTTCCATATCTTTATTTTTTTCAAAATCTTTTGCCTTAAACATCAGCGCATCACCAAGATGAACTTTTCCAGCGTGCTCTTTTTGCGCCACTAAACTTTTAGCTAGCACAGCAAGTGAGGCCCAAGCATCATCACTGGCACGGTGATGATTAATCAGAGGAATGTTAAGCTCACGGCAAAGTGTTCCAAGCTTATGGTTTTCAACGTGTCTTAAAGATTTCCTAGCGGCCAAACAAGAACAGACCACTTGAGATCTTGGCAGCGGCATTTTTAATTGATGGTAATCAAAAACTAAAAAGCCTAAATCAAATTTAGCGTTATGAGCGACTAGAGGAAGATCGCCGATAAAATCTGCAAACTGAGGAAGCACTTCGCAGATGACTGGCTGGTCTTTGACCATTGCGTCAGTGATGCCATGTATATCAGTTGTAAAAGGTGGAATATCAATCTCAGGATTGATCAGTGTTTCAAAGCTTGAAACGCCCTGTGGCGTAAACTTTATCGCGGCAATTTCAATGATTTTATCAACCAAAGGAGAGATGCCAGTTGTCTCAAGGTCGATGGCCACAATGCCATTAGGAAATTGACCCAGTAAAATACTGCGCTCAGCGTCGTTTAGGAATAGATCAAGGGCCTGACTTATGTTGACATCCATCATGTTGACCACTAAAAAAGTGTTCTATTTACAAACGCTTAGCTGCGCTTATTACGGTTGAAAAGACGGTATAGCGTAGATTCGGTGAGGACGCAAAATGAAAAGCTATGACGTCGCTGTTGTGGGCTCTGGGCCTGGTGGATATATCGCTGCTATTAGAGCAAGCCAGCTTGGTAAGAGTGTCGCCATTATTGAAGCTGATAAGCTTGGTGGTGTTTGCTTAAATCGTGGATGTATTCCAACGAAAGCACTTCTTAAATCAGCTCATGCAGTTCATGAAGTTGATGATTTAAAAGAATTAGGAATAAACGTTGATGTTAAAGGCGTTGATGGTTCTGTGGCAGTTAAACGCGCTAATGGAATTGCCGATCGTATGTCTAAAGGCATCGCCTTCTTGATGAAGAAAAATAAAATTGATGTCATCACTGGTTACGGCACACTTAAAACTGCAACAACAATCGAAGTTAAAACAAAAGCTGGAACTGAAACTGTTCAAGCTAAGAATATTATTATCGCAACGGGTGCAAACTATAGAACTTTTCCTGGCCTTGAGCACGACGGCAAACGCCTTCTTGGTGCTTGGGAAGCTTTAAAAGTTGAAGATCTTCCAAAATCAGTTGGTATCGTAGGCGCAGGCGCTATCGGTGTTGAATTTGCTTATTTTTGGAACGCTTTCGGCGTTGATGTTCATATCTTTGAAATGCAAAAACATCTTCTTCCAATCGAAGATGAAGACTCTTCAAAAGAAGTTGAAAAATATTATAAAAAATACGGCATCAAGCTTCACCTTGGCGTTGAAAAAGTTTCTGCTAAGAACAACGGTAAAGACATTACAATCACTGCTGTTGAAGGTGGAAAAACAATCGAGCACAAGTTTGAACTTGGTTTGATCGCTGTTGGTATGACTGGGAATATTGCTAATATCGGTCTTGAGAACTTAGGTATCAAAACTGATCGTGGCTTCATCGTTGTTGATGATAATATGCAAACAAATGTGCCTGGCGTTTACGCTATTGGTGACGTTTCTGGTGCACCACTACTTGCTCACGCAGCTTCACACGAAGGTGTGCTTGCAGCAGAACACCTTTCAGGTCTTCACCCACATGCCATTGATAAACTGAATATTGCTGGTTGTACTTACTGTCAGCCACAGGTTGCATCAGTTGGATACACTGAACGTGCGCTTAAAGAAAAAGGCATTGAATATTCAGTTGGTAAAATGCCATTCCAAGCAAACGGTAAAGCTGTTGCCAGTAATGAAACAGCAGGTTTTGTTAAAACACTTTTAGGTAAACACGGAGAGCTTTTAGGAGCTCATATCGTGGGAACTCAAGCGACTGAACTAATCCACGAGTACTCTTTGTTTAGAACAATGGAAGGCATCGACGAAGAAATCTTCGCCACTGTTCATCCGCACCCAACACTTGGTGAGTTCTTAGCAGAATCAGTACTGGCGGCACGTGGACGCGCCCTTAACTTTTAATTTGAATTCCTTTTAGGAGATACATATGGCCAAGCAAGAAATCGTCATGCCTCAAATGGGCGAATCCATCACAAACGGTACCATTACTAAATGGCACAAAAAAGTTGGTGATAAAGTTGAAATCGATGAAATCCTTCTAGAGATTTCTACTGATAAAGTTGAATCAGAAATTCCTTCACCTTTTTCTGGTCGTATGGCCGAAGTTCTTTTCGAAGAAGGCGAGACTATTGATGTTGGTATCAAGATCGCTTCAGTTGAAGATGATGATTCAGCTGATCTAGGTGGCGGCTCTGCTCCTGCTAAAAAAACAGAAGCGAAGTCAGATGCTCCTGCAGCCTCGACGCCAGCAGCGACTCAAGCTCCTGC
>CAYGRY010000138.1:0-3185 GCA_964352405.1 uncultured Halobacteriovorax sp.
AGTTTATAAACCTCATCATGAGCTGACATTCTCTTTCAAAACGCAAACTTAGCTACTTAAAAAATTCATATCTTGTCGACTCTTTGACACTCGCTTCAAAACTTTGACTGACATAAAGCCTTTCATTTTTACATGATCGCAAATTCAACAAGCCAATTAATGGTAAATGCGTTTAGGGAGAAATTTATGTCTTTAGTTAAGAAAACAAAGCTTGCTTTAAAACTTGCTTGGGCCGTCATTAAACTTATTAAGAATCCAAATGACATTAGTCCAATTTTTAATGTTGGCGAATTTAAGAATCACATGAGCTTTAGACAAGCGTTAGCAAAAGCGAGAGCGGATAGCGAGCTTAACGCCCTCTTCAATGAACGTTATCGTTCACCAAAAATTCACGATATGAATGAGCTATTACAATTACCAACGAATTCATTGGGATATACCTTTGCCAAACATATGCAGCATTGGAAAATGGATGTTGTCTTCTATCCAGAGATTGATGATCCAATGAATGATGACATCACTTATCTTAGAAAGAGATCAAGAGAAACTCATGACATCCATCATGCTGTGCTCGGTATGAAGCCAGATCACTTAGGTGAAATGTCTATTTCTGCTTTTTACCTTGCACAACTTACAATCCCACTTTCGGCCGTACTCCTAGGTGTAGGCTTTTTGGTTGCTACCATTAAAAAACCATGGCTATTAGAACGACTGGTCGAATCCATCATTCATGGCTGGACTATGGGAAAAAAATCAAAACAAATTCTTGCCGTTAAATGGGAAGAGCAATGGCAACGTCCAGTTGACGAAGTCAGGGCCGAATTAGGACTTAATATAAAGTACGAGACTTGGCAATTGCCTCATCAAAGAGAAATTGAAAAAATAGAAAAAGCAAAGTTGGATATGCTTTTAAACGAAAAACCAACAGAACAAGATTCTAAGAGCCTTTCTCCCGCTTCAATCTTTGCGCGTTCATATAACTAAAGATAGAAGCAAAATCTGTACGATTTTTTGCGGCCACCCAAATTGGCGGGTTGGTTGCACCTACCGTTAGAAGAGCTTGCATAAAGCTTATCTTGAAACAATCAATGGCCCCAAACCAACGAAAGCCCACACCAATAGATCCCGTTAAGTTTGTCACATGATGCCACCATGATGGCGGATTAAAAAGGACATCGCCAGGTGAAAGTTCGCACTCCCAACGATTCAAAAATTGGGCACCTGGAAATCGACTATAATCTGGAGCATCTGGATCAAAAGCGCTGTGAAAATAAGGAGTACCTGTTACTGGCGGATCAAAAATAATATCGCAAGCTGGCTCATAGATATACCAATGCTTTTGTCCGTAGACTTGGGTGAAAAGATTATGTTCACTAGCGCAGTGAAGTTGAGTTCTAGTGCCTTTTCCACCAATGAACACCTGGAATGTATTTCCCGAGCTCAAAAGATTTCTCATTTTATAGAGCCAACGCCAATCAAAGTCGGCTAATAGTTCTGGATGATCATATAGAATTCGATTAAATCTGCTATATTTCGAAATATCACCATCATCCATCGCTTTTAAAACGTCAGCGAGAGTGACACTCTGTACTTCATAATTAATATTCGTCATATCTTCAGGAGAAGCATCAATCAGAGAAACGGGATCACAACCAAAGTTCTGACTTAACCACTGCGGTGACCACGTTTTAGTACAATTCCACTCTTTGGCCTTACCTTCCATGACAACAGGTAATCCTTTGTGCAAAAATTTTCTTTTGAAATCACTATCAGAAAGATTTTTAATTCTTGGAATCTCAAGACTATTACCAAAGCCTTGTGCTTGTAATTGACGTGACGCTAATTCATTAACCTCTAGACGTTTAGAAGCAAAGCGAGTTGAAGCCGGACCTTTACCAAGAATATGCTCAAGAAGTCGCCACCATTGATAACTTACTCGATACTTTAACTTTATATCGTTCATCTTTACCTCAATCAATTTGAAATCATATCGGAGGCTAAAGCCAGCCTCATAAAGAATTTGTAACGATGTTTCACACTGTCTAAAGTTTAGACAGTTTATCCATATAATCTTAGCCAGTTAGATAAATGATATTTGGCCTTAGTTTTGCTCTATTAAATCTATATTTTTTGATAATAGGGGTTTTCAATGAGAAGAATTAAAATTGTTTCTACTGCTAAGTATCTACCGAGAAATAAGGTTACTGCCGCAGAGATCGACAAAAAAATTGGTGAAAAAGAAGGTTGGGTCGCTAATAAGTCAGGTGTTCTGGTTAGACACTTTGCTAGTGAAGATGAAACCTCCCCTGTTATGGGTGCAATTGCTTTAAAAGAAGCTTTAAACAAAGCTGGATTAAAGCTTGAAGATCTAGATGCTATTATTTCAACATCAGGAACACAGGCACAGGAAATTCCATGTACATCAAGTTTGATTCAAGAACAGATGGGCGGACAAAATAGCGGAATTCCATGTTTTGATATCAATTCAACATGCTTAAGCTTTGTTACAGGCTTAGATACAATTTCTTATATGATCGATTCTGGTCGTTATAAAAGAGTTGCTCTAGTCGCCAGTGAAGTCGCCTCAGTTGGTCTTAATTATAATGAAAAAGAAAGCTCAGCCCTTATGGGTGATGGCGCTGCTGCTGTTATCATTGAAAGAACACCAGAAGGCGAAGAATCCGGCATCATTGGTGCGAGAATGGAGACATACTCTTCAGGAGCTCATTTTGCTGAAATTCGTGGTGGCGGGACAAATAAGCATCCCATTCGTGGTCAAAATGTAAAAGAAGAAGATTTCTACTTCAATATGAATGGTCCAGCCGTTTTTAAACAGGCATCAAAGTTAATGCTGCCTTTTTGCGAAAGACTATTTGGCGAAATGGAATTAAACCTAAAAGATGTCGACTTAGTCATTCCTCATCAAGCCTCTAAAATGGCCCTAAAGTTAGTTCAAAAAAGACTAGAACTTAGCGATGAACGCTTTATGACGTATGTTGAAAATCATGGCAATACAATTGCTGCTTCAATCCCTATGGGGATTCATAACGCCATTGAAGGTAAGCGTATTAAGCGCGGAGATAAGGTTCTATTACTTGGAACCTCAGCTGGATTTTCTATCATGGGTCTTGCCCTTCAGTACTGAGGAATAAATGAAGATCTTAGTCACAAGTGGCAGAGCACCG
>CAYGRY010000139.1:0-3161 GCA_964352405.1 uncultured Halobacteriovorax sp.
TAATATGACGCTTGGAGGTCGTTGTGCGACTTTTTATTTGTGGTTTTTCTGGCGCTGGTAAAAGTACCTTGGGTAGGGAAGTTGCGTCGCGTTTAAATAAAACTTTCATTGATACTGATGAAGTTTTAGCGGATGGAAAGCGTTTAGCAGATCAAATTGAGCTATGGGGGTGGCCAAAATTTCGCCGCCTTGAGAGTGAATTAGTGATGCGTGTGAGCGGTGGACTAAAAGGTGACTCTTTAGTGGTTTCTCTCGGAGGAGGCGCCCTAAACGACGAAACAGTTCATGCCACAAAGATAAAAGGATGCAAGCTTGCGTGGCTTGATACACCTTTTGAAGAGTGTTGGGAGCGAATTAGTGGCGATAAAGATCGACCATTAACCGCTAAGGGTAAAGATGAGCTCGAAAAGCTTTATGGAGAGAGACTTCATCTCTATCAAAGCGCTGATATAACCGTTTGTGGGAGCGTAGCTGTGGACGAGCTGGTCTCTTACATGGCATCATTTAGTTAAGGGATAGAAAAATGAATAATTCTAATGAACTTACAGTCGCACTTTTAATGGATGATCTAGAGGCCGCTCGTGAAGTTTCACAGGTTTTTAGACTGGTTGGTGTGATTCCGCATTTGTTTCAAAATTTAGAAGAATTTTGGAAAGGTGTGATGGATGGGTCATCATCATTTGCTTTAGTTGACGTTAAAGCGATGAACCAAGGGAATTTATTATTCAAAGATCATCCAATGATTCGCTCTGGAAAAATCTCTACCGCTTTTTGGTATACTGAAGCGACTCAAGCCCTAACTTACAGCACATTTGATATTCCAAATCTTGGACTTGTAAGAAAAGGTGTAAGTCTTAAAGGACAAATTAAAACAGTTCTTAGACTTTTCAATGAACAGAACAAGCTTCGCGCAGAAAATAAAAATCTTAAAATAGAAAGTGAGCGTTTTGATCGTCAAATCGATCAACTCATTGAGCGCGTTGAGCAAGATAAGCAGATCAATGCTTATCACGAGAAGCTGATTAAGCTTGAAGAACTAATTGATTCCCTAAAAAAATGCGCCGACTTTAATACAGCAGTAGAAACTCTTGCAGACTCATGGGAAGACGTTAAAGAATTCGCTTCTTTTGAACTTTCAAGCACGGGGCAAAAACTTGTTTCACCAAAGCTTGGTGGGAAAAAGTTTAGAGAAATTCCATCTCTTTGGCTTGGTAAAACATGCGCCAGAGGAATTGAATTTTTCGCTCAAAATATGGCTTCTCAGGTAACACTTGATCTGATGGGTGGCGATATTATGGCGCTATCTGTTCGTGGTATTTATGAAAACCCAGATCGTCTGGTGTTCTTTAAAGTTAAAAATGATGAGTTCATGAATATGTTTGCTTGGGATTCTCTTGAGCGCGCTCTTTCAGGCCTTCATCTTTATTTTGAACAACGCGATCGTGGAGAGTCATTACGCTCCGACGGAGTGATTTCTCCTTGGGATCTGCTTGGTAAACTTGATGATTACCTCTTTGGTGTAAATCCAGCGCAAGCAGCTCGTGGAAATAATAATAAAGAAAAACTTGCTTTGATCGATATTGATTTTGGTGATTTGGTTGAAACAGTTCGCCGTTATAAAACAGTTCGTTTTCAATGGCCTAATTTTTACCGTGATTTCTTTGCAAAACTTAAGCAAACGAAACTTAATAACTTCACAGTAACAGCCATGGGCGTGTCACATATTGGTCTTCTTGTCGATCACGATGGACTTGATGGAACTTTAAAGACGCTTCAAGCTTTTGCTGGACGTTTTCCTTATTGGAAATACTTTGAAGATGTTGATCTTGTTCTTGGCCAAAGCTTAAAGCCAAAAGTGAAGATGGTTCCTCTTTCTTCGATTGGATATCTAAACCAAATTGATCAAGCCAAACTTGAAACTTCAGTGCTTGAAAAAGCAGCAGCGAAAGTTAAGGTGAATGATCAAAAGACTGAAGTTGTTATTCCTGCGCAAAGTCGCCCTTGGAGATCTGCACCTTCGCAAGATATGTAATTCATGCTTGAGCGCGCCAGTCTTTATGTCGATAGTCATCACTTGCATGAGAATATTAGCAAACTAAGAAATATAGTTGGCTCCAAAGAAATTATTCCGATGGTTAAGGCTCAGGGCTATGGTCACGGTGCTGTCGATATTTCACGTATCTTACTTGAAAATAAAATGAATTATTTAGGTGTTGCAAGCCTTAGCGAAGCGATAGAGCTTCGACATCATCTTCAAGGTAAGTTTGAAATTATTGTTTTTTCCGATACACAATTACAAAATCAAGAAAGCTTAAATTTCTATAAAGACTTTAGAATTACACCAGTCATTTCTAATGAAGAAGACCTATCGTTATTTTTAAACAACAATACTTTTAAACATTTCCCACTTTATCTCAAATTTAATACTGGAATGAATCGTCTTGGGCTTGACCCAATGAAGATCGAAGAGATTTGTAAAAAGATTAAGGCGAGTGGTCGATTTAGTATTGATCATGTCATGTCACATTTTGCGTGCTCCTCTCAAGATATCAAAATTGGTCATAATCAAAGACAGATAGAGAGCTTTGCAACTCTTTTAAAAGATATAAAAGCTTTCGGTCTTCAAATTGATGCTACTTCATTGGCTAACTCTGGCGCTATTGAGCAGAAAACTGGTTTAGAATATTCACATGTCAGACCAGGACTGATGCTTTATGGACCAAGCTCATTGATGCCAGGACTTGAGTCAGCTTGGAATGGGCGAATCATTTCCAGTTTAAAAGTTCGAGTTTTACAAACTCGAATGGTCAAAAAAGGCGATCCAGTCGGTTACGGCTTAACTCCAGTCAGCCGTGATGGAGTGGTTTTAATTGTGGCAGCCGGATATGGTGACGGATTTAATAACCGTTACCAAAAAGTTCCAATGACAATTAGAACTGCAAGAGGTGAGCAGGTCGATGTCGACGTGGTTGGTAGAGTGAATATGGATATGGTTCAGCTTCTAGCGCCTGCAGATTGCTCAATTCAATCTTCTGAAATCTTAACATTTTGGGATGACGATCCGCGTGCATTTGATCAGTTCTGTTTAAATGCTAAAACCATTCCTTACGAAGTCTTTTGTCAATTGTCTGTTCGCATTCCTAGAATTTTCAAGCTACCAT
>CAYGRY010000140.1:0-3072 GCA_964352405.1 uncultured Halobacteriovorax sp.
ACAAGAATGGTTGATACGATTTACGATACAACACTTAAAATCTTCCAAATTTCTGATGAACAAGACGTTCCAGTTCATAAGGCAACAGACATGCTTGCTGAAGCTAGAATTGAATCTATCAGGAAAATAAAAGGAAGTTACTTGGGTAATATCCCTCATAGATTCCCAGGCCGTAAAAAACGCCACTAAAATCAATGACTTACAAACCTCTGGGCAACTATTTTGCCCGGGGGAATTCACCCTCTCAATTCTCTATAATAAGAGGGTGAAGAGTTTAATTTTCGCCATCTTATGTATCTTTTCCACGTTCGCCTCAGCTGCAGTTTCTGAGCTCGGATTCAATGAAGATGCCTCCTATCCAGAATTCGCCGTCAACGGTCGCGCTCTTGCTATGGGTAACGCCTATATTGCAAAAGTCGATGATGCCTCTTCCGCTTTTTATAATCCTGCAGGTCTTGGAACTGTTCGCTATTCTCACTTGCATCTTTCGAACTTTCATATCGAATTAAATAAAGGCTGGATGGATATTACTGGTAAAGGAAATATCGCTGATAACTTCAGTAATTTTATAGATGGCTTTAGCCTTGAAGGCCAAAGAAAACTTCTTTTAGAAAATCGAAATAAAACGACTCATACGCGTTTTGGAATTATGCCTAATTTCACGACCAGGTATTTAAGCTTTGGTTACATGTTATCTAAAAGAACGAAAGCTAGACTTCACTCCGATTTCGGTGATGATTTTGAGTATGCCGATCGCACTGATCACGGTCCATATGTTGCCGCCAATGTCTCTTTTCTTGGTGGGATATTTAAGGTTGGTGCAACTGCGCTTTGGCTAAATCGAAAAGAGGCTAAAGGTGTTCAAGACGAAAGTATCTCTGCTGATTTTGGAGACGATGTTTATAAAAAAGGTTCTGCCATTATTGCTATCGTTGGTGGCAAGTTAACCTTGCCTGTTTCAATGCTGCCAACATTTGCTGTTGTTCTAAGAAATGCAGGGTCTCAAAAATTTAGCGCTAGTGGTGCTGGGGCTCCAGATAAAATTAAGCAAACAATAGATTTAGGTTTTTCTCTTACTCCTCAAGTTGGAAATGTAATTCGTACGCACTTTGAAATAAATTACAAAGACCTTTCAGATAAATATGGAGTCAACGTTAAAAGAAGAGTTTTATTAGGCATGGAAGTTGATATCGCACGTACGTTCTTTATTCGTTTTGGCTACGGTGATGCCTTTGGATCTATGGGTATTGGTGTACGCTCTAAAAAGCTTGAATTTGATCTAACCACCTATGCTGTTGATAATTCTGCCTCAGATCTTCGAGGACAAGAAGATCGTCGTTTTGCTATGACCCTTTCTTCAGGCTTTTGACGCCTCGCCATGGACAGATTTCCCCCCCTTAGGTAAATTCCTCATGCTCTAAAATGAATTAATAATGCTTAGCATAAGTAGGTGCTCATGTTGGAACAAACAGTATCCAAACAAACAAAATCAGCCACACTCAAAGAAGGCAACTTGCACGAAAAAAAATTAAAACTCGCCAAACAATACGGTCTTAAAAAAGAAGATCTCGTCGATATGCTTAGAAATGTTTATCTGTCTCGTCGAGTTGATGACACAGAAATTTCGATGAAGAAACAATCTAAGGCTTTCTTTCAAATTTCTGGCGCCGGTCATGAAGCTATTCTTTCTGCCGTCGCTCGTACCATGAAGCCAAAGTACGATTGGTTTATTCCATATTACCGTGACCGCGCTCTATGTCTTGGTCTTGGTGTCACTCCTTACGAAATGCTTTGCCAGGCCAATGGAAATATTGGTGATACTGCCAGTCATGGCCGTCAAATGCCTGCGCACTGGGGTAATGTTAATTTAAATATTGTGACAAAATCTTCTTGTACTGGAACACAGTTCTTACAAGCTTGTGGTGTTGCAGAAGCCGGTCGCTACCTTGCTGATCTTGATAACAAGCATGACATTCCAGCGTTTAAAGATGAGATCGTTTATGTTTCATCAGGTGACGGCACAACTTCTCAAGGTGAGTTTTGGGAAGCGATGACAACAGCTTGTGTAAATAAGCTTCCAGTTCTTTTTATGGTTGAAGATAATGGCTATGCCATTTCAGTCCCTGTTGATGTTCAGACTCCAGGTGGCTCCATTTCTAAAGCGATGAATAACTTTCCAAATCTTAAAATCTTTGAGGTTGATGGAAGCTGTCCAATCGAATCTTATGCTTGCATGGTTGAAGCGGTTAAATACCTTCGCTCTGGCAAGGGTCCTGTTTTGGTTCACGCTCATGTGACTCGTCCATATTCGCATTCACTATCAGATGATCACGCCATGTACAGAACACAAGAAGATCTAGCTGATGAAAAACGTAGAGACGTTTTCAATTCATATCCAAAGCTTTTAATTGAAAGTGGTGTGATTTCTGAAGAAGAAAAGAAAGAGCTTTATGCAAAAATAGATGCTGAGTTAAAAGATGCTTTAAAAAGAGCACTTGAAACTCCATGGCCTGATCCAGCTGATTCAATGAAGCACTTGTTTAGCGAAGATGTTTCAATCTCTGATCGCACTCTTTTTGATACTGAGCCAAAATTTGAAGGAAAAGATGATGTTCCTTTAGCGGGCGCCATCAACAGCGTTTTAAAAAGTGAATTTTCTAAAAACCCAATGCTAAGAATGTTTGGTGAAGACGTTGCTGACTTTAGCCAACTTGAAAAACTTGATGATCCAAACCTTAAAGGTAAGGGTGGCGTTTTCAAAGTCACTCACGGAGTTCAAAGAGCTTCAAAAGAAGGCCAGGTTTTCAACTCACCACTAGCTGAAGCTAATATCATTGGCCGCGCTATTGGCATGGCCATGCGTGGGATTAAGCCAGTCGTAGAGATTCAATTCTTTGATTATATTTGGACTGCATACATGCAGCTTAAAAATGAAATGGCGACCACTCGCTATAGAAGTGGTGGTGATTATAAATGTCCTATGGTCGTGAGAGTTCCAATCGGTGGATATCTTCGTGGTGGGGCCATGTATCACTCACAATGTGGTGAAACATTCTTTACTCACATTCCTGG
>CAYGRY010000141.1:0-805 GCA_964352405.1 uncultured Halobacteriovorax sp.
GTTGGGAACTCAACTTAAGAAACTTACCTCGTCCAATATCCTTATCGTTTATGCCAATATCGTGAAAACTATGGTCAGTAAAAGCCCAGCCTGAGTGGCAGGCAACACACTTCGCTTTAGTATTAAATGTTTTGAAGCCACGAATGGCTGACTCAGAAATAGCTTTTCTATCTCCGGCTAGCCATAAATCAAAAGGTGCGTCCTGAGAGACAACTCCTCTTTCAAATGTGGCAATTGCCTTGGCAATTGTTTTTTCGTTAATTCCCTCGCCGGGATAGGCGGCTTCGAAATACTTTTCATAACCTTTAATTTTCTTAATGTTTCCGACAGCATCCGCCAGAGGCATGTTCATTTCTCCAGGAGCTTGAATGGGTCCAAGTGCTTGCTCTTCGAGATTTGCTGCTCTGCCATCCCAGAATAATCGAGGGGCCCATGCAAGATTTAAAATGGTGGGAGATTTTCGATCGAGCTTTTTATGACCGTGGCCCACTCCTTTTGGAAGTCCATCTTCCCACCCAAGTGATGGGTTGTGGCAAGTTGCACAACTCATGACTTGCGAGCCAGATAGGCGTGGTTCGAAAAACAACATGCGCCCAAGTTCTTCGCGAGAAACAGTATATTTGTTGTCCTCAGGGTATGGAATGTCTGAAGGACGTTGAAACAGCGCCTTTAGGCGATCCATTTCGGGATCATTTTGGGACAATGAAGTACAAGCGGCAAGTGTTAGCGCAAGTAAGGAAACAAACATTGTAAATTTCATAATGATAAAGTCCTTATTTCTCACAAAGTTATAAATCATATTTTT
>CAYGRY010000141.1:815-2895 GCA_964352405.1 uncultured Halobacteriovorax sp.
CTTAAGTCTAAAATCAATACTTTCGACATCTAAAGCGTCATTTTTTAGATCGTCTTGCGACCATTCAATTTGAGCTAATAAGTGTTCATTCACTTTATGTAAAAAACCGGCACGAATAGTTGTGGTTTCAGCCTCAGCAGCACTTCCATAGTCTATGTAAACACCACATTCACCCCAATTGTAAGCAGCCTCTGCAACGATGTAGTTCTCATCGGAAGTTAAAGCACTTGCTTGAGTTGAATTAACTAAATCTTTATCGAGGGAGATGTATTCAACTGAGAAATCAAATCCACTTACTTTAAAGCCAACACCAGCATCAATAATTGGTTTGGAGCTATTAATATTTGTTCCAGAGATTTGTCCAACATATCGATTTTCAAACCCAAGAAAGCCATAAAGTCCTTTAACGCCTAGGTCAGTGGCTCTTATTGAAACGAAGTAGTTATCAAGAATATTTGACCCCTTATTTGCTGAAACATCGTTGTCATTTTCATCTTCGTCAAAAAGACCAACTGACAATTTCAACTGATCACTGAAGTTATAAAAAGCTATTAAGGATCCTTCAGCTTGTTGGGAGGCATTAAAACCTCCACCACCACCGTATTCAATGCTGGCCTGTAGACTATGATCTCCCGGAAAACCATTGGGCTTTAAGCCAAAAAGTAGAGGCTGCAGACCAAAGCTGATGCCAAAATTGGAGCCGCTGATTTGATCAAGAACAATGTAGGCATCGGTAATGCTGATTCCCGTGTCAGTAGCATTATCATTACTAAGACCAGACCCGCCAATGGCGCCAACAAACTTCATGTTTTTATATTTTACATCAGCACCAGTTAAGTATTGTTGTGCGCCGATACGATCTTCGCCCTCAACTTTAGTAGTTGTGTCATAACGACTACCGGCTCCATACTCTATGTTAACATAGCCGAAGGGAGTGATGTTGGCGTTGTTTGTCTGAGTAAATCCAACACTCGATATCAGTAAGAATGTCGTTAATAAAGCTTTTGTTTTCATTGTTGCTCCTGACTAAAGTTGATTATGTATTTTAAAAGCTGCTTTATATCGTTTTCAGGTAAATGTTTCCAGGCAGGCATAGATCCTTTTCCATCTTGTATCAGTAGATACAGCTTTTCTGGCTCTTTGATTGAGCCATATTTATAAATGGCTTTGGTAAAGTCTCTAGGGGGAGGGTTAATTGCCTTATGAGCTGGTCCTTTGCCGTCCCCTTTTGAACCATGACACATTAAACAGTTTTGTGAGTAGAGCTCACTGGCTTTTTGAGGCTTGTATTGAAAGTCTTTCCAGAAATCTTTTTGGCTTTTGGTGGAGGATTGCATGCCAACACATGAAGCAGATAAAAGACTAGTCATCAAAAAAAGAAGATTAAAGCTCTTATATAGCACTAGCAACTCACCGATACATTGTTAGGTTTAAACCTAGATATTAAAGGAAGTCAGATGGGGAGCAATCACATATTAGCATCTTGGAAAAAACTTGGACTAAGGGGAAAAATTCTTTTCGGAGTTTTTTTAAGTGCCGTATTTACTTCTTTAGTCGCACTAATCGTTGTATTCAATATGAATTCTTTAAAACAAAACCAAGCATTACTTCTTAAAGAAGAAGATAAGATAAAGAGACTGAATCAGATAGGTCTTTATATTGGTGAGATGGAAGGTAGTATTAAGGCATATTTGCTTTCAGGGGATTTAGAGCGCTTAAAACCGTTCAGTTCAAATGAAGAAATTTTGGCTAAATATATAAAAGAAACAGAAGTTTTTTTTATAGGAAATGAAGAGATAGTTGAACAATTAAAGCTAGTTCATGCAAAAGTTGGGGATTGGGTCCGAGTTGCTGCTGTAACTGAAATGTTAGGGCTAAGAAAACTAAATGCAGGACTTATTGACTATAAAGAGTTTTCAAGAATATACGGGTCTAGTTCGGGTCATAAAATTATCAATGAGATTCATGATATAATATCCGCTCAGATTAATTCTCAGAAACAATTAATTGAAAAAATCAATTCTCAGTCTATTCAAACGACAGTGCTAACGTCTAAAATTTCTACAATTGGATTAGCATT
>CAYGRY010000142.1:0-2834 GCA_964352405.1 uncultured Halobacteriovorax sp.
AAACATGTGGTGGCCGAAGATACACGTGTTTATAAAGAATTGATGAAGCAGATTGGTTTAACCTTTGATCCTTCCACCATTCATGCTTTTCACGACCATAATCAAAATGCTTTAGCTAAGCCACTTGAGTGGTTAAGTGAAGGCCATAATGTTTTAATTGTTTCTGATGCTGGCAGTCCGCTTATTAGCGATCCCGCTTATCCACTTGTTAAAGAAGTCTTAATCCAAGGCTATGCCTTAGAAACATTACCCGGCCCTAGTGCTGTTCTCGTTGCGCTTGAATTATCTGGCTTACCTCCACACCCATTTACCTTTCATGGCTTTTTGCCACGTGAAAGTTCAAAGCGAAAAACTTTTTTTGAATCAACAAAAACTCAGTCATCGACTCATATTGTATTTGAAGCTCCTCATAGAATCTTGGCAACACTTGAAGATTTGTGTGAAGTCGTGGGCGATGACACTGAAATCGTTATTGCGAGGGAGCTAACAAAAACTTTTCAAAGTGTTCATCGTTTTAAAGCTAGTGAACTAGAGAAAGTTAAAAACGATCTTGTTGTAAAAGGTGAGTTTGTCTTGTTGTTTCATCATCAAAAAACTCAATCGTCTTTAATTGATAATGATACTCGGCAATTAGCTCAAAAAGTTCTTGATAAGCCTTCTACAAAGCAGACAGCGAAACTTTTAGCAAAAATACTTGATCTTGATACTAAAGAAATTTATGAAAGACTAAGCCAAAGAAATTAAGTTAAACAATTTTTATGCCGAATAGTAACTAATGAATACTAGGCATAAAAGCAATGAAATTCACCAATTACTAAGCGAAGTTGCAAGTTCTTCGACGACTGACTTTAAAGCCATTCTTGAAATTGGAAAACTCTGCGCGAGCTCACTTGGTCTTCGAGAATATCAACGAGAAGTCACCAAACATATCCGAAAGTTATTAAGTTGTGAGCATGCTTTTCTTTTTAGATTAGATGAAGAACAAAACTTGATGTTCAGAGAATGTCCTTTGAAAAATGGACGTGAATGGCATCGTTATGATTATAAATTAAATAATAAAAACTATATTGGCGTTTGTGCTTTAGAGCAAAACCCAATAAAAGTTAGCGTTCAAAGCAATGACTTTCGCTTTAGAAAGCTCGACGAAACTCTGAAGAATGTAATGACTTCTGATTCATGGCTTTTCCCTTTGGTGAATAAAGGCGAAGTCATTGGCGTCGTGATGGTTGCAAACTCAACCAGAGAAGATGGTTTCAATCAATTTGATCTTGAAGCGTTGGAATTGATCTCAGGTCAGTTGGCCATTGCTTTTGATAGTTTTAATCTCGTTGAAAAATTAAGATTACAATTCCATCAAACTGTTCTCGCTATGGCCGATGCCATTGGCAAAAAAGATACTTATACAGGTGGACACACAAAACGAGTGGCTCACTTTTCTGAAATGATTGGTAAAGAGATGGATCTTGCTTATGAAGATATGCGCGACTTAAAGCTGGCCGCCGTTCTTCATGATGTTGGAAAAATTGGAATCGAAGATGCCATTCTTAAAAAGAAAGCTCCACTCACAGATGAAGAGTTCGTTATTATGAGAAATCATCCTGACATTGGTTTTCATATTTTGGGACATATTAAAAGCTTAGGTAAAGTGATAGATGGTATGAGATTTCACCACGAAAGACCGGATGGTAAAGGCTATCCCTATGGGCTGAAAGGTGAGGATATACCAATCATTGCTTCTATCATTTCTGTCGCTGATACCTTCGATGCCATGATTAGTACTAGACCATATCGAAAGGGTTTACCTCCTATGGTGGCTTGGAAAGAGATCCTTGATCATTCGGATACACAGTTTGACTGCCGAGTTGTTGAGGCATTTGATCGCTGGTTCAAAAAAAGCAGAATGTACAAAGATGTTCATATTGGTGAAAAACAAAAAGCAAGTTAAGATAAGATACTGGAATAATGATGCAAGTAAGAATTATTGGCGGCCATGGGGGAGTATCTCCTGGATTTAGGGCCACATCATATTTAATCGACGGAAAGCTGCTCATTGATGCTGGCTCAGTTGCGTCTGGTATTCCAATATCTGACCAAGCAAAAATTGAAAATATTCTTATCTCTCACTCTCACCTCGATCATATTAGTGATTTAGCTTTTTTATCTGACAATTGCTTCGGTATGAAAGGTGTTCCTTTCGAGATTTATACCTCTGCCAAGGCCCATCAAAATATTATGGCGCATCTTTTAAATGATGAAATATGGCCCGACTTTACAAAGCTTCCTTCAAAGAAAAACCCAACTCTAAGATTTCATGAAATTACTTCAGAAAAAACCTATGAGCTGGGTGCTTATAAAGTAACACCAGTTGAAGTGAATCATCCTGCAGGTGGGCATGGTTTTATTGTTGAAAAAAATGGATTGGCCGTCGTCTTTACACAAGATACAGGACCAACAGATCGAATTTGGGAAATTGCTAAGAAAACTGAAAATGTGAAAGCCATTTTTACTGAAGTCAGCTTTCCAAATAATCTTATGCAAGTGGCGATCGACTCTTTTCATCACACACCATCAACGATTAATGAAGAAATCAAAAAAATGCCTAAGGAAGTACCAATTTTCCTAGGTCATTTAAAACCAAATTTTCAACAGCAACTTATCTCTGAAATCGGCGTTCTTGGACACGATAGAATCACCTTATTAGGTTCTGATGATTCGACCTTTATTTTTAGATAACCATCCGCATTAAGTCATTGTTTTTATAAACTCCAAGCGTTGTGCTTTAGGTGTAATTTAGCGTAAACTGGCGACCTATTATTTTTTTGGGAGGCCATATG
>CAYGRY010000143.1:0-2719 GCA_964352405.1 uncultured Halobacteriovorax sp.
GTGATGCCTTAGAAGATATCATTCTTGAAGAAAAAATTGATCTCGTTATACCTACCTTCGAAGAAAGTTTTTGGGTTTCAAGGTTTAAAAAAAGACTCGAAGCCTACTGTCCCGTCTTTATTGATGATCTCTCAAAACTTAGAAAACTTCATAATAAATCAGAATTTATAATGTACTGCCAAGAGCTGGGTATCAAAGCACCTACCTCAACAGAGGTTCATTCAAAAAGCCAACTCATAGAAACTTTGGCAGAGCTTAAACATGTTGTCCTAAAGCCTAGTTTTTCACGTTTTGGAGAAGAAGTTCTGGTTAAGCCATCTGATAAAGAAATAAACTCTATCGATTTCACAAGTCAAAGATCATGGGTCGTACAAGAGTTCTTAGAGGGTCCACAGTTTTGTAGCTACGCGCTTTGTCGAGATGGGCACGTATTAGCATCGGCCATCTACCCTTCTGAAATTAAATCTAATAAAGTTAGTCTTAACTTTCGACATATTGAACATCAAGCCATTCATGAATGGGTTAAAAACTTTGCTAAAAAATCTAATTTCACAGGTCAGTTAAGTTTTGACTTTATTGATTCTGAACAAGGACTGATGGCGATTGAATGTAATCCACGCATGACAAGTGGATTACACCTTTTTGAAGACAGAGATGATTTTCATACCATTTTTCAAAAGGATTTTAATTTAACATTAACTCCATCTCTTAAAGTTATGAATATGATGGGTATCCTTGTCATCCTTTACGGCATGGGAGACTTCAAAAATATCTCTTCAAACATCAAAACATTCATTCAATCACGGGATATTATTTTTAGAAAAAATGATATTATGCCTTTTTTTGATCAATTCAAAACCTTTATCTGGCTTGCCATTCAATCAAGACGACATGGAATAAGTTTATCTAAATTTACAACGGCCGATATTGAATGGAATGGTGAAGTTTAATGAAAGTTCTAGTGACAGGAGCAACCGGATTTTTAGGTAAAAGAGTTTGCCTCGATTTAATCTCGCGTGGTGATATAGTTCGAGCTATCGGAAGAAATAAAGAAATAGGAAAAGAGCTCGAAGCAATGGGATGCGAATTTATTGCTGCAGATCTTAGAGACAAAGACACCATGCTAAAAGCCTGCGAAGGAATGGATGGCGTTGTTCATTCTGGTGCCCTAAGCTCTCCATGGGGAGCCTATCAAGACTTTCATTCTATTAATGTCATCGGTACGGCCAATATCATTGCTGGTTGTGAGCAATATGGAGTAAAAAGATTCGTTCATATTTCAACACCAAGCGTATATTTTAATTTTAAAGACCGATTCAACGTTAAAGAAAGTGATCCAGTCGCAGATCCAGCGCCATCTCTTTATACTAAAACAAAACTTATGGCAGAAAAGTTAACTCATGCCGCTTATGAGCGGGGGTTAAGCACTATTACCTTAAGACCTCGTGGCTTATTTGGGCCAGGAGATACGACTCTCATTCCAAGACTTATTAATGCGCATGAAAAAGGAAGACTTCCTATTATTGGTGATGGCAGTACAACATTAGATATTACTTATATCGATAATGTCTCACTAGCAGTGCTAAACAGCCTTGATGCACCGGCTTCTTGCTCTGGTCAAAAGTATAATATTACTAATGGAGAACCAATAAAGCTTTGGGAAACAGTGGACTGGATTCTTACGCAAGTTGGCCGAAAGTTTGAGCCTAAAAAAATTCCTTTTTCACTCATTTATATTATTACCGGACTATCTGAGTTTTTTAGTAAATATTTTTTAAATAACAGAGAGCCTACGTTAACTCGTTATACAGCGGGTCTCTTAGCAAAATCGCAAACTCTAGATATTTATAAAGCTCGCACACAATTGGGTTATAATCCCAAAGTCAGCATGAGGGATGGACTAAACAGAACTCTTGTTTGGTGGAAAGAACAACAACGGGATTAACGTGGAATTAAAAGTAGAATTTTTTGATGGTGGCTATTGTACCCACCCAGAGTGCATCACTATGAAAGGTGGTCGCTTATCAAATGCTAAATATCCATCGATGTTTATGCTGATTACTCATCCTAAGCATGGACATATTCTTTACGATACAGGCTACTCAAGCCGATTTCATGAAGAAACCTCTAAGTTTCCAGAGAAACTTTATGCGCTTTTAACGCCAGTCTTTGCAAAGCATAATGACGTTGCAGCAGAAAAACTTAAAGAACTTGGTATTCTTCCAAGTGAAATTAACTATGTCATCCTTTCTCACTTTCACGCAGATCATATTGGTGCCGCCGCTGATTTTCCTAATGCCAAATATATCTACCTCAAAGGTGCCTTTGATAAAGTTAGAAATCTTGGAAAAATTAAAGGCTTACTTAATGGCTATCTTCCAGGTTTGTTGCCTAAAGATTTCTTAGAACGCTCCATGACCGTTGATGAAAATTTAAAAGCCTCAGGCTTTAACGCTACAATAGAAAAACATTTTGAATCTCGCTTTGATGTTTTTGGCGACGGCTCAATGGTGGCAGTTGAACTACCAGGACATGCAGAAGGACAGCTAGGTCTTTATCTTCGAGCTGAAAACGAAGAGCTCTTTTTTGTGGCCGACAGCTGTTGGTTATCGAAGTCGATTAGAGAGAATATTAAACCAAGTCTCATTGCTAATATTATCCAATCTAACAATCGAGAATTTGCTAAGACTCTTACAAAGCTTCACCATATTTGGAAAGA
>CAYGRY010000144.1:0-2669 GCA_964352405.1 uncultured Halobacteriovorax sp.
TTTATTAACGAAGCGCTACTTTCAAGAGATGTATTTACATCTGTGCATATTGAAGCTTTTGAAGTTGAAGCTCGTGATACAAAACTTGGAAAAGAAGAAATTACTCGTGACATTCCAAACGTTTCAGAAGAGGCTTTGAAAGACCTTGATGAAGCAGGGATTATCAGAGTTGGGGCCATCATTAAACCAGGTGACATTCTTGTTGGGAAGATTACTCCAAAAGGCGAAGTTCAACTTTCACCGGAAGAGAAACTTCTCAAAGCAATCTTTGGTGACAAAGCTGGAGATGTTAAAGATACATCACTTAGAGTTCCTTCTTCTGTTCGTGGTACAGTTATTAACGCTCACGTATTTACTCGTGAAGGTGTTGAGCTGGATGCACGTTCAAAAGCAATTATTGAAGAAGAGACAAGACTAATAAGACGTGATGAGCAGATTGAGATTAAAGCGATTCAGCGTTCAGCAATTAAGAAAATTGCGACAATGCTTAAAGGCACTCAAACAACTGATAAGCTTATTTCTGAAGATGGTGCAACGGAACTTCTTGGAAAAGGTGCTGATATTAATGAGAAAACATTATCAGACCTTCCATTTGAGTTAATCGGTTACCTTCCTTTAAAAGCAGACCTGGAAGAAAAACTTTCAGAATATTTCGCTGATGTGAGAAACAGAATTAATATCGTTAGAACAAAAGCTAACGATGAGATTGCAAAGCTTCACAAAGGAGATGAGCTTCCTCCTGGAGTTATCAAGAAAGTAAGCGTTTACGTTGCTATCAAGAGAAAACTTCAAGCAGGGGATAAGATGGCAGGACGTCACGGTAACAAAGGTGTTATCTCGCGTGTTCTTCCACAAGAAGATATGCCATATCTTGCAGATGGAACTCCTGTTGAAATCGTTTTAAACCCACTTGGTGTTCCTTCGCGTATGAACATCGGTCAGCTATTAGAGTTGCACCTTGGTTGGGCAGGTCGTGGCCTGGGTGAAAAATTCAGAGCTTTACTTGAAGAGCAAGCTGATATTCACAGATTAAAAGATTTGATTTCTAAAATTTACAAAGATGAAAAAGTAGACACTTGGCTTAAAAAAGCAAGCGACAAAGTCATTAAAGAATTGGCAACTAAACTTCAAGATGGAGTTCGTTTTGCCTCTCCTGTTTTTGACGGTGCTACTGAAGCAGACATTGAAGAAATGCTTGAACTTGCAGACCTTGATAAGAGTGGGAAAACAACACTTTTTGATGGGATCTCTGGGGAAGCATTTTCAGAGGAGGTTACTGTTGGAGCAATGTATATGTTGAAACTTCATCACCTTGTTGATGAAAAAATTCATGCACGTTCTACAGGACCTTATTCACTTGTTACTCAACAGCCTCTGGGTGGTAAAGCTCAGTTTGGTGGTCAGAGACTTGGGGAAATGGAAGTTTGGGCACTTGAAGCTTATGGAGCTGCTTATACACTTCAAGAGTTTCTAACAGTTAAATCTGATGATGTTGTTGGTAGAACAAGAATGTATGAATCAATTGTTAAAGGTGAAAAAGTTCTTGAGCCTGGTCTGCCAGAATCATTTAACGTCCTTGTACGTGAGCTTCAAGCACTTGCACTTGATGTAAAATTAGAAGAACAAACTAACGAAACTATTTTATAGTGAGGAGCTTTCAGCATGAAAGACTTATTAAACTTTTTTGATAAACCAAAAGACCCAATTAGCATCGAGGCAGTTTCTATTCGTATGGCCGCTCCTGACACAATCAGAGAATGGTCTTACGGTGAAGTAAAGCAACCTGAAACGATTAACTACAGAACTTTTAAGCCTGAAAGAGATGGTTTGTTTTGTGCTAAAATTTTTGGGCCAATTAAAGACTATGAATGTATTTGTGGAAAATACAAAAGAATGAAGCACCGAGGTGTAGTTTGTGAAAAGTGTGGTGTTGAAGTTACACTTTCTAAAGTACGTCGCGAAAGAATGGGACATATTGAATTAGCAACTCCTGTTGCTCATATTTGGTTTTTACGTTCACTTCCTTCAAGAATTGGTGCTCTTTTAGACCTTACTTTGAAAGATCTTGAAAGAGTTCTTTATAACGAAGCTTATATCGTTAAAGAATCATCTACTGATGGCCAAGATGGTGGTCTTAATATTGGAACAATTATTTCCGAACTTAAGTATCATGAACTTCATGCCGCAGGGATTGATTTCAAAGCTGCTATGGGTGGAGAAGTTATTAAAGAACTTCTTTCAAAAGTTGATATTGATATTCTTAACAAAGAATTGAGAACTAACTTAAAAGTAGCTACAACTGATATTTCAAAAGCAAAACTGATTAAAAGACTTAAGGTTGTTGAGTCATTAATTAAATCTCCCAATAATCCAGATTGGTTTATGATGGATGTTATTCCTGTGCTTCCACCGGATCTTCGTCCATTAGTTCCTCTTGAGGCAGGTCGATTTGCTACTTCGGATCTTAACGATCTTTATAGACGTGTTATTAACAGAAATAATCGTCTTAAGAGACTTAAAGAACTTAATGCTCCAGAAATTATTATTAGAAACGAAAAGAGAATGCTTCAAGAAGCAGTCGATGCTCTTTTTGATAACGGTAGACGTGGAAAAGTTTTCACTGGAGCTAATAAGCGTCCGTTGAGATCACTTTCTGATATGCTTAAAGG
>CAYGRY010000145.1:0-2625 GCA_964352405.1 uncultured Halobacteriovorax sp.
AGATCAGTCCGAGTTCAAAGTTATTACCGATGGCCACATCTTTGATTTGACTTGAATGTATGGAGGCTTCCGCCCCAATAAGTGAGTAGAGTGAAAGACTATTCGTGGGGGCAAAGGAATAACCAATTGAGAATGCAGTTTGTGGTGCTAACCCTGCACGGTAACCAAGGCGTCTTATTGCTCCAGCACCTGCTCTCCAAGAAAAACCAGAGTTAGCAGCACTTCTTGGTTGAAGTGAAAGGATATCAATAATTCTAATTCGTTGAATTAATGTTTGATCGGCGCTGTGGTCGATAGCCATGGATAAATAGTTCACTTCGCTATGATGGGGTAGTCCCTCTTCTCTATCAGTAGGAGAGTGAAGGCCGAGTCTGACTTCCAGAGCGACGATAGATTTGTCATTTCGAATACCAGAATTGATTTGAACCTTGCCTGAGTTATGAGAAAGCACAGGATTCTCTTCATTCATGGATTCATACCACTCTTTCTTATAGTCTTCAGTTTTGACTTTAAGAGCAGCACGTCTTTGAAGGATAGGTAAAAGCTTTTTAGAAATTTCTTTGCGTTTTTCTACATCGTCATTGACTTCAAGTTGTTCATAACGAATTTTAGCAATGACAGCGTCTAAAACGTTTGCATTTGTACTTTTAATCTTTTGACCAAGTTCTTGTTGGTACTCTTGGCGTTCAGATTCATTTAACAAGTCATAGCGGTAGAGAAGTTGTTTTTTAAACGATGGTCTAATTTTTCCAATGCCAAGTTTCCCTGTGGCTTCAACTTGTTTAACGGTCTTAGCAGGTAAAACTACAAACTCGCTTTCTTCGGCTAAATTCGTATCACCAAAAGCAACATCTAATAAGGCGAGTAATTGGAATGAACAGTTTTCTTTTGTAAACCAATAGGAGTAAGAGGCTTTTTTGTACTGCTCCCATAAATGAGCTAAAAGTCGATCAATCTGAATTGGACTTAAAACTATAGGGTATTCCCAAATATCTCGACTTTCAGTGTGCACATACTCGTTTAGCTTCATGTAATAGGGACTAATTTCATAAAAGGCTTGATAGCCTCCAAGGAGTCCTTTGACAGCGTAGATGACTCCCATCGGATCGGTTGCTCTGGCTGAAAAACTCACTGCATAGTCAGTTAATTTAGAAACATGATTTTCATTAAAATTTAATTTCAAAAAAGTATGACCAAAAATACTGGCAGGATTACCTGGATAATATGAAGAAAAAACAAGAGAGACGCTTTTAATGTCGAGTTGCTTTCTCCAGGCATTGTATTCAGTACATTCAGGTTTTGAAAACTTATAGCCTTGATCAATCAAGAACTGAAAGCGAGCTGGAAAGGAGCAAGCCGCTTTCCAGGGATCATTTCCAAGTGTTTGGTTCTCATTGAAAGCTTTGATGGTAGCTTCTAGTTCGAGCTTAGAATTAACATTTCCCTGAGGATGAATGAAGTATTCTCTAGAATCGACTCTTGAAGTTGAGTCTTCAAAATGCAATAAGCGCAACCAGATGGGATGCTTTGAAAGCTCTTCCAACTCAGTTGCGCCAAGGCTTAGACTAAAAAAGATTAGGCTAAGAAAAATCTTCAATTATAAACAGCCGCGGCTTAAAAGCTCATTAGCGTTTGATGGAATTGGAAGAGATTGAACTTTTGCAGCATAGTCTGAGCCACAACCCATTAGAGTTGATAGTGTCGCTAAGCTTTCACCGTTACCTTGAGCAATATCAAGTTGTAAGTTTTCAAGATTTGCTTCAGCAAAGTATTGAACTTCTTTATCAACTTTAACGATTGAGTGGTGAGCACATCCAGAAATACCAAAAGTCATACTAATTGTGTTCGGTAGAATATAATTAGTTGTATTACGTGTTGATGATGCTGATAAACTCGTTTTTTGAGTCACTTGCCAGCCCACACCACAACCACTGCTTGAATCGGCAGCGAATACACTTGCACTCATAAAAAGAGCAGCACAAAGAATAATTTTCTTCACATTTCCTCCATGAAAATGATTTGAGTAGTCTTTATTGTTATGGAAATAAACTTAATGGACAAGCAAAACTACAGCGGTAGGGAAGTCCCCGTAGACAGTTCTGGAGTGATGCCATGCTTTCCTAAATGCAGATAGAATAGCGCAAGGGAGCGCTCCCACGGTGTATCTTCAATCTGACCGGCCAAAAAGTTCTCGAGATGAGGGAGAAGTTGTTGGCAGAAATCCTCACTTGACTCTCTTGGTAAAAGTGAAGGCAAATGGTCAATTGCTGTTAGCCAAAGATCTTGCTGACCAATATTAATTTTAGTCGCAGGTTGATTCATTGTGGTGATCGAATCATATATCGGTAGTGGATTACATGGACCTGTTGGGTCACATCCAACATCTGAAATCACTTGGAGGCGGTTATTTTGCTCCAGCATTTCTTTGGTAAGAAATGGCTTTGTTTGATTCATCATCAAGGCGCAATTGACTAAAACATCAAAGTCCAAAATTTCTTTAAACGGACCTTTATCTTTTGTATGTGTAGAATTCCAACATTCAGCCTTAATATCTAGAGCTTTTAAAAGTTTAGTTGCGCCTTGACCACAACGTCCGCGTGCACCTATAACAATCGTTTTTGGAAG
>CAYGRY010000146.1:0-2471 GCA_964352405.1 uncultured Halobacteriovorax sp.
GAAGCTGATAAAGGCTCACTTGAGCCGACTAAATTTGAAAAAAGCATTGAAGTTAAAGATCTAACTTTTTCTTATGGCGAAGGCGAAGTCCTAAGTCATTTTAGTATGCATGTGAATAAAGGTGAGAAAGTTGCTTTAGTTGGTTTGTCTGGCTCAGGAAAATCCACTCTCATAAATTTGCTTCTAGGTCTTTATCCAGTTGATCACGGAACGATTCTTTTAGATGAAAAGCCAATTGCTGATATTAAACTTAATAGTCTTCGCGGTTTATTTGGATTAGTTTCACAGGATATCTTCCTCTTTAACGATACCATTCGTGGCAACCTGACTCTTGGTAAAGACTTTACAGAAAAGCAAATTTCGCACGCGCTAAAAGTTTCGTATGCTGCTGAATTTGTCGATAAACTTCCAGAAGGTTTGGAGACGATCGTAGGTGATAGAGGAACTCGTTTATCTGGTGGTCAACAACAACGCTTAACAATTGCCAGGGCCTTTCTTCAGGATACCGATGTGCTTCTTTTTGATGAAGCGACTTCAGCCCTTGATAATGAATCCGAAAAAGTCGTCCAAAAAGCCCTTGAAAGTATCGCTTCTCAAAAGACGGTTGTTGCTGTGGCGCATCGTTTGAGTACCATTCAAGACTATGATCGAATTTATGTCCTTAGTCAGGGTCGTCTGGTTGAACAAGGAAATCATAGTGAACTCATGGCTAAAGCAGGCGAGTACGCTAAGCTCTACGATTTATCCGTAAAGTCCTAATTATTTCATTTTCATGGTGCGGCAATGTAGCGAATAAACAGGCTCTCAGGTAAGATTGCATCGAATAATCATGCCAATTGGAGCGCCCGTGTCTGAATCAAATTTAAAATCAATGAATGAACTTGTCGCCTTATCAAAACGCAGAGGTTTTATTTTTCAAAGCTCTGAAATTTACGGCGGCCTTGCTTCTTGTTGGGACTATGGCCCACTTGGTATCGAACTAAAAAACAATGTTAAAAATCGTTGGTGGAAATCAATGACTTTTAGAGAAGATGTTGAAGGTATTGATGCTTCTATCTTTATGCATCCAACAACTTGGAAAGCTTCAGGACATATTGATGGCTTCAATGATCCGATGGTGGATTGTAAAGCCTGTAAGGCGCGCTATCGTGCCGATCAAATTGATCTAACGAAGCCATGTGTAACTTGTAAGGCTGAAGGTCAGTTCACTGAGCCACGTGATTTTAACTTAATGTTTAAAACTCAAATGGGTGCGGTGGAAGATCCAAGTGCCATGGTTTATCTACGCCCAGAAACAGCTCAAGGTATTTTTGTAAACTTTCTTAATGTTCAATCGACCATGAGAAAGAAACTTCCTTTTGGTATTGCTCAAATTGGTAAAGCTTTTAGAAATGAAATTAGCCCTGGTAACTTCATTTTTAGAACTCGTGAATTTGAACAAATGGAAATGCAATTTTTTGTTAAGCCTGGTTCTCAAAAAGAGTGGATGGAGCAGTGGCAAGAGATCCGCTTGAATTGGCATTTAAGTAACGGTCTTAGAAAAGATAAGCTTCGTTGGCACCCACATGGTGAAAATGATCTGGCTCACTACGCCGATGCAGCTAGTGATATTGAATATGAATTCCCAATCGGTTGGGGCGAGATGGAAGGGATTCACTCTCGTACTGATTTTGATTTGGCCCAACATCAAAAGTTCTCTGGTAAGAAGTTAGAGTATGTTGACCAAATGGATGGCAATAAAAAATATCTTCCATACGTGATTGAAACATCTGTTGGCTGTGATCGTGCTGTACTTGCACTTCTTTGTGATGCTTATCGAATTGAAAATGAAGGCGATAAAGAAACTGAACGCGTTGTCATGAAGTTTCACCCGAGTGTTTCACCAATTAAAGCCGCTGTAATGCCTTTGATGAAAAAAGAAGATCTTGAAGGTCCAGCGAGAAAACTTTTTGCTGAACTTCAACAGCATTACAAAGTTGAATACGATACATCGGGTTCAATTGGTAAGCGTTATCGTCGTCAAGATGAAATCGGAACTCCATATTGCATTACCATCGACTACGATACCTTAACGGATCAAACCGTAACGATTCGTGATCGTGATTCAATGACTCAACAACGTATTGCCATCGATAGTGTTAAAAAATATATCCAGGATCAATTCGGATTCTAAGCGGAGCATTTATGAGTAAGTGGGTCTACCTCTTTAGCGCGGGCAAAACAGAGGGAACCCGTGAGATGAAGAATCTTCTCGGCGGCAAAGGTGCAAACCTTGCTGAGATGACTTCTCTTGGGCTCAATGTTCCCCCAGGCTTTACAGTAACAACTGAAGCCTGTCTTGATTATGATAAATCAGGAAAAAAAATTAACGACGAAATTAAGACTCAAGTCAAAGAGTCGTTAGAAACTATTGAAAAGATCACGCAAAAGAAATTTGGTGATCAATCAAATCCACTTCTTTTTTCTGTCAG
>CAYGRY010000147.1:0-2375 GCA_964352405.1 uncultured Halobacteriovorax sp.
GCACAAGAGAATCCAGCTGAAGGACTACTAGAGTCTTTGGGTGGAGGCTTTGAAGGTATTCTTGCAGATCTAACAGCTGCTGTTGGCGAAACTGCTGAGGGGCTAAGTGAAGCTCTTGTTGAAGTTCCAGCATTTCTTTCTGAAAAGATTGAAGAAGTTTTAGGCTCAATAAGTGAAGTTGCTGAGGGAACACCATTAGGTTCATTCCTTGAGATGATGGGCGTTGATGCTAAAAGCCTAGGTGTTGCTAATGCAGATGAGTTTGTCTTTGATGGTGACGAATTTGTAAATGCAAAAAATCAATCATTTGATATTGAATCAGCTCTTGAAGGTCTTAAAGCAAAGCTTGAATCAGTTACCAAACTTGTAAAGAGTGGAATCGAAGGTGACTTCGAGTCAGCGAAAGTTTTTGCGAATGATTTAAAATCTTTAAACCCAGGTAATAAACTAAATAATGCTGAAGCTAAAAGACCGGCGTTTTTCCAGTCTGGTGATGATTTCTTAGCAACTAAAGAGATGGCCACAAAGCAGGCAGTGACTGATAGTCCTTATGCCAAACTAGCAGAAAAAAATACTTCAATGTTTAGTAAGTATGCCAGCGAAATAAAAGAATCAAATAATGCTGATATTAGCTTGCCTGAATCACAATCAAATCAGCAAATTTTAGCTGAAGCGATTACAGGTAATGCCAAATCTTCTGGTGATATGTCTGGTAAAGCCAATGCACAGCCAGTCTTAGATCTTTCAGGTTCTAACGCTGCTAAATCTTCTGAAGTGATTACAAAGATCGTGAACTATCTTGATCAACAACAATTAACCTCAAAAGGTGAGCTTGACGTTTTAGTTAAGCATGATGAATTGGGTCAATTCCGCTTGAATGTTAATCGCGGTGTTGACAGAAATTCTATTGATATGAAAATTTCTGCAGCTGGTGAAGGGCATCGCTTCTTTACTGACAATGAAGTTGAGCTTGTTAAAGCTTTAAATCAAAATGGTGTAAAGCTTGCTGATCTTAAAATTGTTCAATCTGATGTGATTAGTGGTTCTTCTAAATCTAGTGCAGGATCATTTTCTGATTCTTCAAGTGAAGGAAGATCAGATTCACAGTTTTCTCAGTCTGGCGGGCAACATCAAGGTCATCGCCAAGATCGTAACGGTGGAGAGCGAAGAAAAGCTCTTTGGGATGAATACCGTGAACGTATGGGAGCAAGCGCTTGACTAAAATAGGACGTCCAGATTCAGGTCCAAATAAGTTCAATAAAGTCACGATGGCTAGTCCTACGAATAAGCTTAAAAGTAATGGTGGTAAATCTATTGGTGATGAACTCAATGGTGTTGCAGGTATTAGAGAAGAAAGCAAATTCGTCGATGCAAAAAGCCATAACAAAATGGATAAAGACTCTTTTATGAAGCTTTTGGCTTTTCAAATGAGTAACCAAGATCCAATGAGCCCAATGGACCAAAAACAATTCGCTGCTGACCTTGCTCAGTTCTCACAATTAGAGCAACTCACAAATATGAATACAGGTATGGCCAAACTGACGAAGGGTGGCGATAACCAAGAGCGTTTCCAAGGAGCAGCTTTCCTAGGTAAGCGTGCAATCACTGGTGGAACATCGATTGATTATAACGGAGAAGATAGCAGAGTAAATCTTCCATTCTTCCTACCTGATGATGCAAGAGCGATGACTGTTAGAATTTTTGATTCTAAGAATCAATTGATTGGTCGTATCGAAAAAGAAAATGTTCCAGGCGGGTCTCAAACTCTAGCTTGGGATGGTGTCTCTTTAGATGGTACTAGAGCACCAAAAGATACTTATCGATTTGATGTCAAAGCTTATGATGAAAAATTACAAGAATTTAAAGGTGAAACACGCGCAGCTGGTATTGTCAGTGCAGTCTCCTTTGAAAATGGTGAAATGCTTTTAACTATCGATGGAAAAAATAAAGTTTTTCTTAGAGACGTGATGAGTTTTGAAATGCCTACAGGTAAAAGTGGTGCTGCGCAAAATATGCCCGGATTGAAAAAGGCAGCCAATAACAGTTATTCTCAAATGAAGGAAGCTGCACAATAAGTGCAAAAATATAAATGGCAAATCCAAAGATTAATAACATGCTCATTCCAAACGTTTCTCGCATCGGCGGGAACCGTGAAGCTGAAGTTAATCGTAAAACAGATTCAACTGGTAAAAGTGAATTTGATGGTTTGTTGCAAGAACAGCTTGAAGCTAAAAAGACACCTGATCAAGGCATTAGTCTTTCAACTCACGCTGCGAAGAGACTTAAAGAACGTAACTTAGAAATGGATGCTGGCGAGTTCACAAAACTTAAAGGTGCTATTGAAATGTTAAAAAATAAAGGCGGACAGGATTCGT
>CAYGRY010000148.1:0-2367 GCA_964352405.1 uncultured Halobacteriovorax sp.
TTTAACATCTTCACGGTTAAGAACATAAAGCATACAAGCACGAATGCCATTATTTGCAAGCTCAGTAAGCTCTCTTAAATGTTTTTGACCACGCTCAGTTACAGCATCAGGAAAAATAGCGACATCTTTTTGCCATAGTGTCGTGTTTTTAACTTCGACGTAGCACTGCTCGCCAGTATTTTTAGTCAACAAGACATCGATTCTTGATTTACCAATTTTAGCTTCAGGCTTAATGGTGTCATAACCTTGAAGTTCTTTAATGGTTCCATCTTTAATTGCTTCTAAAACAATCTTGTTTGGAAGAGCAGTATTGACACCAATCCAAGTTTTACCATTATGAGTTAGCTCAAGCGTGTACTTGAGTTTACGTTTAGGATCATCATTCTTAGTTAGTAAGACTGGCCAGCCTGGCTCCCAACACGTGGTCATACTTCCGGTATTGGCGGAATGGGCAACAACGACCTCTCCATCCTCTAACTCAATATCGGCTAGAAAACGTTTATAGCGTTTAAGAATTTTACCTTTGACCGTTGGCTTATCAAATTTCATAATGAGTTATCTTAGTATGGGGAAAAACATGAGTCCACGTGACATCGCGAAAGTTTTGATTGAAAAAAACTGTGTTCAGCTATCAATCAATCCGCCATTTACCTATGCGTCAGGTTTAAAGGGCCCAATCTACTGCGACAATCGTCTGGTTTGGTCGCATATCGATGCTAGGCAAAAGATTATCGACGCATTTAAAAATATTTGCGCTGAAAAAATTCTAGAGTTTGATGCATTTTGTGGATTGGCGACGGCCGGAATACCTCACGCGAGTATTCTGGCTTGGGAAATTAAAAAACCTCTTCTTTATGTCCGTGGTGGATCAAAATCTCACGGTAAACAAAACCAAGTTGAAGGGGATATTCGAGCGGGCATGAAAGTTCTTTTAGTAGAAGACTTAGTTAATCAGGGAAAGAGTCTTGGTGATGCAGTCATCGCAGTTAAAAGCGTTGGATTAGAGCCAGTAGGCTGCTTAACCATTGTTGATTATCAGACTAGTGGTGCACGTGCTGTGTTAAAGGAACATGACCTTACGCTTCACTCATTAACAAACTTTGAAAGTTTACTTGAAGAAGCCCAAAGCCAAGGAACTTTGTCGACTACTGATGTCGAGGCGATTAAAACTTGGCATCAAGATCCTAAAGCTTGGTCAGTCTAAGAAATTATCTAGAGGAAATCTTAGCCATTAAAAGGCTGCGTCTTTGAATTAAATGCTCTTGGGTGTAGAGTTTAACTGTTTAAAATTCTTAGCTATTTCATTTATATATCGGTTATTTGGAGGACACATGTCAGACACAGCACAACTCAATCTTGGAGAGAAGACTATTGAGTTACCAATCATTACGGGCTCAGAAGGCGAGAGAGCGATTGATATTACCAAGCTTCGTTCACAAACAGGTTTTATCACAATTGATAACGGTTATATGAACACTGGTTCATGTACTTCAGATATAACTTTTCTTAATGGAGAAAAGGGTATTCTTCGTTACCGTGGTTATAAGATCGAAGATCTTGCAGAACATTCAAACTTTATTGAGACGTCGTATCTTTTAATCAATGGCGTTTTACCAACTAAGCGTCAGCTTGATTTCTTCAATGAAAAAATTGTTTCTTTTGCAACTTTGCCAAAAGGAATTACAAATATGCTTGATACCTTTCCAAGAGATGCGCATCCGATGGGTGTTCTTTCTTCTGGTATCGCAGCTCTTTCAGCATACTACCCAGACTTTTTAGATCACGATCTATCAGACTCTGAAAAAGATCGCGCTGTTGCTCAGTTGATGGCCCAAGTAAAAGTGATGATGGCCTACTTCTATCGTCGCGCTAAAGGTGAAGATCCAGTTCGCTCTCACCCAAGTCTTGGTTACTGCGCAGACTTTATGAATATGATTCAATATAAGCCAGGCTATGAAGTTGATCATGAAGTAGCTAAAGCTTTAAACGTTCTTTTAATTCTTCACGCTGATCACGAGCAAAACTGCTCGGCTTCAACAGTAAGAATGGTTGGTAGTTCTAACGCTAACGTTTTTGCAACTATATCAGCTGGTGTAGATGCTCTTTGGGGCCCTCTTCACGGTGGTGCTAACCAAGCAGTTATCGAAATGCTTGAGACAATCAAGAAGAATGGTGGCGACTACAAAAAGTTTATTAAGAAAGCTAAAGATAAGAATGATTCTTTCAAGCTTATGGGTTTTGGTCACCGTGTTTATAAAAACTTTGATCCTCGTGCAAACATCATTAAGAAAGCTTGCGATACTGTTCTATCTAAACTTGGTGTTCAAGATCCAATGCTTGATATCGCTAAAGGACTTGAAGAAGAAG
>CAYGRY010000149.1:0-2290 GCA_964352405.1 uncultured Halobacteriovorax sp.
TCTCAAGAACTTTAGCTGAGATTTCTTGTGGTGACATTTCACGGCCATCAACACGAACCCAAGCGTCACCATTTTTATTTGAGAAAATTTCAAATGGAGCAACACCAGCAAATTTCTTTGCTTCTGGAGTTTCAAATTTACGACCGATCAAACGCTTAACACCGTGAAGAGTTTTAGAAGGATTTGTTACCGCTTGGCGCTTAGCAACTTGTCCAACAAGAGTATCGCCGTTGTTAGCAAATCCAATAACTGAAGGAGTTGTATTATGACCTTCGCTATTTGGGATGATTTTATATTTACCGTTTTCTAATACTGCGACACATGAGTTGGTTGTCCCAAGGTCGATTCCAATAATTTTACCCATAATATTCTCCTTCTATTTATAAACCTAAATTAATCGTTTTTTGCTACTACTACTTTTGCGGCCCTTAGTAGTCTTCCGTTGAGTACATAGCCTTTTTGATATTCTAAAATGACTTCACCATCTTTTTTTCCTTCGGCTGGCTGTTGGGCTAAGGCTTCATGGAAATTAGGATCAAAGTCTTTTCCTACTGCTTCAATTGTTTCTAATCCGTTATTTTTCAAACAATCAAGAAATTGCTTTTGAACCATATCAATACCGACGAAAATATTCTTAACCTTTTCGTCTTCATCGTCTTTAATCGCAGCGGTTGTGCGCTCAAGATTATCAATCACATCTAGAAGGTGAGATAATACTTTCTCGTTACCAAACTTAATGAGCTGTTCACGTTCACGCTCATGACGTTTACGTAAATTATCCATATCAGCTGCAAGATAATAAAACTTTGCTTTAAAGTCTTCTTGCTCGTTTTTCAATTCAGTGACGTTATCTTGAAGTGTTTCTTCAGTCGTTTCGGCTTCAACTTGAGCTTCAGTTTTTAGCTCTTCTTCATTGGTGTTTGCACTTGAATTTGTCGTCGTCTCAGTGTTTTCGCTCATTATTCATCCCTGGCATTAATCTCTTTTACCCCTCTAAGATGGGAGCAAACGAGGCAGTGTCAATGCTCGTAGTTAAATTAATTCTGATAAGCGCTTTAATTTACTGAAATTACTTAATAAGGCCAGATTTTAATAAGTCACCTGTGACGCTATCCATCATTAAAAAGCCATTGGGCGTGAGCATGATTTTGGAGATAGAGGACTCAGGCTTAAGCCATCCAGCCTTCTTCCATTTTTGCATCAAGCTCTTTAGCTCCATAATATCACTGGCTCGAAGGGATTCATTAAAATCGATCAAGCCTGTATCCAGTCTTAGCTGCAAATAGGCACGCTCCAAATCGATGGCGGCTTGATCAAGTTCTTCTATTTCAAAGAAGTCCTGATTGGGCTTCCATTTATAACGATGTCCTGTATCAGCCAAATATCCAACGGCAGAAGGCCCAAGTGCGGCCACTGATTCTGCCTGCCAATATTTTAAATTATGCCTGGCACGTGCACCCGGTTTAGCAAAATTGGAAACTTCATAATGATCAAATCCGTTAGCTCGCAGGAGTTCACTCGTAAGCAGATATTCTTCTTCAATATACTCTTCACTTGGAAGATCTTTATAGTGTTTGTAATTATCTTTAACCGTTAAAATATAAACACTAAAATGTTCAGCGCCACTGTCTATCAGTCTTAAAATTTCACCTTTTAGGTCGCGATTCCAGCTCTGACTAAAGGGTAAACCAAGCATTAAATCGACACTAAAATGATGATCTTTAAAACGATTAAGAAGCGAGTCAACATCGCTTAGATCATGAAAACGATCGAGCACTTTTAAAAATTTTTCGTTGTACGATTGAACACCCATCGAAAAGCGATTGACCCCTAAATCCTGCCAAGCTTTTAGACCTTCATTTTCCCAAGCGCCGGGATTAACTTCCATGGTCCATTCTGTTGTTTCGTTAACTTGTATTTTTGAGGGGATTAAAAACTCAAACCACTTGGCGCCGTTAACACCCCAAAGAGAAGGTGTTCCACCTCCAAGATAAAGTGTATCGAGTGGAGCAAAGCGATAACCGAGTGATTCAAACCAATGCTCTTGTTGTTCCCATTGGTTCTCAAGACGAAACTGAAACACATCACGCGCTTCATCAAAATCAGGCGGAACCGACTTAAAGAAGTCACAATAATTACATAAATGCCGACAATGCGGAAAATGTAGATAGAGAGATTTTATTTCATGTGAAGAAATCATAGTTTCCACTTTGTCGCTAGCCTGTATCCCGACTATAATGTCTTAAAACCCCCTTGGCCATGGAAGTGCATGCAACATCAATTAAAGACC
>CAYGRY010000150.1:0-2195 GCA_964352405.1 uncultured Halobacteriovorax sp.
GGAAAGAAGTAATAAAATTAATCAACAACGATATCTGAAAAGAGGTAACCAAGCCTTTCACCTCGACCTCGCAGGTAGCGAAAGTTTTTCTTTTCCACCTTTGAAAGTCTTTGGGCCAGATGAAAACTTCGCTTAAATCTAAAGTCCATCCCAAGGAAATTAATTTTGGGGTTTTGCAGACAATGCTCATGCATGAAATGGCCGTAGCCTGTGCCTATTTCAACTTCAAGTGGATTTGAGTTTTTAAAGACTTTCTCATTCCAAATTCCTTTGAAATTCTCACCTTCTTCGTCTCTTAAAACGAACTGATCAAATATTTCTAGTTTGTCATGATAAGGATTATCATGTTTGTACTTAAAATCAGGATTGAACAAATGCGTTATTTTTGTTTCAAGGGAGTGCTCGATCATGGCGGAAAGTTAGCAATTTTGGCGCATTTAGTAAATAAAAAAGACCCTTTATTCAAAGGGCCTTTTTAATTTAACTAATTGAAATTATTAACCTTTAATTATCCAACAAGTTTTAGAGCTTGCTGATCCTTAACGTTTGCTTGAGCAAGAACAGAAGTACCTGCATTTTGAAGAATATTGTTCTTAGTACTCTCTGCAGTTTCAAATGCGTAATCCAAGTCACGGATACGAGAGTTTGCAGCAGATTGGTTCTCAACAGTAGTTTGCAAATTTCTAGAAGTTGAAGTTAATCTGTTTTGTAAAGCTCCAAGAGTTGCTCTTTGACCAGATACGCTCGTGATAGCAGCATCGATATTAGCAAGTGAGTCTTGAGCACCTTCTTTTGAGTTAATCTCAATCCCATCAAGTTCAAGATTGTCTAACCCTGCGTTAAAATCTCCTGGGTTATAAGCAATTCTATCTTGAAATTCATCAGCATTAAGACCAATTTGAAATTCAAGTTCGTCGCCTTCACCATTTAAAAGTGATGTACCGTTAAAGCTAGTGACTTCAGAGATACGTTGTAATTCATTCTTTAATTGTTGAAATTCTTTGTCTGTGAATTCTCTTTCAGTATCACCAACAGTATCTGATGCAGATTGAATAGATAATTCTCTGAATCTGATAAGAATGTTCTGTACTTCATTAAGTCCACCTTCAGCAACTTGAATCATGGAGATACCATCATTCGCGTTTCTGTCAGCTTGCATAGATGATCTGATGTTGGCCTTTAATCTTTCGGAAATGGCCATACCAGCAGCATCGTCAGATGACTTAACGATTCTTGATCCAGAAGCTAGTTTTGCTAGTGAGTCGTTTTGCTTTGAAGTTGTTTTGTTAAGACTGTTTTGTGCAGCAAGTGATGCTACGTTTGTGTTAATTCTGAAACCCATGTTATCCTCCGACGTGGTTTAATTAGCCTCCTTGTTTAATAAGTTGATACTCTTTTCCCCAAGAGTGGTTCAACCTTGAGCCGCCGTGCCCATGTTGTTATTTGTTACAATAACTATTTCGGTATAGCATTTAGGAACATTAGGAAAATTTTGCCTTTAGTGTTTGTTGTTGACCATCTGACTCAGGTACAAAAGGCATGTATGTGTAAAAAGGTATTAGTGGACTATCGCTGTCCACTAATGTTAATTGAAAAACTCTCTAACTTTAGTCGCAACGTAGTTGATTTGTTCATCTGTAAGAAATGGATGCATAGGTAAAGTGAAAGTTGTATCCGCAAAATGGTTCGCTTTTTGTGTTTCACCTTTGTAATTCTGAAGCGTTGGTTCTTGTGGAAGAGAGCGCTCATAAAACAATCGGCATTGAATATTTTGTCCTTCCAAGAATTCAATTAGCTTAAGCTTTGTTTGCTTATCTTTAGTGGCAATAGGGAAAAGATGCCATGAAGATGTTTCTATAAAGCGAGAGTCGAGTATTTGAATTGGTAGCCCTGATAATGCTTCAAGATATTTTTTAGCAATTGTTTTTCTATCTTTATTTTGCTCTTCAAGACTATCTAATTTCGCATCTAGTACTGCTGCTTGTAGGTGATCACATCTTGAATTTCTGCCAATGAGTCGATGCCCTTCAGGTGAACGGCCATGATTTCGAATCGACATAATATCTTCTGCTAGTTTGTCATCGTTGGTAGTAACAGCACCAGCATCCCCAAAAGCACCTAAATTTTTTGTTGGGTAAAATGAAAAGGTCGTCAGGTTATTTGATGAACCAATGGGTTTCCCATTTTTATAAAAT
>CAYGRY010000151.1:0-2183 GCA_964352405.1 uncultured Halobacteriovorax sp.
CTTGGAAAACATAATCAGCGCCTTTATAGTAGTGGACTTGGAGCGTCGTCAACCTATGAAGAAAATTATGAACGTTGTTTTTGATTGTGATGGAACCCTAGTCTCAAGCCATGAGGCCCTACTTTCGACATTACAAAGACTTGTTAGTGAAGAATTAGGTACTGATGTCAGTATGGATGAAGTGAGAAGTAAGTATGATGCCGATATGCTTCAATGCGCAAAAAACTTCAACCTCGATTTTTCAAATCCAGAGCGTTTGCTAAAGCGTTGGAGCGAGCTTTCGGCACAATCCGCTAGAGCTAAGGCTTACCCTGGCATAAGCTCTCTGCTTCAAGCTTTAGAAGCTTCTGGATGCAGGTTAGTAGTATGGACTGGTAGAGACCGTGCTTCGACATTAGAAATTCTTAAATCGGCCGATCTACTTAAATTCTTTGAAGAATTAGTGTGCGCCGATGACATTACGCCTAAACCACATCCGGCGGGCTTAGCTAAGCTTTTAGACGGCGAAGACAAGTCTAATTGTTTACATATTGGCGACAGTTACACTGACATTCAGGGCGCAAAGCTTTATGGTATCAAGTCTGTTGGAGCACTTTGGGGCGAACATGCCCAAAAAGACAACTTTGGAGAGTTTATCCCTGAGTTTTGGTGTGATAAACCTGAGCAGATTTTAAAATGTTTGGAGCTATAGATGTTTGATAATTTATCTGAGAAATTTTCTGATGCCTTTAAAACTCTTCAAGGTAAGAGTCGCCTAAGCGAAGACAATATTGAAGAAGCCATGGGCATGGTTAGAAAAGCTCTTTTAGAAGCCGATGTTAATTTTAAAGTGGTGAAATCTTTTACCGCTGCGGTTAAAGAAAAAGCTCTTGGTGAAAAAGTACTCTCAGGAGTTAATCCTTCAGAGCAATTTATTAAAATCGTACAAGATGAACTTGGCGCCGTTATGGGTGTTGAGTCTGAAGAAGTTGATTGGGAAAAACCAGGACTTAAAGTTGTTTTAGTTGTTGGCCTAAACGGACAAGGTAAAACAACTTTTTCTGGTAAGCTTTCAAACTTTCTTCGCACCAAAAAGAAAAAAGAATCACTTCTTGTTCCTGCCGATACATTTCGTCCAGCGGCTAAAGATCAACTGATAACTCTTGCAAAGCAAATTGATGTTGATTGGTTTGATTCAGATCTCTCTATGCATCCAAAAGATATTGCTCTTGCCGCCATCGCTGAAGCTAAAAAACTTCATAAAGATGTTTTGATTATCGATACAGCGGGACGTTTACACGTTGATGAAGCACTTATGCTTCAAATTAAAGAAGTTAAAGAAGCCATTAAAGGTGAAAACCCTGAAGTTCTTTTAGTCGCTGACGCTATGACCGGACAAGAAGCCGTTAACGTGGCTAAAAGTTTTCATGAAACGATTGGGCTAACTGGTGTTGTCCTGTCAAAAATGGACTCTGATGCAAGAGGTGGTGCCGCGCTTTCTATCCGTCACGTAACAGGTGTTCCTATCCGCTTCATATCAATGGGCGAGAAGATGAAGGACTTGGAGTTATTCCATCCTGATCGTCTAGCAAGCCGTATTCTCGATATGGGTGACGTCGTTTCATTAGTTGAGAAGGCCCAGGAAAATATAGACGAAAAAGAAGCTGAAAAAATGATGAAGAACCTTGAAAAAGGTAAATTCACCGTCGACGATTTTATGAAGCAAATGGATATGATCGGAAAGCTTGGTAGTATGTCAGGCATTTTAAAAATGATTCCTGGTATGGGTGGAATGCTTAGACAAGTCGGAGATCTCTCTCCTGCCGAAGATGAAATGAAGCGTATGCGCGTGATCATCAACTCAATGACGAAGCAAGAACGTGATGACTACAAACTCGTTAAAGAATCTCGTATCAAAAGAATTGCTGCAGGTTCAGGTAACACCGAAAATGCAGTTAAAGATTTCATTGCTAAGTTTCGCCAAATGGAAAAAATGATGGGCGGGATGATGCAAATGATGAAAGGTGGTGGGATGCCGGGAATGCCTGGGATGCCGGGAATGCCAGGAGGCGGTGCGCCAGGCTTTCGTCAACAGCCAGGAATGGGTAAAAAGCCGAAAAAAGGTAAAGGAAAGGGCCCATGGGGTGGCGGTTTCTTTAAATAGCCTTTTCAAATTGACTGATTGTGGCGCATAGATTAGATTC
>CAYGRY010000152.1:0-2041 GCA_964352405.1 uncultured Halobacteriovorax sp.
TAGAAGGAGCATTCGTCATGCCTACAATTAACCAGTTGATTCGCAAAGGCAGAATCGACAAAGTCGATAAAACTAAATCTCCGGCGCTTAAGGCTTGTCCTCAACGTCGTGGTGTTTGTACTCGTGTTTACACGACAACACCTAAAAAACCTAACTCGGCCATGCGTAAAGTATGTCGTGTTAAGTTAACTAGTGGTTTCGAAGTTACTTCGTACATTGGTGGAGAAGGTCACAACTTGCAAGAACACTCGATCGTATTGATTCGTGGTGGTCGTGTTAAAGATCTTCCAGGTGTTCGCTATCATACAATCCGTGGTGCACTTGATGCCACTGGTGTTGATAAGCGTGGACAACGTCGTTCTAAGTACGGCGCAAAACGTCCTAAGAAATAGTAAGTAGTTTTTTAATAAACCACTCTCGTGAATCGGCTTGTTATTTACGAGAGAGTAATTCCTATGGAATGAAGAGGAGAATTTTATGAGCCGTAAGCATCGCGCCCCCGTTAGAGAAGTCCTTCCTGATCCACGTTATCAAGATGTTGTTGTAACTAAGTTCATCAACTCTTTAATGTTCGGTGGAAAAAAAGCAACTGCAGAAAGAATTTTTTACGATTGCTTTTCACAAATCGAAAAGAAAACTGGTGAAGAGCCTCTAAAACTTTTCAAAAAAGCGTTAAGCAACGTTAAACCAGCTGTTGAAGTTAAGTCTCGCCGTATTGGTGGAGCTACTTACCAAATTCCAGTTGAAGTACGTCCAGCACGTCGTCAGTCACTAGCTATTCGTTGGTTACGTGACAACGCTAAAAACCGTAACGGTAAAACTATGATGGATAAGCTTGCAGACGAGATGATCGATGCAGCTAACAATCGTGGTGGAGCTGTTAAGAAGCGTGAAGACGTTTACAAAATGGCTGAAGCAAACAAAGCGTTTGCTCACCTTAAGTGGTAATTTCCGCTTAGAAAGCTTCAAAAATTGCATCAAACCTCTTAAAGTGGAGAACGCTTTAAGAGGTTTTTTAGTTTTAGGTTTAAGGATATTCCATGGCTACCAATACAGACTTATCGATTGTTCGAAATATTGGGATTATGGCCCATATCGATGCGGGTAAAACCACAACGACAGAAAGAATTCTTTATTATACTGGAAAGAATCATAAGATCGGTGAAGTTCACGATGGTGCTGCGACAATGGATTGGATGATCCAAGAGCAGGAGCGTGGAATTACCATCACGTCTGCGGCCACAACATGTACGTGGAAAAAATCCATTATCAATATTATCGATACTCCAGGCCACGTTGATTTTACAATTGAAGTTGAGAGATCTCTTCGCGTGCTTGATGGTGCGGTTGGTGTATTTGATGCCGTCTCAGGTGTTGAGCCTCAATCTGAAACTGTTTGGGGACAAGCTGATAAATATAAAGTTCCACGTATCGCCTTCGTTAATAAAATGGATCGTGTTGGAGCTGACTTTCATAACTGTATTAAAGAAATTCGTGAACGCTTGGACAAAAAGGCTTCAGCGATTCACCTTCCAATTGGAAGCGAAGATACTTTTAAAGGCATTGTTGATGTTATTCGTTTAAAGGCGCTTTACTTCAAAGAAGATGATCTTGGTTCAACTGTTACCGAAGAGGATCTAGATGAAGATCTCTTGGAAGAAGCCAAGATTGCTCGCGACGAACTGGTTGAGCATCTTTGTGATTACGACGACGCTTTAGCTGAAGAATATCTTGGTGGTGCCGAGATCAGCACTGAAGTTGTTAACAAAGCTCTAAGAACAGCCGTTATTAATCATAACTTTATTCCAGTTCTATGTGGATCAGCTTTTAAGAATAAGGGCATCCAACCTCTTTTAGACGCTGTGGTGGCTTATCTTCCTTCACCAATTGATCGCGGTGAAATCAAAGGTCACAACGTTAAAGAATTCGAAAAAGAAGAAATTAGAAAGCCCGAGATTCAAGATGCCTTTTCGGCACTAGCTTTTAAAATTGCTAGAGATCCGTTTGTTGGCAGTATTACTTATATTCGAATTTATTCTGG
>CAYGRY010000153.1:0-2041 GCA_964352405.1 uncultured Halobacteriovorax sp.
TTATCGCTTATCGCCAGCCAGTTGCTAAAACAGATATTGATAAAATTCGTGGTGTAGATAGTTCACATATTGTTCGTGGACTTATGGACAAGCGACTTGTGAAAGTTTGTGGCCGCTCTGAAGAACTTGGTCGCCCAGTTCTTTACGGAACAACGTCTGAGTTTTTAGAAGTCTTTAATATTAACGATATTACAGGTCTTCCTCCGGAGAGTGAGCTAGAAGAGCAGTCCATGCAAAGCGTGGGTAAAATTGCAGATATCAAAACACTTGTTCATACAGGAGATAAAGCACGCTTTTCTTTTGATGAAGTCGGTGAGCTTGATGAACTAGCTGAATCAATTCGTGCTATTTCTGCTGACACTTTATTTACTCAATCACTTAAAGATGAAGAGAAGAGAAAGCTTAGTGCAGAAGGTGAAGGCCAAGCTAGAAAATCAGCCTTTGATCTTCTCGAAGACTACGTCAATAAACGTCAGATCGAAGACATTAATAAATCTGCAGGTCTTTCGGAGCTATTCACTGCCGTTACTCTTCCTCAAGTCATTACTGATTTAACTGCGGGTCCATTTAATGAGCCTGAAAATGATGAAGACGAAGATTTCCAAATGATTGATCTGGAAACAGGTGAAGCCATTGATGAAGATGAGTTTGATGCTTTCATTGATATTGAACTTTCTGATGAAAGTGATGTTGAAGATGATGCTAATGCAGACTTCGTTGAACTTTTTGGAAGTACAACTGAACAAGAAGAACAAGACCTTGCCGATGCTCTTGATCAAGCCTTTGAGCGCTTAACTGGAACAGCTCTTGATAATGACGAGCTAGCTCTAGATGATGCAAAAATGGATGATAACGAGCGTAAAATCGATACTTTAACTGATGATATGGTTGAAAAAGCCAATGATCTTGATATCGATTTGTCTTTTTTAAAAGAAGCTAATCAAGAGCCTGATAGCGTTAATTGACATCAAGCGTAGGGGAGCGTAAGTTCCCCTAAATTTTAAACGAACTGCCGTGAGGCGGATTGGAGATCACATGACACTTGAATCAAATCAGATTCGCCTACAAAAATACATTGCCGACGCTGGGATTACTTCTAGAAGAAAAGCTGAAGAACTCATTGTTCAAGGCCGAGTTAAAGTTAACGGCATGATAACCGCTCTACTTGGTACAAAAATCGATCCAACCATTGATGTTGTTGATGTTGATGGAAGTATTATTGACCCAGCTTCAGTCGATCAAGTTTATATTCTTATGCACAAGCCTCGTGGAATTATGACCACAAGAAATGATCCTGAAGGCCGTCAAACAGTGATGGATCTTTGTAAAGAAGTGAACGAGCGTATCTACCCAGTAGGTCGTCTTGATTACCTTTCAGAAGGTCTACTATTAATGACGAATGATGGTGATCTTGCCAACTTGGTGATGCACCCAAAATATGAAGTCATCAAAGTTTACGAAGTAAAAGTTTTTGGAGCTATCTCTGAAGGTATTCTTAAAAAACTTCGCTCAGGTGCTGAGATCGGTGGCACGAAAGTCGTACCAAAATCAGTCAGAGTTATTTCTCAGCTTCCAACAAAAACTTGGATTGAGTTTAGACTGGGTGAAGGTAAAAACAGAGAAATTAGAAAAATTTGTGAATCTCATAACGTTGTTGTTGATAAATTAAAGCGTGTTGCTATTGGTGGACTAACTGTTGAGGGGATTTCTCCTGGCGGTTACCGTTATATGACCAAGAAAAACGTTCTTGATTCTCTTGGTATGAAGACAGACGGTACACCTAAATTTGATTCTCCAATCGAATATCAATCACCTAAGAAAACAATTAACGTAAAAATAAAAGGGCCACAGCCTACGACACTGGCTGATGATCGTGCTTTTGAGAAATTTAAGCGTGAAACTTATTTTGAAACACTAAAAAATATTAAAGAATCTAAGGCCAATACAATCGTTAAGGAACGTAAAGAGTTCTTTGCTGAGCGCGAGGCCATGCACCAAAAAAGAAAGGCGAGAAAAGAAGCTCGCCTTAATCGTGTTCCTC
>CAYGRY010000154.1:0-2035 GCA_964352405.1 uncultured Halobacteriovorax sp.
AGATTTCTCTACTTTCGGCAAAATTGATTTTGGAACATCTAAAATCCATTGCTGGTGTTACTCCCTATTACGTCGAGATGACCAAAGACGGAACCAGACGCGACATCAATGGTAAGAAATGCGAATTAAGAAAAGCTGGTGAGATCGTCTGGCCTGAAGATGAAACTAAAGTTGATCTTCATTATGCTATTCCTTGTATTCACGGACCTCCAGGAGAGACCGGCGATATCCAAGGTGTTTTTGAAATGATGGGACTGCCCTACTTAGGCGCTAACCCTGAATCAAGTAGGCTGTGTTTCAATAAAGTGTCGACTAAGCTTTGGCTTGATGCCCTTGAAGTGCCAAACACTCCTTACTTATTTCTGTCAGAATTAACAGATGAAGCAATTGCTAAGACGACTGCTTTTTTCAAAAAGACTGCTGGCGATATTTTCATTAAAGCAGCTAGCCAAGGAAGCAGCGTAGGTTGTTATCATGTCACCAACGAATCTGAGATTAAAAAATATCTGGAAGAAGCCTTTAAATTTTCTGCCTACGTGCTTATTGAACAAACAGTCGTTGGAAGAGAACTTGAAGTCGCAGTCTATGAATATGAAGGTGAACTTCAATGTAGTGCCCCTGGAGAAATTATTTGTCCGTCTAAATTCTATTCTTATGAAGAAAAATATTCAGACAATAGCAAAACCTTAACTCTTCCTTTAGCGGAGAACCTAGATGCTAAAGTTGTTGAACAAATTAAATACTACGCTATGAAGGCGTTCAGAGGATTAAAATTAAAAGACCTAGCTCGTATAGATTTCTTTTATACTGATAACGGGAAAATTTATCTTAATGAACCAAATACATTTCCAGGCCATACAAAGATTTCCATGTTTCCAATGATGATGAAACAAAACGGCCACAACTATAAAACTTTTTTAGAATACTTAATCGCGCACCATGCGAGGAACTTATGAAATTAGATCTCATTAACTCTCAAGCTGAAAAGCATGCCAATGATCGTTTGGCCCATTTTTATGGTCAAAACCTTATACCGGCAGAGAAAAAAGCCTACCTCACCAATCTTGAAAAAAGTGAAGGGCCTTATATGGCGATTGAGGGGCAGGATGGTCAAACTCAATTTATGATGGATGCTGCCAGCCAGATCGCAACTCTTGGTCTTGGCTTTAACCCTTCAGTCTTTATGGGTGTAGCACATTTTCTAGAAGCCTGGACAAACAACCCACACACAAAGACGTTTAAACAAATCCATAAAGCTCTTAATAAATTCTTAAAAAGAAAAACAAATTGGGAAAATCTTTTTGTGAACTACGTTAACTCAGGTGCAGAAGCCAATGAAACGGCGCTGGGCTATGCTTATAAAGAACGTGGTAATAAATGGGCAAATAAAGTGCTCGCTTTTGAAGGTTCATTTCATGGACGAATGATGGTGACACTCTCTTCGACTTGGAACAAATCCAAAAGAGAGCCGTTTGAGTGGCCTGAGTTCTTAACTGAATACTGCCCATTTCCAGAACTTCCAGGAGATGAAATCCATCAACCAATTCCAGAGGGCTGGAGAAAATTTTGGGATAATGCCTCCAAGAAAAATTTCACTGTGCCTGCCAAGTGGTTAAAAGATCCTGTCTTAAAACTAGAAGTGGATTGCCTCAAAGAAGTCAGAACTAAATTATGTACTGGTAATATTTTTGCCGTCATTACTGAGACGATGCAATGTGAAGGTGGTGATCGATATAGTTCAGATCGTTTTCACACCGCCCTCATTTTGATGTGTCGAAGCTTTAACGTTAAAGTTGTTCACGATGAAGTTCAAACTGGCTTTCATTTAGGTCGAGATTTCTTTTGGCATAGATCTCTTAAGATGAAAGACATCGATGGCTCACAACTTAACCCTGACTTCGTGACTTGTGCTAAAAAAGCTCAGGTTGGTATGGTTTTATCCCATAAAAAAATGGATAGAACTCCAGACCAGTTTCAAGTGGCTTCGACAATCAGAGGCTATCTCCATGGAATAGCGCTCGAACAAATTCAAGAC
>CAYGRY010000155.1:0-2017 GCA_964352405.1 uncultured Halobacteriovorax sp.
CACCTGAGTTTGATGCACGCTTTTACAAGGTGGTTGAAAGGGTTAAGAAGAATTCAAATATTAACGTAATTATGCGAAATTCCACGTATCATATTCAAGAAAAGGCCTCTAAGTACTTGTAAAAGTTACACTTTACTATGAAGTTTTGCTGAATCAGCTAAATTAATCCCATGAAATTTAAACTGTCCGTCATACTACTATTGCTAGCCGCTGCAAGGTCCTTGCTTGGCGCCGAGTACTTTGGCTTTCAGACAATCAATATCATCAATTTAAAAGACAATACAAAGTGCAGTGGCATCTTGGTTAATACTGAGACTGGCTGTAAAGCTATTACCAATGCCCACTGTGTAAAGGGTTTATCAATTGGTGAAGAGAACTTAATTATTTCGTCATCTCAATCCATCGATATTGATTCCTCTCAGGGCAAAGAAGTTTTCGACAAAATTATCTATTCACCAGCTAGTACTCATAGAAGTTATTTGATCAAGGCAAAACCAAGTTCAGATCTTGCTCAAATTTATTTTGATACGGCCTGGGCACCAAAGATTTGTCAAGACGAATACAAACTTACTAGTGACAACACTCAAAGAAATTTGCATATCAACGAAGTCTATAGTCAACAAGAGCAAAACCAACCTGGTCCCGTTAATCAACAAATACCAGGTATATCTCATTCTCCAAATCCAACAACATACTATCGTCCATCTCAAAATTATTTATTAATGGCCGTAGGCTTTCAAAATGATCGTCCTACCCTTCTTTCTGTTTCGCCTGTGGCCTTTAATACTTTTGAAAATCTAGATGACAAAAAGAAGTCTAGGCTTAACGTTGAGTATTCTTCGCTTCCTGGCTTTGAGTTTATTTATCAAGTCTCAGGCATTAACCTGTCTCAAGGAATGAGCGGCGGCGCTCTTTTTGAAATTGAAAATAATAACAATGAACTCAACATCATTTTTAAAGGGCTATCGGCCAGCTTCTATCCTTTTCAATGGAAGAGTAATTTTATTCCTGCTTCATACGCACTTGAGTTTATAAATCATTTTCAAGATGATCAAACTGATCGCTTTGAAATTTCTCTCGACAATAAAGTTCAAGTCGCATCAGATAAACTTTCGGCTAAACAAGAAGAAGCCATCCGAAAGCTTAAAGAAGAAGGTAAAATTCCAAATGTGGTATCAATCAATAGACCTATATATCCTCTAAAAGATCCTAAAGGTCCAATTCGTGTACCAAGATCTGAAGCTAGCTTTGGAGACACAGACCAGGATGACGTAGGTGGTGATGACTCCCTGTCATGTGATTGGGTTAAGAGTGATATCGATCCCTTCTTCGATATTTTACCACCAGTGACCAATTGCTTTGATCTATCGCAAACAAGGTTTCACCATACAGGTGTTATAACTACAGATATGTCGGATGAAATACTGATTGCATATGAAGACAGACAAATTAACGGGCTGTCAGATTTACGATGACTTCAAAGCCGAGCTGACTTTGATCAAACAAAACTGATTAAACGAAAGGTTGGGGAATATCCCTCATTAGATATTAGAAAGAATATTCTAAACGATCTTGAAGGTATCTATTTATCAAAAGAAAATAATGCGATCTTTAACCAGTCCTTTCATACTTTTGCACACCTTGGAGATGGTTTTACAAAGCAATATAGTATCAAACCGTCTAGCAACGTTTTGATTAGAGAAAGTATTATTCATAATAGTGAGCTATACGGAGAACTCTTTGAGAATCTCTTTAGCTATGACATTTCTAATAAAATTGGTAATGCACATAATGTTAACTTAAAACTAAAAGTTACTTTAGACAGTGTTAAACTGTCGATTAAAACGACTGATGATCAAAACTATTTTTTTGAGATGACTCCTCAATTTGACAAGATTTTTAAGAAGCTAACTTTAAAGACGACCTTAACCATTTATGATGAAGCTTTTAAAACTCTCAAGACTGAACATTTCAATCTATCATGATACAATAGAAGCTTTTTAAAACTCATTTGTTT
>CAYGRY010000156.1:0-1977 GCA_964352405.1 uncultured Halobacteriovorax sp.
GGATAGAGATATGCAAGTTACTCCACTTCAGGACCGCGTTTTAGTTGAGCGCATTGCAGAAGAGAAAAAAACAGCTGGTGGGATCATCATTCCAGACAACAACGCTGAGAAGCCTTCACAAGGCAAGATCGTGTCTGTTGGTGCTGGTTACCGTAAAGATGACGGCTCATTCAGTGCTTTAACTGTAAAGTCTGGCGACACTGTTTTATTCGGTAAGTACTCAGGCAGCGAAGTTAAGCTTGATGGCAGAGAATATTTGATTATGCGTGAGGACGATATCCTCGGCATTTTACAATAAGATTTTTTTAATAATTAACCTCAGGTTCATAAGGAGTTTTCCATGGCCAAGGAACTAAAGTATTCAGAAGACGCTCGTACAAAAATTCTTAGCGGCGTTAATGCTCTTGCAAACGCAGTTAAAGTAACTCTAGGCCCAAAGGGTCGTAACGTTATCATTCAAAAGTCTTTCGGCGCTCCACACATCACAAAAGATGGCGTGACTGTTGCTAAAGAAATTGAACTTGAAAACAATTTCGAAAATATGGGCGCGCAAATGGTTAAAGAAGTTGCGCAAAAAACAAATGACGATGCAGGTGACGGTACAACTACTGCTACTGTTCTTGCTCAAGCGATCTACCGTGAAGGTGTTAAGTTTGTAGCTGCTGGTCATAACCCAATGGATCTTAAGCGTGGAATTGATCTTGCGACTGAAAAAGTTGTTGAGAAACTAAAGTCAATGTCTAAGCCAGTTAAGACAAACGGTGAAATCGCTCAAGTTGGTACAATTTCTGCCAACAATGATCTAGAAATCGGAACACTTATTGCTGAAGCAATGGAAAAAGTTGGTAAAAACGGCGTTATTACAATTGAAGAAAGCAAAACTGCTGAAACAATTCTAGACGTAGTTGAAGGTATGCAGTTTGACCGCGGTTACCTTTCTCCATACTTTGTTAATAATCCAGAGAAAATGGAAGTTGCATTCGACAGCCCAAATATCTTGATCACTGACAAAAAAATCAGCAACATGAAAGAACTTCTTCCAATTCTTGAGAAGTCACTTCAACAGTCTAAGCCACTTCTTATTGTAGCTGAAGATGTTGATGGTGAAGCACTAACAACTCTTGTTGTTAACAAGCTTCGTGGAACTCTAAATGTTGCAGCTGTTAAAGCTCCAGGATTTGGCGATCGTCGTAAAGAAATGTTGAAAGACCTTGCAACTCTTACTGGTGGTCAAGTGATCTCTGAAGAGCTTGGCATGAGCCTTGAGACTGCTGATCTTTCTATGCTTGGTTCTGCTAAGCGTGTAACGATCGACAAAGAAAATACAACAGTTGTTGACGGTGCTGGTAAAAAAGCTGACGTTGAAGCACGTGTTGGCGCGATCAAAAAACAAATCGAAGAAACAACTTCAGACTATGACAAAGAAAAACTACAAGAGCGTCTAGCTAAACTTGCTGGCGGTGTTGCTGTTATTCACGTTGGTGCTCCAACTGAGTCAGAAATGAAAGAGAAAAAAGACCGCGTTGAAGACGCTCTAAATGCTACACGTGCCGCAGTTGAAGAAGGTATCGTTGTTGGTGGTGGTGCAGCTCTTATTCACGCTGGTGTTGTTCTTGAAAACCTAAAAGCTGCTAATGAAGAGCAAAACTTCGGTATTCGTATCGTTCGTCGCGCACTTGAAGAGCCAATTCGTCAAATCGCTCACAATGCTGGAATAGAAGGTTCCGTTGTTGTAAACGATATCCGTGCGAAGAAAGACGAGTCATGGGGCTACAATGCTCGTGATGGTAAGCACGAAGATCTAGTTAAAGCTGGTATAATTGACCCAACTAAAGTAACTCGTTCAGCACTTCAAAATGCTGCTTCAGTTGCAGGTCTAATGCTTACTACTGAAACAATGATCGCTGATCTTCCAAAAGAAGATAACGCTGGTGGCGCTGGTATGGGCGGCATGGGTGGAATGGGCGGAATGCCTGG
>CAYGRY010000157.1:0-1954 GCA_964352405.1 uncultured Halobacteriovorax sp.
CAAATCGTTTTGTTCTGGTTACGATCTTAACTGGATGAAGAGTATGATTAATTACTCTACTGAAGAAAATATAATTGATGCAAAAAAATTGGCTGCACTTTTTTGTGCCATTGATGATTTTCCTGCCCCAGTTATAGGTGTTGTCCAGGGAGCCGCTCTAGGTGGTGGCTCAGGACTTGTTAGTGTTTGCGATTATGTTTTAAGTGATATTAATACAGTTTACGGCTTTACAGAGTCGAGACTTGGTCTTGTTCCTGCCGTGATCTCTCCTTTCGTAATGGCCAAGATTGGTACCAGTCATGCTCGCTCGACTTTCTTATCCGGCCGTCGCTTTACTGCTAATGAGGCGAAAGAAATGGGACTTGTTCATCAAGTTTGTGAATCCGAAAAAATAGATGAAAGCTTAAATGAAATAGTAAAAGAATTTTCTAAAGCGGGCCCACTAGCTGCAAGAGAAGCCAAACTTCTTATTAAAGGTGTTCTTGCCAGATCCTCAAGTCGTGAAGAGCAAATTGATTTTACAAGTACCACCATCGCGAGACTTCGCTCAAGTGAAGAAGGACAAGAGGGGATGGGTGCTCTTCTAGAAAAACGTAAGCCAAAATGGGTGAAATAATGACAATACAATTTAAAAAAATACTCATTGCAAACCGAGGCGAAATCGCTATTCGCGTAGTGAAGACCTGTAGAGAGCTTGGCATTTCTTGTGTCACACTTTATACCGACGAAGAAAAAGATCTTCCTCATTCAATGGCCGGTGATCAATTTGTTTGTCTTGGTTCAGGGGCTTTAAAAGATACGTATCTTAATCAAGATTTAATTATTAAAATCTGTAAAGATCTAGGCGTTTATGCCATTCATCCTGGCTATGGCTTTCTTTCCGAAAATGCTGGGTTCTGTACTAAAGTCACTAAAGCAGGCATTAAATTTATTGGTCCTTCTCCTGAGTCGATGATTTTAATGGGCGATAAAACAGGCTCTAAAAGAAAGATGGAAGAAGTAGGTATTCCTCTTATTCCTGGTTATCACGGTGATAACCAAGACCCTTCGCTACTAAAAAAAGAAGCATCAAAAATTGGCTATCCCGTCTTAATTAAAGCCTCTGCTGGTGGCGGTGGTAAAGGGATGCGAATTGTTGAACAAGACAAAGACTTTGATGAATCATTAGACGCTGCCAAAAGAGAAGCAAAGAACGCTTTTGGAGATGATCGAGTCCTGATCGAAAAATATATTAAAAACCCAAGACATATTGAAATTCAAGTCATGAGTGATCAACATGGCAATCATACTCATCTGTTTGAGCGTGAGTGTTCGATTCAACGTCGTCACCAAAAGATTGTTGAAGAATCACCATCAGTTGCTCTAGCTGAAAAATTAAGAAAAAGAATGACAGAAGTCGCTACGACCATCACTAAAGCCATTGATATGAAGGTGCTGGAACGATCGAGTTTATTCTTGATGGTGATATTCCTGGTGCCTTCTATTTTCTTGAAATGAATACACGTTTACAAGTTGAGCACCCAGTAACGGAGATGGTAACAGGTCTTGACTTAGTTAAGCTTCAAATAGAAGTCGCTAGTGGGTTAAAGTTATCCTACTCCCAAGAAAGTCTTGTTCAGCGTGGCCATTCAATAGAGCTTAGAATTTATGCCGAAGATCCTGATAATAATTTTCTTCCATCTATTGGGAAAATATTTACTGTAGGAAAAACACAAGCTCGTCTTGATACTGGTTATCAAGATGGTAATAGTGTGACTATTAGTTTTGATCCAATGCTTGCTAAATTAGTTGTTTACGCTAGTGATCGCGCCGGAGCGATTAAAGCAGCATTGTCTGCTCTTAAAGAAGTTCCTTTTTTAGGACTGACGACGAATAGAGATTATATATCTCGCATTTTAACTCATAAAAAATTTATTGAAGGTGAGACTTTCACTCACTTCGTGCAGACTTATAA
>CAYGRY010000158.1:0-1945 GCA_964352405.1 uncultured Halobacteriovorax sp.
AAAAGATAAGCATCCGCCTTGGTACAGTCACGAAGTACCAGCCGGCAGGCCCCTGGTACTTCCAAAGCTTTGTTTTGAAGGTGTAGGTGAAGTTTGCTTCTTTATTCATAGTTCAAGATAGGGCTGATTACGCGACTCTACTTGCTTGCGTAATATAGGCCAAGACTTTACACACGTTACTAAGCGTTGGGTTGGAATTAGGCTGGCACATACGATAAAGCGTCGACTTTGAAAGCCCAGTTCTTTTAACAATGTCTTTATAGTCGTAATGATCAAGCAGGATGAGAAGACCGCCTTGAAAGCTTTCAATATCATCTTCAAAGAGTGCTTCCTTCATGCACTCTTCGATATCGGAAATGCTTGTATGTTCAGTTGGGTCCCAAATCTTCAATCCATTTGCTTTGAAGAGTTTTTCTTGCTCGTCTGATGTCTTTGACTTGGCCATTTTTGTATCCACTAACATGATTGTTAACCGATAATAATATATTCCCATATATGGGAATAATCAAGCACTCCCTTTTTTCATTCTTGCTCTAATCTCTTTATAAGTTGGATGATTCTCAAGGCCTCGTTCAAAAAGTAGGTCATCTAAAGTTATATTGTAGATCGCACAAAACTTAATCGCCGTTTTAAGGCCAATCTCTTTGCGGTCATTTTCAATGGCAGAGAGATTCTCCTGACGTAGTTCAAGAATTTGAGCCAGCTCTACCTGAGAAAGCTCATGAGCGTTTCTATAGGCTTTAATCTTTTGACCTGTCGTCATCTTTTGGCTTTTGAATAATGATTTAAGTTCTTTCATTTTTAACTCTTACTTAAAGGTAGTTATGATTTCGCGTAATGCGAACGACGATAACATGCCGTTTCTCATCAAAAACTTTATAGATGATCCGACCACGCTTAGAAAATGAAATCGACCGATGTCCTAACCACTTTCTTTGTCTTGTTAGGGAGTGATCCCTGATATCGATAATATTAAAGTCCGATAGTTTATACGGTCCGTACTTTTCCACAAATCTGATCCAGCTTGAAATGATAAATGATTCATCTTCACTAAAATCAATCGCTTCAATTTCACTGGCAGTTTCTTCTTTTATGAGAACTCGCCATCGCTTATGCATTACTATATATCCTTTTTTATATATGTCAAATTGTATATATAAATTGCGGTGTCTATGAGTAAATGCAAGGGCGAGTTATTAAGGGGCGAGATAAATGATTAAAATTGTTGATGTCTTAAATTAGATTATTCAAAAAATGATATGGTTATAGGTAATTCACGCACTCTTCTTAAACTTTACTGAAACCTCAAATCCAAGATCGATAGCAATCCCAATCAAGCGATCAATCGTAAAGCGTTTTAATGACATCACACGAATGCGTGAGAGATCGGCTTTGTGAAGTCCAGTAAGTTCTTGAGTTTTATCTGTGCCGATATTCACAGAGATATTAATAATCTTAGCCGCTATTTGGCATTTTAATATTTCTTTGGGATCAGTTATTCGTTTAGATAGTTTTAGCTTATCTGTATCTATATCGTATGGATTCATACTCATGGCTTGATCCTGTAGGGAGTGATTTTTTATCAAGGCGTCCTCCATACAATAGTACGGGTTGGCAAATCTGCCAACGATATTGAATCAACTACTATATTCAAAGACGCTAATGATGAATTAAATTTAAACTCTTGAAATTATTGAGATAAAATAACGACCAAATCATTATTAAAGGCAAACCCCATTGAAACACTTTAAAGCAACTCTTCTCCTCTCAATATTGCTCTTCTCATTCATGGCACAAGCCAAACTTTCCTTTAAGTGGCTAGGCATTTCAGGTTTCGTTTTAAGTGATGAAAAAACCACCTTAGTCTTTGATCCTGCCATGACTAGAGTAGGACTCTTAGACTTTCTGCCTTTTACAACAGTGCAAAGTGATAACGACGAAGTTG
>CAYGRY010000159.1:0-1924 GCA_964352405.1 uncultured Halobacteriovorax sp.
CCAAGCACTTCTTGGCCTATCGTTATTTTTGGAGCAGGTCATGTGGCGCAAGCACTGACACGAACTCTCTCCAATCTGAATTGTCAGCTAAAGTGTATTGATGATCGCGCGGAGTGGATTGAAAGATTGTCAATCAAAGGCATCGTTCACGCTAACCCAAGTGATCTGGTTAAAGAGCTTAATCCAACGAGCTTTTTTATCTGTATGACTCAAGGGCATGCCAAAGATACCCCAATTCTTAAAGCGATTGCAGATCATGCACCCAATTGTCCCTATGTTGGCGTGATCGGCAGTAAAACCAAGGGCATCATGATTAAGCGTGAGTTAAAAGAACTTGGTGTGAATGATTCATTTATAGAAAAACTTAGAGTTCCAATTGGACTTCCTATTGGAACTAATGATCCTTTCGAAATTTCAATTAGTATCGCCGCTGAACTATTGCAGGTTCGTGATTCTCTTTGAGGCTTGAGCTGACAAATCGTAAAGTCTTTCAATCAATTTATTCTTTTTCGCAAGCTTTGCAATCAAGCCATGCACGTAAGTATTTCTAGTAATATAAAAAATTGAAAAAGCTATAGCAAAAGCTCTCATCACTTTCCAAAAAATAGAAATGGCACTCTCACCCGTAATAAAGAAAAAGGAAATCATTAATAGGACTGATAGTAAGAACATAGGTCTAAAAAGTTCTAAAACAGCAGACTTTATTGGTGAAATTGAGTTCTTTTTCCTCACTTTAGGAGTTGAAGCCTTCTCAAGTTTTTTCTCTAAGCGTGTGATCTTATCCTCGGGTAGAAAATGCAACATAAGAGGCACACAAGCACAGACAACGGCTTTACCAATAACAGCAATCAGAATGAAGTCATAAACCATTTCATTTTTTGAAGCAAAATAATCAAATGCCTTAGTAAAGTCTTGGCCGTAAATAACAAGATAAGTGACTAAGGGTTGAATAAACGCCCATGGACTTAAAAGTGCCATACCGACCATTTGTCCTAGAAGATTTCTTCCAAAGGTTAATATGCCGAGCATATACAAGAAACCTTGCATGGAAATGCTAATCATTGGACCAAGTTTTTTGCCAACTGGAGCTAATGCCTTCATAAGGCTTGCAACACTGGAGACTTCCATCACCATCTTTGAAGCTTCTATACGTGTCTCAATTCCCTTTTGAAATCGAGTCAACATAAAGCCTTGGTTGATTGAAAGGATTTGTCCGGCCAAGGGAATGTGTAGAGCATGAACAGTTGAGCCAATGACAAGCTCAACTAAAGATAATTTCACGGCTTTATCGACAACCTGATGATCGCTACTCATAGACTCTTATTCTATTGATTCCCCCGTCTGGGAAAATCGTTATTTTAAGTTGATCAGTTTCGATCGCATCAATAGTGAAACGCTTAATGTTTGCGGCAAAAGGTTTTACAAATGATTTCGAAACAACTTCTTTGCCTTGAATATCAATAGAGACAAACATTGGGTTGTTATTTACAAAATGGGTAAAATCCATCTCAATCACTCGAACTTTTGCTTTCTTACTTAGACCAATCTCAACTTCTTCGCTATGCCCTTTCACTCTTGACCTGGAGTTTTCTAGACCATCAAACATATGTAGCGCAGGATAAGGTGAAAGTGCCGTAGCGGCAGGAGAATAATGTTCATCTCCAACTTTTAAAATCTTTCCACCAACAGCTAAGTTCTTTGAAGGCTTCAAAAATCGTACTGGAAGTATTAGCGGTTTTTTAGGCGCAGGAACAGCGTCTTGATACTTGCCACTCACTTGTTCTTTAAGCGGTTCTTCAAAAAGAGCAAGTCTTGTTAGACCACCATCAGGATAAGTTCTTACTCTTAATTGCTTCATTTCAATTTGTTTAAGTTCGACAAATTTCACTGAATGACCTTCTAGTGGTGTCGGTGCAAGGATTTC
>CAYGRY010000160.1:0-1892 GCA_964352405.1 uncultured Halobacteriovorax sp.
TTGGCACATGGACATCTCAAGCCTGACAAATTCTTTTGGTAGATCTAGTTGATTAATCAAAGCTGATTCAACAAGCTTGGCTTGATCGAGTGAGCCAGTTTGGTAGTGAATAATAACTTTCTCACGTGCTAAAGCATTAACACTTAGTACAAGGGCTAAACTAAAAATGAATTTCATAATTCACCTTCTTAGATACAAGTGGTTTTAAATTTTGGCTTCTTTGGGAATAGGGCAGAACTTTAAGGTTTTGCTGTTGATTAATTTGACTCAACTCACTGGGAGCAACTTTTAAATATACTCGCTGAGTATCTTTAAAGCCTTGATCCTCTTTTGACCTATTCGTCACAAAGGCTTCAGCGAAAACGGTTTGTCCAAAATCATTAAAAACAGTGACCTTAAGAGGCAGAGAGCCTGAAGCGATCATCTTCACCTCTAGTGAGATTTCCACCCAATCCGTTGGCCATGGAGAAGAAGGCACTTGCTCCTGAACTTCAGAGGGCATCCAAAATAAAATATTTAATAAGTTCGACATGATTAAAATCGAAATCCATTTGATACGTTCGCGTTTAATTTTTTTTGAGGCCTGAAAGAAAAGCTCATTTTCTGTTCCATTCACGTTGAAACTCCTGCATTAGCTTGGTTTGTTTTCTAGCGATTTCAAAATGTATATTCATGGTTGTCGCTACCATCACGGCGATAATTCCAAGTAAGAAAAGACTTGAGAGATCGACCATTCCACGATGGCAGTTTCTTTGGTCTCTAATAAACTTAAGCGTTCTTTGGTAAAAGAAAGTGAAGCCTCTAGCATGAAGGAAGGCTTGATTAATTTTTGTCCGGTGTAATTGCTTATTGTCACTTTCCATTTGTTCTTCTTTTTAACTTTGGTTGTGCCATCAATATTTCTGACAAGCATAAGTTTTGCTTTGGTTCTGTAGGGAAGGTTATAAATGAAGGGTAGGCGCTGCGTGAAATGACACGGACCTTTTTTCATTGTTTTGTGCAAAAATGAAAAATGATAAACCTGTTGAGAGATAAGCAGCCCTTGGTGAATGGCCTTAAATTTAGGAATCGCCTGGAGTTTAAAACTCACGCTGATGGCGAGATTAAGCTTACTCATCATAGAGGTATAACTATCAAGTTTATTGAGTTGATCTTTAAAGCATAGATAGGTTTGAGCGCGGGATTGATTTGAAATGTACTGGGATCTCGCGACCAATAGCGAGTAAAAACATAAGAGCGTAATGCCACTCATGAGCATCATGCTAAGTAGAGTCGTGCTACCTTTTTGATTCACGCTCAAGTCCCCAGTCATCTAATTGCATGACTATTCTTTTTGGGTGATGAGTAGATTGTTTTTCAAAAGTGAAACGCCACCGTCCTTGGCAGCTAAGTGTTTTTTCTTGATTGACGTGTTCAGTTTGATGAAGATTATTAGTAACAGTGACAAAGAAGTAGCGATCAGCTTGGTGAGAACAAATTCCTTTTTGAATTAATCCAAACCAAGCTAAGCAACTTGAAACCAAGATCGTGAGAGTTAAAATGATCGGTGATAAAAACATACTTAATTAGTTGGAATGTTATCAACGATGCTTTCGCGCATGCTATCTATTCGTTTATCAATGACTTTGCCGAACTGTTTGACCGAGACTAGGCAAAACATTCCTATCAAACTGGTTAGAATGATGTACTCCAAGACCCCTTGTCCACGTTGATTATTAAGTGCGTTAAGCATGTGACCTCCTGTATTGAACGATGATTCGAATATTGAAGGTGAATGCGAAGTCTGTGCCACAGGTAGGAAGGTATAACCTCTTAAAATTGTTTTGCACCGAAGGCCGCACATGATAAAAATGGACTATATGGATGAAAAATCAAAACTCAATGTTGTCGAG
>CAYGRY010000161.1:0-1839 GCA_964352405.1 uncultured Halobacteriovorax sp.
TAACAACTTATCTTCTAGTTCCTTCATGGGACTCGGTCGGGTAGTATACATGAATGAAACAACCATGGCGACAGGATTAGTAAATGCCTTATTTGTTTGGTCAACTTCAAGATGAAAAAACAGCTGCTTTGATTTGTAAGCGCCTCGGGGAACGCGGTATCACCGCGCAATATACTCGGGCAAATGATGGCTCGATTGGATTATTTGTTGATAAGGAAGAAGAGTTTGTTCTTGCTCACGATATCTACCGTGTCAGCGTTGGTATGCCTCCAAAATTTGAAATACCCAAAGAAACAATCGAGATGGCAAAAATTCCATTTGGATTATTAACCAAAGGAATCATTCTCGTTTGTGTATCAATCTCTATCTTGATGTGGATAGGTGATGCTTCAGTCATAAGATCAACGCTTTTGATTTCAAAATATACTCAAGGTCTTGATGAAATCATGCAAGGACAGTGGTGGCGCCTGTTTACACCAGCACTAGTTCATTTTGGAATCATGCATATTCTTTTTAATATGTTGTGGTTTAAAAGCCTTGGCAGCATGATCGAATTTACACGTGGGAGATATTTTTTTGCTGGCTTAATTCTTGTCAGTGGAGTTTTTTCCAATCTTTTCCAGTGGTGGTTTAAGGGCCCAAGCTTTGGCGGCATGAGTGGTGTTGTTTATTCACTTCTAGGTTTTATCTGGATGGTTAAAACATTTAATCCCAAAGAAGAGTTCTCTCTTCCAAAACAAGATGTTGCCATGATGATCGGCTGGTTTGTTTTATGTCTTACGGGATTACTGGGACCAATTGCTAACTTTGCCCATGCCGGTGGATTATTCGTTGGTATGGTGGCAGGAATATTTTGTGGTATTCAATCCAGTGAAGACTACAGAATTGTTGATGTCTTAAAATATTTAAGTGCTGCTATCGTAGTGATTATCGGAACCGTTTTTGTCGAGCTAACTTTTAATTTCTAGAACACTGAGAAATCCACTCACCATTAAGATAATGAGCGTAGCCCCAAAACCAAAGTATTGAGTCTGTTGTAGATTTAATTTCAACTTCGTTAGGATAGAGTTCAGGAATAACTCCGTTATACGAATAACACCAACCGAATGACTTCATTTCTTGATCACTTATTATCACGAGAGCATCAAGTCCTAAAGGTGAGTTCAAAACAGAGTTTAATCCAAGCTCACTGCCTTGATAATCCACTTGATAGAGATCAAGCATTCCAATCGTCAGCTGACCTATCGATTTACCTAAGTCACTTTGTTTAAGTGGCAAATTAAAAGCGTGAGCGCCATCATGAGAAACTAAGCTAAGCGTGGCACTAGCATTTAGAGTAAATATTAAAGCTGCAAGAATTGTAAGTGTTTTCATAGACTGCTTGATAGTACGAGAATCAGCGCTAGTAAAGCAGGTACAGATTGGACAAAAAATATTTTCTTATCGACGCTGTAGCCACCGTAAATACCTGCAACTACGACGCAACCTAGAAAGAAAACCTTAAATTGTAGAGCGACAGCAGCACTAGGAACCAATAATGACCAAACCAATCCAGCAACTAAAAACCCATTGTAAAGGCCTTGATTGGCGGCCAAGACTTTCGTTGCTTCAGCTTGATCTTTCGTTTGTCCAAAGACTTTAAGTCCCTTAGGCGTCGTCCACAAAAACATCTCTAGGACCAAAAAATACAGATGAAAAACAGCGACTAAAGCAACAAGGATATTAGCAATCATCATTTTACATTCTCTTTGGTGCAGTAATACCAAGAGCAGCAAGACCGTGCTCTAAGATTCCACCAGTGGCTTTTGCAAGTGCAAGTCTCGCTTGTTTTAATTCGTT
>CAYGRY010000162.1:0-1835 GCA_964352405.1 uncultured Halobacteriovorax sp.
ATCATAGACTTCAGTTGAATGTCTTTGATTTCAATATCCTTGCTGATTTGGAATGTAGCGTCTTTCTTTTCCGAGAAGTATTGATTGAGTGAACTTAGTTTGGATTGAGACTCATTAGTCAATTCCTTTTGCTGCTCATACTCTGTTTTGAGCTGATTTACCCTTTGTCCTAATGCTAAAACTTCAGCTTCAATTTTAGACGCTTCGTTATTTAGTCCCTCCAGCGAAATGGATGTACGTTCGCTGCTTTGTTTATCTTGACTTATTTGCTCTCTTAAGTTATCAATTTTGTCTTGTAGAAACTTTTGACGTTCGTTTTTTATCTTTTTATCACTTTCATACTGACGTATTTTGCTCACGTGTTCATTAAGTGATTTCTGCCTCGATGAAAGTAATTTTTCCTTCAAAATCAAGTCAGCTTTTGCATTGGCAATTGCTGACTCTTTTTCATTTACAAGTGCTGATAAAGCCAGTTTTTTATCTCCTTCTTTTTGGATTTCTTCTTGAATCTTGTCGAAGTTGGTTTGCTGATTACTTATTGCCTTCTTGGCCAAAGCAATACTTGACCCTTTGTAATCTTCTTTTATTTCGTAGTAGCGTTTTGCTTGAGCTGCTTGACGCTCTAGTGATTTCAGATTTTTTTCAATTTCGAAAAGTAAATCTTCCACACGATCCAAATCCGCATCTGTATCACTGAGCTTTTTGAGTGTTTCTTTCTTCCTTATTTTGAATTTAGATATTCCAGCGGCTTCTTCGAAAAGTGTGCGTCTTGAGTTATCCTTATCGTTCAAAATATCATCCACCATCTTTAACTCAATGATGGCATAACTGTTTGTTCCTATTCCAGTGTCAAGAAACAGGTTAGTGATGTCTTTAAGTCGGCATGTTACTCCATTTAAAAGATATTCACTCTCACCAGATCTGTAATACCTACGAGTGACAGTTACTTGTGCGTACTCAGTGGGAATCAGGTTTTTGGTGTTGTTAAATGTGAGTGATACTTCCGCAAGCTGAGTGGGCTTTCTGGTTTTAGTGCCATTAAAAATCACATTCTCCATCTTATCAGATCGAAGTACTCTAGTTTTCTGTTCACCAAGTACCCATCTAATGGAGTCTACTACATTAGATTTTCCACATCCATTTGGTCCTACAATACCAGTAATACCTTCGTCAAAATTGATAACAACTCTGTCGGCAAAACTTTTAAATCCCTTAAGTTCTAATTTGGTTAACTGCATGCAAGATCAATCAGCACATTTTCAATATGATAGCCGACAAAAATAGAGAGAATTCAATATTTTAGTAGTAGGGTGGATCAATAGTTATCCACATGTTTTTAAGACCATTTTCTATAACTTAGCCTTTAATGGAAGATTATAAATTTTTGTGGTACATCATAGCGGCTGTTATCTATTTTCTTACTCGTGGAAAAAAGAAGAAACAGGAGCAGGCAAGGCCTGGAACGGAGAATACACCATCACCACAAGATCGTCCAAAATCTTTTGAGGACTTACTACGCGAAATCACCGAAGGAACAAAAGAAGAGCAATATAGTCCACCAGAGCAAACTGCTGTAGAGGTTGAAAAACCTTATGAAAGGGAAGAGAAAAGAAGGCAAGAACAACGTCAATCTGAGGGAGTTAAAAGAGCATTTGCTGATGATGAAAGTAGACGAGTCTATGAACAGTCTATTAAAATGGCTGAAGGTGCCGATTTGGAATTTAAACCTGACGAGCATTTTGCTGAACCACGGCTATTCAAGGGTTCAGTTGAGACATTGGAAGACGAATGGACTATAGCTGATGAAATCCGAGATGGATTAAATACTACAGAAG
>CAYGRY010000163.1:0-1801 GCA_964352405.1 uncultured Halobacteriovorax sp.
TTTATCCAATAGTTCAGAATTGATTTGCACAGTTCGAGTTGTGATTGCTGACAATTCAAAAATCTTTTTTGCTACAGGAGAGTTGTGACGATCAGCATGTTTATCACTAAGATAAACCACTTCTTTTATTTTTTTTGATGCAATCATCTTGGCGCATTCATGGCAGGGAAAAAGCGTAACGTATGCAGTTGATCCTTCTAGTGATTTCGTCGAATGAAGAATGGCATTACTTTCAGCGTGAACAACATAACCATATTTTTGATCGACTAGCTCAGCATCTTCTTTACCCCACGGAAGTTTCGTTTCATCGATACCTGCAACGAATCCGTTATAACCCATACTAATCTGATGATGGTTTTGATCGACTAAAACACAACCCACTTGAGTGGTTGGATCCTTACTTCTAAAGCTTGCAAGCATGGCCTGAAGCATGAAGTACTCGTCCCAATTAAGGGGAGATTTGCTTTGGATGTAGTTCGAATGTCGTTCCATAAAGGCATAATACCCCTGTCATTTCATAATGTTAACGAACTTGTGTATTGCATCGCGCATGAAGATTTTGTAAAAACAGAGGTTTGTGGTACGGTTTTGCCATGAAAGTTACTGCGTCAAATACAGTTAGGAAGGCAAGGTTGTTAGTTACGAAGAAAATTCGTCGCTCACTCTTATCGCATTTAACTAGCTTAAAGACTCGTCGTCGTAGCGGTTCAGTTGCAGTAAAAAAAATCGCCAGTCGTTATCTCAAGCCGTTTTAATCTCTATATAGCAATCTAATCTTTTCAATATCACCAGAGCTTAATGTTTTAAGCGGTGAATATTCTTCGCCGTCGATAGTTAAAATACTTGGATCAGTTGGTCCAATGGAAAAAGCGTACGATGGATAAAGCATGATGGATTGATAATCAAATTGAGATTCAGTTATTGAGCTATGAAGTGGTGGAACTTTTTTAAATTGCTCAAAATATTTTTGCTCGATATTTTCCCAAAGAATTTGTAAGTACTCATCACGATCGGGTCTGCTCTGTTCATGGTAAAAACCAAGGGCGTGTAACATTTCGTGAAGTATCTGTGGCGCCTTACAATCTGGACTTAAGACAAGATCTTGTGTTCCACCAATTCGTCCGACATAAGAGTAGCAATGAGTTCCACCGGACTTAAATAAAACTTTGTCTTCCTGAGATTTTGCTTCTTCAAATTTTATAACAGTTTTTTGATTGATAATATTAACAGCTTTTAAAATTTCATTCTTTTGTATACTTGGAATTGATGAATCGATAAGAAAGGGAATGACGCCACCATCCCAAAGTTTAGGCTTAGAAAGAACAAGTGGAAGTCCATCTCTTTCTAGCAGAAGAATTGATTCAGCATTACCGACTAAAACATCTCCGTGAGCGATGGCCCAGTTTTCGTCAATAGTAACATTTTCGATATAAATATTTCCATCTGTATCAAAAGGAAGAAAGCTTGGGTCTTCGCTTTGTTGTTTTAACTTCTCAAAAGCCTGAAGATTGATCTTTGGTTTGATTTCTTTTCTTGATGAAGCAGATACACTTTTTTCTATTTTTTGGTGCGCAGACTTTTTTTGAATTGGAAGCGTTTCTTGTATTGGCTCGGAGGTTTTGATGTCATCAGTGATGAACCAGCGATAAGCCAGTGCAAATGAACAAATGAAAATAATAAAGAGATATTTTTTTTGCATAAAAAAAGCCCAAGGTTTCCCTTGGGCTTGATTCTTACATAGTAAGAAGTATTAGAGAAGTGGAGCGATAACAAGAGCAACGATTGACATCAATTTAACAAG
>CAYGRY010000164.1:0-1783 GCA_964352405.1 uncultured Halobacteriovorax sp.
GTATTATAGACTTAGCTTCTAAGAATCGCATTAGCCTGAGCAGCAAGTCTTTGATCTTCTGTTTGCTCCACAGTAGCGTCTTCTTTTGCTGGTTCCTCGCCGTTTTCAGCAGCAAGAGCAGCAGCAGCAGCTTTTTCTTCTTTACGCTTTTCAGCAGCGATTTGCTTCGCTTTAAGCTCTTCAGCTTGTGCTGGGTCCATAACGATATTGATTTTAAACTCAGCTTCAACACCTTGGAATAGTTTTACTTTAGCAGTGAACTTTCCTAGGTTTTTCATCGCATTGTTTACTGTGATTAAGCGACGCTCAATCTCAATACCTTTGCCTTTCAGTTCATTAGAAAGGTCTAGAGTTGTAATGGCACCAAAAAGTTTACCATTTGCTCCAGCTTTTTTAACGAACTCAAGAGTTAAACCATCTACTTTTGATTTAAGCGCTTGGGCATCAGCTTTTTGTTCTGCAACTTTTTTGGCAAGAGCTTTCTGTTGATTTGCTAGTGCCTTTGCGTTCCCAGCATCAGCAATAACGCCAAGCTTATTAGGAATTACAAAGTTACGTGCATAACCAGCAGAGATATTAACGATCTCGCCTACGTTGCCAAGAGTCGGAACCTTTTCCGTCAGAATGACTTTCATAAACTATCTCCTTCATCATTTTTTTTAGTTTTCATAAAGCGGCGGAAATCCACCCAAATATCGAAAAGTCCGGCAAGAACCAAAACTTTCCATCCCATAAACACGGTGCTGACGATTAAAATACTTCTAAAGAATCCTTTGATTCCAAGAAAGCTTAATAGATCAACAAAAACACCGAATCCTTGAAAAAAGAAAAAGATACCTAAACAAGCTAAGATATTGCCGCCTATTACTTCGGCCCAAGGAGCGATTGCTTCGGCTCCAAGAAATAAAGCTAGACCCGCGATTAAAGGCCAAACAAAAGAGTCTGGAACTTTATAGCGAACAAGATCTTTTAAACCAAACGGGTAAGCGTGACGAATTCTCCATACTAATGAATTTCTAAGAATCATGAACATTCCAACCCAAAGAGTGAAATGAATCCCAACAAATAGAAAAGCAAATGACCAATTCATTATGTCATTAGCAAAAGCTTCGGGCTTAGAAAGAAAATCAGCAAGTACTCTCGCTTCTTCTCCACCGCCTGAGATAACTTCAGCATTTTGTTCACGAACTGACTGAAACATCGTTGCGACATTAGTATTAATCTCATTTGAAAGATCAACACCACTGATCCAAACAATTGCAGCAACAATGGCCACAAGAGTTAGCGCAAGTGAAGTCCCGTAAAAAATAAGTCCTCTGGTTGGTTCAGATCTGCTTAAAATAATCTGTGAAACTAACCCTGCAAACAGAGCTGATGTTCCAAGAGAAATGGCCATCCAAGTCGCCTGAGGCAAATAAGCCTGAAGTGCTAATGAGACAGCTGCAAATCCTAAAACCATAAGAACAGTTTTTAAACGTCCGTAAAGTAAAATACCAAGAGCTAAAGGTACTGGTGCGAATAATGATAATGGACCGTAAGAAAACAACGCTGCAATAAGCCCTAATAAAAGGAGCTTCGACCAAGTCAATTCGCCAAAGATTTTAACTCTTTTGGCTGAGCTTGTTCTTGCATAATTGTTAATATCTTCTCGACTCATTGTCATAATTCCACTCTAAATCAAAAACCTAAAGCTTATCAGCAATGCGGTTTGAAAGGTGGCTGATTAGGGCCATCTGACGAGCACGCTTAACTGCTGTTGTAGCAAAACGCTGATGCTTACGGC
>CAYGRY010000165.1:0-1766 GCA_964352405.1 uncultured Halobacteriovorax sp.
GCTTTAATATATTTAATAACGATATTAGGATCTGCTTTAACTGGAATACGGTAATTGCCATCTTCTTTAAAAAGTCTGGCGGTTGAGCCTAGATAGTCATGCCAACCTAGAGAAGCTCCGGCAAAGTATGGGTGTAGTTCATCCATAATTTCGTTCACACGTAAAATTGCGCGTGGATTTTCAAGTACGATCATTAAACGGATCGTACCCATTTGATATTCAGGGTGACGATTTACCAGAAGCTTCTCACAAGCTTCAAGCATAGTATGGATATAACGAGCTTCTTCTTCGTTTTCTAATTTAGGCACATAAAACACGAGCGCTTCAGGATTATTCCAATTGGCGAACATATGCAGAGCAAAATCATACATATGAAGTGGAATTGGGTTCTTCTTATAAAAAAGAAAGAATGATGGCAGAGCTAAACCTGGAAAGCGTTTTATAGGCAAGGCCAGATTATTTTTTTCTAATTTATATTCTTTCCCACGCTCATCGATAAAATCGATATTACGGTTAAAACATTTTGTTAAATTATCCCCTGCACTTACAAGATCAGCATGCATAGGAGTTTTTGAGTCTTCGTTATCAGCACCCCACTTTGGAGCATCTTTAAAGTCTTTTAATAGTTCGGCCACAACACTTGGTTCATCAGTAAGGATGCGATGATAGGAGTTCATGGCGTTTACAGACATCTTCGCACTATCAGGTGGTCCAAATAAGGTAATATGGTGACCTTGCAAGTAACTTGGGATTGGTGCGACTGTGTTTTGTTTTGAAGTCTTAGCGTAGTTTTCTTGCAGAGGCCCAATAACCACTCGCCCATTACTATCTTCAAGACCTAGGATTGTTTCATAATCGGCATTATCAATGCTCGTGCCGTTTTCTTTATTGTACTGATAAAGAGCTTTTACTCTTTGATCGATAAATTTTCTATCATCAATTCTATTGTGTAGAACTTTAGCCAGGTCATCTTTTACAAGATCATAAAGCTCACATAAAAACTGCAAAGAATCTTTATTTTCAAGACCAGATGGAGAGCCAACCATTTCAAGATTAGGCGCGACATTATTAGACTTTGAAAGTAAATGCGCTAGCATTTCTTTAGAAAGGTAGTCTTGGTAGTAAGGAATGTCTAAGTATTGAGCCACTGATTAACTTCCGCGGTAAGTAGAATAGCCATAAGGGTTAACAAGCAAAGGAACGTGATACTTTCTTTTCGTGTCTGTAATATTAAAAACAACAGGCGTGATCAAAAAGAAAGATTCAACTTTTTTGGTTTTAAAATAGTCTTCAACAGCAAAAAGAAGTCTGTATGCTCCAGCCTCATAAGGACAATCAAAAGCAATACGTCCGTCAGTATTGGTAAGTTCTTTAGCCAATGTCTTCCAATCACCATCCACTCTTTTTTCAAGGTGAACGCTAACATTAGCAGCTGGCTGACCACTGCTTGTATCTAGAATATGAGTACTAATCATCATTAAATCCTATCTCTTAAATGTAAATTGAACTGGAGTCATCCCCGCTTCAGTCACATTAATCGTTTGCGTTTGTGTTCCATAAACTTCATGCCAAGCTTCTAACTCATAAGTTCCTACTGGAAGCTCTTTTATACTGAAAGTTCCATCTTCGCTTGAAACATCAAAGTATGAATGATCGACAACTCCGATATAAGCTCCCATCCAAGGGTGAACGCTACACTTTGCCTCTAAGAACATTTCAGGCTTCTTAAAGACTTTTGTAATACGCTGATCTTTTTTAGGCATCGG
>CAYGRY010000166.1:0-1742 GCA_964352405.1 uncultured Halobacteriovorax sp.
GCTTTACTTGCATTGAAAGTGAAGTATCCCCGATTTCATCCAGAAACAGTGTTCCGCAATTGGCCGTTTCAAACAGGCCTTTTTTATCTTTAACCGCACCAGTAAAGGCACCCTTCACGTGACCAAAAAGTTCACTATCAAGAAGGTTATCGTTAAAAGCCGAACAGTTCACGGCCAGGAATGTATTATCTTTTCTTGGGCTGTTAAAATGCACAGCTTTGGCCACAAGTTCTTTACCTGTACCGTTTTCACCTTGAATCATCACTGAAGCATCAGAAGATGAAATCTTTTGAAGAAGTGAATAAACTTTTTGCATTGATTTTGAGCGACCAATCATTGAATGGTAGCGATACTTTTCACCAAGCTCGCTATTAAGCTCCTGAATACGCTCTTCACGTTTTGAAATCTCAAAGTGATAAGTCGAGATCTCTTCACTACAAAGATCAACCAGCTCTTTAAGATACTCAACATCCGCTTTTGAAAGCTTCTTCATATGAGAAACAGCGTTAGTCGCATCTGCTTCAGTCATACCACACTCAACCATCTGAGCGACGATCGCCTCAATATCTTTTTCAGTTACATTGTCTTGAAGAAATGGATACGCAAATACAGCGCCTACATACTCTCCTTCAATTTCGACTTTTGAGCAAACACCGTAAATACCTTTAAAGAACGATTCAAAAACAACTCGTCCTTCTTTGGCATCGGTTACTTCTTCAGTCACTCGCTCGATGTCCTGCGAGAGATACTCATAGCCATACTTCATTTCTTTCATCTGAACTTTCATGAAGTGACTTTTAAAATTATAATCTTTATCAAGATGACCACTGTGGATCTTGCCGTGAACATCTGTCCAATACAGCTCAGTTCCAAACCAATTGCTTAGAATTTCTTCCATCTTAGTGATGACGTGAAGATTTCCAATATCATTCCAGTTGACCATTTCCTGCTCCTTGCCGCGATCGTCGCGATTTGGACACTTGATGTCCGAGACTGTCCAACTTTTCGGCAGGTATTAATCAAAACTTGAACACTTTCTTTAGAGCTAAGAAAGTGAATTATGGCAAAATCACTGTAATTTCAATGGCTTTCTACGTCTATACTATTGACAGGTGCGTTCGATAAAAGTGCCTGACTTCTCGTCACATAGGAATCTAATTGCCATTCTTGCGGGCCGACAAATTTATTCAAGTTCTTTCCATTGGGTGCAAAAAGATATGTTTCTGGAACTTTCACTGTTCCAAAATTAGGCATAGCGGAGTTATTTTCATCGATCACGATAGTGACGTTAGTTGAAATGTCTGGAAAACGTTTTAAAAATTTAAGCACGTCTTTTCGTTGATCATTAACAGCTATCAATAAAAAGCGAACATTTTGTTGTTCAAACTTTTTGGCAAATTTTAAGAAAGCAGGAAACTCTGCTTCACATGGAGCACACCAGGTTCCCCAAAAATGAATAAATCCACCGCGAGGAGATTCAGCCAACCACTGTTTTCCTTCAAGCATGGCATCTTGATCAAGAAGTGAAACTTGAAAATCAGGCATTGATTTTAAAATAGGCTCACTGCTGACTCTTTTAAGAACATCGTATTTGCCTTTTTCATACAGACCATATGAAACCGTAGCCACGATGATGACAGTGAAGATGAAGAATTTTATCCCAAAGGGAAGAGTTTGTTTTTTCATAAAAAAAAGGACCTTCGTTAGAAGGTCCAATTTAGCGATACTTTAATAAGGTTTCA
>CAYGRY010000167.1:0-1536 GCA_964352405.1 uncultured Halobacteriovorax sp.
TATAAAGCGTTATGTGACCACCTATGTGACCTTGAAAAACTCACTCAAAAAGATCTTTATAACTCTGCGTTTTGCCTTGATACCAATAAAGTGCTTGCCGATAATCAAAGTTTCTAAAACTCAAACTTTTATCAAAGCAAAGTAGTATTTTGTCCTGAACTTCCTTGCTCATACTTTTTAGTCCTGTGGCATAAGCTCGAATCACCGAGCGCGAGTTAAAGACATACATGGCAAAATGAAAGTCCTGACTCTTGCCATAACTTTCAAATTTGTTAGTAAACCGACGTTTATTTTTTTGTGTTAACTCAATTTCAACTGCCATTCTAAGATTTTTACCACCACGACGAATCGTTGCAATGGCATCGGGGGCAACACTTAAACCTTGATCGTGGTAGACCATTCCATCTAAGATGTCCTCAAACTCTAAAAGCTCTTTAAGTACATTAGTTACAATTAAGTCGTGATTGATCATGTCTGACTTAGCATCATAGACGTTTTTAAATCGCGATATTTTGGCACCTTGCTCAGTTAGTCCAAGGTACTTTCTTTTACGATCAATCAAATTAAAGGTCTTAATTAAACCTAATTTTTCTAATTTTTTAATCCTTCTCGCAAATGGACTAAAGGTCATATTGGCAGCAACTTGATGGTGAAGGTTTTGAAGATTAGTAATCTTCCAGCGCCCCACCTCATTTAATATGTCTAAATCATTCGCCAAGATCAGGGTTCTTCTCGCCACTTTGACCTCCCGTTGTTTTATGAAATGGAATTGTTTCTTGTTTTTGTTCGATTACTTTGACAAGGACTGCTTGTTTTTTAACTAGTCCAATCGTTTTCAAAATCGCTACGTTGTTCGCAACAATCTCTGGACTCATGTACTTAATATTGATCAGATCAATTTTCACAGGCCCTTGCCTCAAAAGAATACATTGCCCCGGTGAAAGGTTTTTTATGATATTAGGATGCGCAATTAATTCTTCAACATCGCGTGTACTGCCTTGATCTTGCTTTACTCCGCTTTCAACTCTTAGTGTTTGCTTTGCGCCTGCCTTTGTTCCAATCGCTTCACTAAGCTCAGTTGCGGAACTGGCCATGCGCTGTTTTAAAATGAACCAATTGTTCGCATTTTCAAAGATCTGATCTTTTAATTCAGGACTCACCTTTTCTATATCGCTCGGGGATTGAAAAGCGAACGTTAGCTCCATCTGAGCACCACGACACTTATTGAGAAGCTCAATAAACTCTTCTGTAATCACCGCCGACAGTTCATCAATATAAACGCCAATAGCGCCTTGCTTTATGGCTTTCTTACTATTTGCATTTCGATACTTCTGATAAACTGCATGGGCGAGATCCCCCATGATGATTTTACCTAAACTTCTGGCACTCATGGGATAGCCAAGCACGGGTAACCCAATATAGACGCATTTTTGATTGCTCCAAACTTCTTTAAATGACAGTCCCTCACCTTCTAAATTTGGTCCAAAGTCTGAATCAATAATCTTATCTAATCTTGAAATAATGCCTGATACTTCT
>CAYGRY010000168.1:0-1505 GCA_964352405.1 uncultured Halobacteriovorax sp.
GCTCCATCTTCCCAAAGTCCTTCAATCCTAAATTGATTAACACCTTTTGAGTGCCATTGATTGACTTGAGAGACGGCCACCTGTGCTTCAGCTTTAAACATTGTATTTCGACATTCGTGATCGGCAGCGAGGTGATGGATATTTCCATAGGAGTCTTTAAGTGAAACTTTATGTTTCTCGCAAGGCTTACCACAGTCTTTAAAGCTGGAGCCTTGGCTCATATAGGCGGCAAACACACAATGCTCCATATGAAACTCGGGCATATGCTGATGAACGATCACTTCAAACCAATCACCAGGGCAATGATCAAGCATATCATCAACTTGCCATTGATTCAGATCAAGCCCCAAGGTGATAGAGTCTAATTTTTTCTGCTTAAGATAATTTGCGGTTAATGAATTGGTGATATTTAATGAGAAATCCCCACGAAGAGAAATTCCACTTTCTTTTAAAAAGTTTAAAGCGCCAAGATTTCTAATCAAAATTTGATCAGGAGCTAAGCGCTCAATCACTTTAAGGTGATGATACTCTTTTGGTTTTAAGATACGGGTTGTCGCAATCGCTGCTTTAAAACCGTGGTCACGAATAAGCTTAAGACTTTCTTGATAATGTTTTCCAAACTCAAAGTCGAGAGTGATTGTGCCCAGCATGTCGGCTTCAAACGATATATCTTTACCAGCGGCATGAAGAAATTGAATCAATTGGTTTTGATCGCGAAGAAGAACATTCGTTTTAGCATCACTAACTTTAAAACGAGATTCGATCTTAGTTGAGACTTCTTTAAAATCAATTGTTTCAACTCGAGTTCTAAGCTCATTGAGTTTTTGAATAATCTCTTTTCTTAAAGTCTTTAAAAGTTGATTGGGGATAAACAAATCTTGATCGGCTTCAATCTCAATAGACTCAACTTCATAAACACTTGCACCAAAGCCACTAATGCCTTTAATGATATCTTCTTTAGTCGCGCCACTTTTTTGCGCTGTTTGGATAGGCTCACTGGAAGTGACGTGAACAATATTTTTTGCGTCACTGGCCTTAACTCGAATAGGAGAGCCAAGCTTTGCAGTAACTTCTATTGAAAGAGGTATTTTTTTGAGCCTATCTTTTTCTTTCCAACTTTTGGCCAAGTCTTTTTCAAGGGCAGGATCTTTATTTAAGTAAACATCTTCGCCAACTGAAAGTTTAGATAGTGCAAAGTCTTTAGCCAGTTCAATGATGACGGAATCTGTTTGATACTGAACTTTATAAACAAAGCTTCCAGACCCAAGACCTGAGAAAAAAAGCCCACAGCCATTTTCAATTTGCTCAGTCGTTTTAATAACGATTTGATTCTTTTCTATTTTTTCAAGTTTGCCTAAATATTGACCGCGGTGATTGGAGTAGCTACCACCAACAAGCTGTTGATGTTCAACTCCGTCAAGCCAGCCATTATAAAAACCTCTCGAGTAGGTTCTTTCTAGCTCTTTCTTTTTTTGTTCAAAGTTTTCTAACTTTCCAGTTCTTAA